>NZ_JMPL01000017.1 GCF_000735365.1 Kluyvera ascorbata ATCC 33433 | reverse complement strand
ATTAATTAACTTACTGAATTATTACTACAATTTATACTGCTTTAAAATGCACCCGTTTACTACAGATAATATTGGGCATTAAAACTTAAAAACCTCCCTCTAGTTATCCTGTTACACACACCGCCAGCCTGATCACTAACTTAAGCATGGCGCCTTAAACAAGTACATTCCCCCATCGCGACATATACTCTTTGATGCGTTGCCTTATTACCGTTGCGTTTATCATGATTCGATAATCGCAGTAAATAAATTTAAAACAAGGCGTTACATCGTCGCGCATACTCTACCATTTTGCTTTCCAGCACAATTACTGCGAGGCCTTAAAACATACTGCATCCCAAACTACAAACTTCGTGGCCTTATTACAAAATGGCTAACCCCAGTACTTCTGAATAAACACTTACTTTTATTGTGCTGTTAAAACTCAATTTACGCATTTACCACACGGTGTCAATACTGTTTTTAAAATCATGTCTATATTTACATACTTTGAAATATTGAGCGTCGCAGAAATAAGACCAGATCACAGTATGTGGGCAGTGTTCCCCATAAAAAAGCAGGCAATAGCGACGAGGTGAATCCCCATCGCTGTTGAGTACATTAACGCTTATCTTCCGCCAGCAGCGGCGGAATGCTTGGCACCATCGGCGCGTCATCAATATCTTTCTGCGTCATGCGGAACGCTTCTGGATAATGTTCACGGCTGGTGCGGCGTAGCGGTTCGGTATCGCGCCAGGTGTACAGGCAATGCTGGCACTGGTACACGGTCCAGACATCTTTTACCGGCGATTTCGCCATTACTTCAATATGTTCATCGGCGCAACGTGGACAAATCATCTTTTCCTCCTTACTTACGGTTAGCCAGCATAGCGGTCAGTTTCTCAGCCCAGGCTTTGGTTTCAGGCAAATCCTGTACCGGCTGGCTGTAGTGACCACGGTTGTCCGGCGCAACCGGGGTGGTAGCGTCGATAATCAGTTTGTCGGTAATCCCCGCCGGGCTTGAACCAGGGTCGAGTTCCAGCACCGACATGTTTGGCAGCTGCACCAGATCCCCCGCAGGGTTGACCTTCGACGACAGCGCCCACATCACCTGCGGCAAGTTGAACGGGTCGACGTCTTCATCAACCATAATCACCATCTTCACATAGCCCAGACCGTGCGGCGTGGTCATCGCACGCAGCCCAACCGCGCGGGCAAAGCCGCCATAGCGTTTTTTGGTGGAGATAATGGCCAGCAGGCCGTGGGTGTACATGGCGTTAACCGCCTGCACTTCCGGGAACTCCGCTTTCAACTGCTGATACAGTGGTACGCAGGTGGCCGGGCCCATCAGGTAGTCAATTTCAGTCCACGGCATACCGAGATAGAGAGACTCAAAAATAGGCTTGGTGCGATAAGAAACTTTATCGATACGGACCACCGTCATATTACGGCCGCCGGAATAGTGGCCAGTGAACTCGCCAAACGGGCCTTCGATTTCACGCTTACGACCTTCGATAACTCCTTCAATGATCACCTCAGAGCCCCACGGCACATCAAAACCGGTGAGCGGTGCGGTGGCAATAGGGTACGGGCTTTCGCGCAGCGCACCGGCCATCTCGTATTCGGACTGATCGTATTTCAGCGGCGTGGCACCCATCAGGGTAATCACCGGGTCGTTACCCAGGGTGATAGCAATCGGCAGGTCTTCACCACGCTCTTCCGCTTTATGCAGGTGCAGCGCGATATCGTGCATTGGCACCGGCTGCAGGCCAAGCTTACGCTTGCCCTTCACTTCCATACGGTAGATACCGACGTTCTGCTTGCCGAAGTTGTCCGGGTCCAGCGGGTCGCGGGAAACCACGCACGCTTTATCGAGATAGAAACCGCCGTCGCCGTCGTTCAGGCGGAACAGCGGCAGGATGTCGAACAGGTTAATGTCGTCACCATCGACGGTGTTTTCCGCCCATGCCGGGTTCGCGCGGCGTTCCGGAGCAATCGGGAATTTATCCCAGCGGCGAATAAACTCATCAATCTGTTTTTTGACCGGCGTATTCATCGGCAGGCCCATTGAAATGGCATGGTTCTGCCAGGAGCCAATGGTGTTCATCACCACGCGAGCATCGGTAAAGCCACGGATGTTATCGAACCATACGGCTGGCGCACCGTCGCCAATACGGCCTGTCGCATTGGCCGCGGCCGCCAGATCCGGCTCGGCGTTTACCTCTTCACTGATTTTCAGCAGTTGCCCCTGGTCTTCCAGCGCCTGCAAAAAACCGCGTAAGTCATCAAAAGCCATTATGCATTCTCCTGTGATAATTGTTTCGTCGCCGGTAAACCCTGCCAGCGGCGCGCTTTATCGTATTTGAGGCCGAACTGATCGAGCACCCGCGTGACCACGTGTTGAACGATGTCGTCGACCGTTTCCGGGTGGTTGTAGAACGCCGGCATGGGCGGCACCATCGCCACGCCCATGCGGGAGAGCGCCAGCATGTTTTCCAGATGGATAGTGCTGAGCGGCATTTCACGCGGCACCAGCACGAGCTTGCGCCCTTCTTTCATCACCACGTCAGCGGCGCGCCCTACCAGTCCGTCGGCGTAGCCTGCGCGGATACCGGCCAGCGTTTTCATGCTGCACGGAATAATAATCATGCCGTCGGTCTGGAAAGAACCGGAGGAAATGGTGGCCGCCTGGTCCGCCGGGCTGTGGCTAAAGTCGGCCATTGCCGCGACGTCGCGCGCGCTCCACGGCGTTTCCAGTTCGATGGTAGTTTTCGCCCATTTCGACATGACCAGGTGAGTTTCCACCTCCGGCATATCGCGTAGTGCCTGGAGCAGTGCAACACCTAACGGTGCCCCGGTGGCGCCGGTCATGCCAATAATCAGTCTCATTGCTCACCTCAATTTCGTTCGTGTACGAACAATATGAGTTAACTTACTCCTATTGCATGACGCTGACAAGATTGTTCGTATACGCACGCATTTTTTGTTCATTTTGTTCAACGTGCCTGAAACGGCTATCATAGAGACGCGCACACTGCCGGAGAGTCATCATGGAAATCAAAAACGAAGCATTCCACCTGCTTCGCCATCTTTTTCAACAGCATACTTCACGCTGGCAGCATGAATTACCCGAGCTGACCAAGCCGCAGTATGCGGTGATGCGCTCCATCGCCGAAAGCCCGGGTATTGAACAGGTGGCGTTGACCAGCGTGGCGGTCAGCACCAAGGCGACGCTCGCCGAGATGCTCAGCAGGATGGAAATTAAAGGATTAGTCAGACGCGAGCAGGACCCCGACGATAAGCGTCGTCGATTTGTCTTTTTGACCGAAGAAGGTGAAGCCTTGCTGGCAGCCAGCCAGCCGGTGGGAAACCGCGTGGACAACGAATTTTTGCAGCGTTTAACGCCCGAGGAGCAGGATCAGTTTACGCATCTGGTGCGTAAGATGATGGAATAGTTCGGAAAAAAGGCAAAGAAAAAGGCCAGCCTCGCGGCTGACCTCTTTGAACAAAACCGTATTACTCGCGGAACAGCGCTTCGATATTCAGCCCCTGAGTCTGCAAAATTTCACGCAGACGACGCAGACCTTCAACCTGAATCTGACGCACGCGCTCGCGGGTCAGGCCAATCTCGCGACCAACATCTTCCAGCGTCGCTGCTTCATACCCCAACAGACCAAAACGACGCGCCAGCACTTCTCGTTGTTTGGCGTTCAGTTCGAACAGCCATTTCACGATGCTTTGCTTCATGTCATCGTCCTGCGTGGTGTCTTCCGGACCGTTTTCATTTTCATCGGCCAGGATGTCGAGCAGTGCTTTCTCAGAGTCCCCGCCCAGCGGCGTATCAACTGAGGTGATGCGTTCGTTGAGACGAAGCATACGGCTTACGTCATCAACCGGTTTATCAAGCTGTTCGGCAATTTCTTCCGCACTCGGTTCGTGATCCAGCTTGTGCGACAGTTCACGCGCGGTACGCAGATAAACGTTCAGCTCTTTAACAATATGGATTGGCAGACGAATAGTACGGGTTTGGTTCATGATAGCCCGTTCAATGGTCTGACGGATCCACCAGGTGGCGTAGGTTGAAAAACGGAACCCACGTTCTGGGTCGAACTTTTCTACGGCACGAATCAGCCCCAGATTGCCCTCTTCGATAAGATCCAGCAGCGCCAGACCACGATTGCCGTAACGGCGGGCAATTTTCACGACCAGACGGAGGTTACTCTCAATCATCCGACGGCGTGAGGCAACATCGCCACGCAGAGCACGACGAGCAAAATAGACTTCTTCTTCAGCGGTCAATAACGGAGAATAGCCGATCTCGCCTAAGTAAAGCTGAGTCGCGTCGAGTACACGTTGAGTGGCACCCTGCGATAAGAGCTCTTCTTCTGCGAGTTCGTTGTCACTGGGTTCCTCTTCACTCAAGGCTTTCTCATCGAAAACCTCTACTCCATTCTCATCAAATTCCGCGTCTTCATTTAAATCATGAACTTTCAGCGTATTCTGACTCATTAAGGTGACTCCTACCCGTGATCCCCAGGCAATGCACCTTATCATGTCACTTTTCAGGCGGCTCCAGCAGCGGCCAGCGTCGCCTGAAAGCGTTCATGTGAAGTACTTTGCCGAATTATCGCTGCGGTAAATACTGCAGCGGGTTGACGGATTTCCCCTTGTAACGAATTTCAAAATGCAAACGTGTTGAACTGGTTCCGGTGCTACCCATGGTAGCGATTTTCTGCCCCGCTTTTACGTCCTGTTGTTCCCGGACCAGCATTGTATCGTTATGAGCGTAGGCACTCAGGTAATCATCGTTGTGTTTGATGATAATAAGATTACCGTAACCGCGCAGTGCGTTACCGGCATAGACGACGCGCCCATCGGCGGTTGCGACGATTGCCTGTCCTTTACTGCCCGCAATATCGATACCTTTGTTGCCACCGTCGGTGCCGCTAAAGTTTTCGATAATCTTGCCGTCAGTTGGCCAGCGCCATGAAGAGATTGGCGAACTGGTTGAAGTACTGCTGGCAGTCGGTATGGTCGTGCTCGCAGTTGGTGCCGTTACAGGCGCTGTGACGGTGCTCGTCGCAGGCTTGTTGTTAGGCAACATTTTGTTAGCACTTTGTTCACCTGAATCCTCAGAATACGTAATTGTCGGAGTCGACGCAACAACCGCGGTTGAATTTTGTGCAGGTTTTGAGACTAATCCGGAACTTCCATTGCTGGACTGTGAACTGGCTATCGCAACCGGGTTATTGCCGGTAATTGGCTGACCAGAAGCATTTCCTACCTGCAGCACCTGACCGACGTTCAGCGCATATGGCGCGGCGACGTTGTTGCGCTGGGCAAGGTCACGGAAGTCATTGCCGGTAACCCAGGCAATGTAGAACAGCGTATCGCCGTGCTTCACCGTATAGGTGCTGCCACCTGCGTAGCTGCCTTTTGGAATATCACCGTATTTACGGTTGTAGACGATATGGCCGTTTTCCATCTGCACCGGCTGCGCAGCAACAGGCTGAGCGACGCGCGGCTGGGTCTGAACGGGCTGCGTTTGGACCGGCTGTACCGGCTGAATCTGAGGAGTAGACTGCGCCGTGCTGCCCATTTTCGGCGGCGGCGTAATCAACATGCCGGAACTCGTGCTGCTGGAACCGTTACTGTTCACGGAGCTGACTGGCGCTGGTGCATTATTCGATGATGTACAACCGGCCAGCCAAAGTGAAGCCAGTGATAATGCCACAATACGATTAACGGTAAATTTAGGGCTTCCCGCGCTCATTTATCCCCCAGGAATAGGTTAACTGCCAGTGACTGAATACCGCGCAACGCACGTGCTGAACACTGGAAAACGTGTCCACCATACGCTGAATCAGGCCAAAAAACCTCAGAATAATCCGGGTCTCAGGCCAGTTCCCCTTTCACCAGGGGAACGAAGCGAACGGCCTCTACGGTATCGATAATGAATTCGTCTCCCCGCCGATGAACGCGCTTCAGGTACTGCTGATCATCGCCCACGGGTAAAACGAGAATACCGCCTTCGTCGAGCTGCGACATCAGCGCAGTCGGAATCTCCAGCGGAGCCGCCGTGACAATAATGGCATCAAACGGGGCGCGCGCCTGCCACCCCTGCCAGCCATCGCCGTGACGGGTAGATACATTGTGTAAATCAAGCTGTTTCAGGCGACGACGCGCGTGCCATTGCAGACTTTTTATACGCTCAACGGAACAGACGTGATGCACCAGATGTGCGAGGATTGCCGTTTGATACCCCGAGCCGGTACCAATTTCCAGCACCCTTGAATCAGGGGTCAACTCCAGCAATTCCGTCATTCGCGCCACCATATACGGCTGCGAAATGGTCTGCCCCTGCCCTATCGGCAGCGCCACGTTATCCCACGCGCTGTGTTCAAACGCTTCATCAATAAATTTTTCGCGCGGCACCTGCGCCATGGCGTCCAGCACCCGCTCGTCATGAATGCCAAGCTGGCGTAGCTGGTTCAACAGGCTCTGGATGCGTTTACTGACTACCATTGCGCATCAACCCTCGCTTGCTCAAGCCAGTCGTTGACGACCTCATTTGCGCTATGGGCAGTGAGATCGACGTGTAGAGGCGTGACGGAGACGTAGCCCGCATCCACGGCAGCAAAGTCGGTGTCCGGGCCAGCATCGCATTTGTCACCCGGCGGGCCAATCCAGTAGAGCGTATTGCCGCGTGGATCTTGCTGCGGGATGACTTTATCCGCCGGGTGGCGGCTGCCACAGCGCGTGACGCGAATGCCTTTGATTTGGTCGAGCGGCAAATCTGGCACGTTAACGTTCAGAATGCGCCCGGTGCGCAGCGGCTCGCGCGCTAAGGCGCGCAGCAGCGAGCAGGTAACGGCGGCGGCGGTGTCGTAATGCTGATGACCGTTTAATGAGACCGCCAGCGCAGGAAAGCCTAAGTGACGGCCTTCCATCGCGGCCGCCACCGTGCCGGAATAGATAACGTCGTCGCCCAGATTGGGGCCGGCGTTAATGCCAGAAACCACGATATCCGGGCGCGGACGCATCAGCGCATTAACACCCAGATAGACACAGTCCGTTGGCGTGCCCATCTGGACGGCGATGTCGCCGTTATCGAAAGTGAAGGTACGAAGCGAGGACTCAAGCGTCAGCGAATTCGACGCACCGCTGCGGTTACGATCGGGTGCAACTACCTGAACCTCGGCAAACTCCCGTAAGGCTCTGGCCAGCGTCTGAATGCCTGGCGCATGGATCCCGTCATCGTTACTCAGCAATATTCGCATAATCACCTGTTGTATTGATAAGTTCCCTTACCACGCTGGTCGCGAAGCTTCCCGCCGGCAGCCAGAAACGCAGTTCGACGGTGACGTCGTCCCACCAGTTCCAGCTGAACTGCTGCGGATAGAGCAGTTGAGCGCGACGTGCGGCTTCAACCTTTTCACGCTGCAGCAATGACTGCAACGCGGTCTCCTCAGCCAGCGTCGTTTGTTCAAACTCCAGGGCGGTTCGCTGCGTGCCCCAATCGCCGCTGCCTGGCAGCGCGGCGGTAATCATCAGTTCACGCGCGTCAACGCGGGCCTGCAGCACCGCAAGCTCGTCGTCGGTGGCAACAAACCAGCTGCCACGCCCCGATAATTGTAGCGCATCACCGTCAACAACTTGATTAAAGTCCGGTTTTTTTAGGCGCTCACTCACAATCTGATTAAACAACGCGCTGCGCGCCGCCGACAACCAAAAACTGCGTTTATTACGATCGCGCACCGGCGCACCGCTCTCGGCCCAGCGCAGCGCGCCAAGCAGGTTGCTGCCGCCAATACCAAAGCGCTGAGCGCCAAAATAGTTCGGCACGCCGCGCTCGGCGATCGCCTGCAGACGCGCTTCAACGTCCTCGCGGTCTTTAATTTCACGCAGCACCAGCGTGAACTGGTTGCCCTTCAGCGCGCCTAAACGCAGTTTACGCTTGTGCCGCGCGTATTCCAGCACCTGACAGCCTTCCAACTGGAACTGGCTGAGATCCGGCATCGCATTGCCCGGCACGCGCGCGCACAGCCACTGTTCGGTCACCGCGTGTTTATCTTTTTGCCCGGCAAAGCTCACTTCGCGGGCATGTATTTTAAGGAATTTTGCCAGCGCGTCGGCAACAAATCGGGTATTGCAGCCATTTTTCAGAATACGCACCAGAATATGTTCGCCTTCGCCATCTGGCTCAAAGCCTAAATCTTCGACCACCAGAAAATCTTCCGGGTTGGCCTTCAGCAGCCCGGTTCCCTGCGGTTTTCCGTGCAGGTAGGTGAGTGCATCAAACTGAATCATGGTTTCGCCTTATGCAACAGCGCGACCGCTTCGCAGGCAATGCCTTCACCACGCCCGGTAAAGCCGAGTTTTTCGGTGGTGGTCGCTTTGACGTTTACGTCGTCCATATGGCAGCCGAGGTCTTCGGCAATAAACACGCGCATCTGCGGGATGTGCGGCAGCATTTTCGGCGCCTGAGCAATAATCGTCACATCGACGTTGCCCAGCGTGTAGCCCTTGGCCTGCACGCGTTTCCAGGCTTCGCGCAGCAATGCACGGCTGTCCGCCCCTTTAAATGCAGGGTCGGTATCCGGGAACAGTTTGCCAATATCGCCCAGCGCCGCTGCGCCCAGCAGGGCGTCGGTCAGCGCATGCAGCGCCACGTCGCCGTCGGAGTGCGCCAGCAGCCCTTTTTCATAAGGGATACGTACGCCGCCGATAATAATCGGGCCAACACCGCCAAACGCGTGTACGTCAAATCCGTGTCCAATGCGCATTATGTCTTCTCCAGGTCAACCCAAGCGGGTGAGGTAAAATTCGGCAAGCGCCAGATCTTCCGGGCGAGTAACCTTAATATTATCAGCACGTCCAGCAATCAACTCAGGATGAAAGCCACAATATTCTAGTGCCGATGCTTCGTCGGTAATCGACGCCCCTTCGTTCAACGCCCGGGTTAAACACTCCAGCAGCAGTTCACGAGGGAAAAATTGCGGGGTCAGCGCGTGCCACAAATCGTTACGATCGACCGTGTGCGCAATCGCCGCTTTACCGGGCTCCGCACGCTTCATGGTATCTCGCACCGGCGCGGCCAGAATGCCGCCAACGCGGCTGGTGTCGCTGAGACTAAGTAGTCGAGTGAGGTCATCCTGATGCAGGCACGGACGCGCCGCATCGTGCACCAGTACCCATTCGGCGTCATCAATCACCCGCAGACCTGCCAGAACGGAATCGGCACGTTCGACACCGCCTTCGACGACGGTTATCTGCGGATGTTGTGCAAGGGAGGTTTGTTGGAAGCGTTCGTCTCCGGCGGAGACCGCGATAATCACCCGCTGGACGCGGGCATTAGCCAGCAGCGCATCCACCGAGTGTTCCAGAATCGTTTTGTTACCGATTGAGAGATATTGCTTTGGGCAGTCCGTTTGCATGCGGCGGCCAAATCCGGCTGCCGGCACCACGGCGCATACGCCCGGAAAAGTTACGGCCATGTCGTCATCCTGGGACTGATTATCGATTAGTTTGCGCTTGCCCCGCGCCCTGAGTGCGTTTAGACGCATCCGGAACCAGACGATAGAAAGTTTCGCCCGGACGGGTCATGCTGAGTTCGTTACGTGCGCGTTCCTCGATCGCTTCCTGGCCGCCGTTGAGGTCATCAATTTCGGCGAAGAGCTGATCGTTGCGCGCTTTTAATTTTGCGTTGGTTGACTGTTGTACGGTCACATCATCACGGACTTTACTGAAGTCATGCAGACCATTTTTTCCGAACCACAACGAATATTGTAGCCAGACCAGCAAAGCCAGTAATAGCAGCGTTAATTTACCCATCCTGCCCCCTGAAAAACGGCCCTATCATCCCATAACTTACCGTCATTCTCCACTCCGGCCGCAGGCGATACCGCATATCGCTGGAAATTTACCATATTTCAGCGGCACAGAGACACGTATTGTCATGGTCTAAGGTGCGGATAATCGCTAATGAAGAAGCATTAACTCATCAGCCACATGAATAACAAACCGCACAGAGCAGCGACCGTCAGCAGAGTTGCAACAATTGTGTAGCCTAGTTTGCCTTTTACTAATGAGTGAAAGGCAACACCAATAACGACCGCAACAGGCATGAGGGCGAGGAAGAATGGCCAGGTGTACAAAAAGAAGAACAGCGTGTTATTGCCGTAATGCAGGTAGGGAATACCCAGTGCCATCAACCACGCTACAAAGCCGACAAAAGCCCCTGACAAAGACCATGTGGTTTCATCATAGCTAGGGGCGAGTGACTCTGATTGGGCCACGTTGATGTTCTGAGTATTGCGCATAAATAATCCTGTTAGGCCGGAGCCAACAAACTCCGGCACGTTTTCAGGATCTGATAATATCGCTCTGCTTGAGTAGATCTAATAATTGCGCAACCAAATTTGTTACTAATTGTTCACCATCAAGGCGGACAGCAGGCCGCTCGGGAGATTCATACGATGAATCAATTCCGGTAAAATTACGCAGTTCACCGGCCCGCGCTTTTTTGTACAGCCCCTTCGGATCGCGCGCCTCGCAGGTCGCCAGCGACGTATCGACAAACACCTCAAAGAAACGGTCATCGCCCACGCGTTCGCGTACCATTTGACGTTCTGCACGGTGCGGCGAGATAAACGCGGTCAATACCACCAGCCCGGCATCAACCATTAGCTTCGCCACTTCACCCACACGACGAATATTTTCCTTACGGTCTGCATCGGTAAAGCCTAAATCGCTGCACAGGCCATGACGCACATTGTCACCATCCAGCAGATAGGTGCTGACGCCAAGCTCATGCAGCGCCTCTTCCAGCGCGCCGGCTACGGTGGATTTCCCCGAGCCCGAAAGCCCGGTGAACCACAGCACAACCCCACGATGACCGTGGAGTTGCTCGCGCTGTTGTGCGGTGACAGGATGGGCGTGCCAGACGACGTTTTCGTCATGCTGAGCCATTATTTGCCTCCCAGCAAATCGCGCGCACCCCAGTGTGGGAAGTGTTTGCGCACCAGCGCATTCAGCTCCAGCTCAAAGACGCTGAATTCTGAAGCCACTGCGGTTGCTTCGGTGTTCGGCTCGCGCACCATCCCCGCCCCCACGGTAACGTTAGTTAACCGGTCGATGAAAATAAGGCCGCCGGTCACCGGGTTCTCCTGATATTTGTCGAGCACCAGCGGCTCATCAAAGGTGAGATCCACAAGACCAATACCGTTCAGCGGCAGCGCATCCACTTCACGCTGGGTCAGGTTATTGATATCTACCTGATACTGAATGCCATCTACACGAGCGCGGGTTTTCTTGCCAGCGACTTTGATGTCGTAGCTCTGCCCTGCCGCCAGCGGCTGCTCGGCCATCCACACCACATCGACAGCCGCACGCTGCACCGACGGCAGGGCATCCTGCGCATCCAACAGCAGGTCACCACGGCTGATATCAATTTCATCTTTCAGTACCAGCGTGACCGCTTCACCGGCAAACGCTTCCGGCAGGTCGCCGTCAAAGGTCACGATACGGGCAATGCTGGATTCCACGCCTGACGGCAGCACCTTAACGCGCTGGCCGACCTTCACACTGCCCGAGGCAACGGTGCCTGAAAAACCACGGAAATCGAGGTTCGGACGGTTAACATACTGCACCGGGAAGCGCATTGGCTGCGTGTCCACCGTACGGCGGATCTCCACGGTTTCCAGTACTTCCAACAGCGTCGGGCCGCTGTACCAGGCAATGTTGTCGCTGCTGCTGGCCACGTTATCGCCTTCCAGCGCTGACAGCGGTACGAAGCGAATATCCAGGTTCCCCGGCAGCTGTTCAGCGAAGGTCAGGTACTCTTCACGAATGCGGTTAAACGTCTCTTCGCTGTAATCAACAAGATCCATTTTGTTGATAGCCACCACCAGGTGTTTGATCCCAAGTAGCGTCGAGATAAAGCTGTGGCGACGAGTTTGATCGAGCACGCCTTTACGGGCATCGATCAGCAGGATCGCCAGGTCACAGGTTGACGCACCGGTCGCCATGTTGCGGGTGTACTGCTCGTGCCCCGGGGTGTCGGCAATAATAAATTTGCGCTTCTCGGTGGAGAAGTAGCGGTACGCCACGTCGATGGTGATGCCCTGCTCGCGCTCGGCCTGTAGGCCGTCCACCAGCAGCGCCAGGTCGAGTTTTTCACCCTGGGTACCATGACGTTTGCTGTCGTTGTGCAGTGACGAAAGCTGGTCTTCATAAATCTGGCGAGTGTCGTGCAGCAGTCGGCCAATCAGCGTACTTTTACCGTCATCCACGCTGCCGCAGGTCAGGAAGCGCAGCAGGCTTTTATGCTGCTGAGCGTGCAGATACGCTTCAACGCCGCCTTCATCAGCGATTTGTTGTGCAATAGTGGTGTTCATGGCGGCTCCTTAGAAATAACCCTGACGTTTTTTAAGCTCCATGGAGCCGGCCTGGTCGCGGTCAATCATGCGCCCCTGACGTTCACTGGTGGTTGAGACCAGCATCTCTTCGATAATTTCCGGCAGCGTCTGCGCGTCGGACTCTACCGCGCCGGTCAGCGGCCAGCATCCCAGGGTACGGAAGCGCACCATCCGTTTTTTAATCACTTCACCCGGCTGGAGATCGATACGGTCGTCATCGATCATCATCAGCATACCGTCGCGCTCCAGCACCGGGCGCTCGGCGGCCAGGTACAGCGGAACGATCTCGATATTTTCCAGGTAGATGTACTGCCAGATATCCAGCTCAGTCCAGTTGGAGAGCGGGAAGACGCGGATGCTTTCGCCTTTGTTAATCTGGCCGTTGTAGTTGTGCCACAGCTCCGGACGCTGGTTTTTTGGGTCCCAACGATGGAAGCGGTCGCGGAAGGAGTAGATACGCTCTTTGGCGCGAGACTTCTCTTCGTCACGGCGCGCGCCGCCGAATGCGGCATCAAAGCCGTATTTGTTCAGCGCCTGCTTCAGCCCTTCCGTTTTCATGATATCGGTATGCTTAGCGCTGCCGTGTACGAACGGGCTAATCCCCATCGCCACCCCTTCCGGGTTTTTATGCACCAGCAGTTCGCAGCCGTAGGCCTTGGCGGTACGGTCACGGAATTCATACATCTCACGGAATTTCCAGCCGGTATCAACGTGCAGCAGCGGGAACGGCAGCGTGCCAGGATAAAACGCTTTGCGCGCCAGGTGCAGCATTACGCTGGAATCTTTGCCGATGGAATACATCATCACCGGATTTGCAAATTCGGCGGCCACCTCACGGATGATATGGATGCTTTCCGCCTCCAGTTGCCGTAGGTGAGTAAGTCGTTTTTGGTCCATAACCGTTCCTTAAGCCTGATTCATTGCACGTCTGTTGTGTTGGGTCTGATTGTGTCGTGTCGTCGATGCTTATTTTTTGTGGTGGCGGGTGTCGTGCTACAACTCGCTAACAATCAGCAATAGAGGGACTATAGGGGGTGGTTCAGGCCAAATGAAATTACGAAAAGGAATGAGTTGTTACTCAAAGGAATAACGAACTGAAAAAGCAAATATCAAAAAGTGCTTAACGCCCGCAATTTCCGGCATTTAGGAGGTTTTGAAATTGTGTAATGCCCCTCACAGTTTCATACTAGGTGCGTCTATTTTTTTGCACTGTTGTAAGGACTTCCTATGTTCTCCGCACTGCGCCACTGCATGGCAGCCCTGGCGCTTGGCGTTTGCACCCTCCTTCCCGCACAGGCAGCCACCGCGCCTCTGGGAACCATCGCTAATACGCAAGCTCGCTATATCGCCACCTATTTCCCGGGTCGTATTACCGGTACGCCAGCTGAAATGCTCTCTGCCGACTATATTCGCCAGCAGTTTGCGCAGATGGGTTATCAGAGCGATATCCGCACCTTTAATAGCCGTTATATCTACACCACCAAAGATAACCGTAAAAACTGGCATAACGTTGTCGGCAGCACGGTCATCGCGGCGCATGAAGGGAAGTCACCTCAGCAGATTATTGTGATGGCGCATCTGGACACCTATGCTCCGCACAGCGATAGCGACGTGGAGAAAAACCTCGGCGGCCTGACGCTTCAAGGCATTGACGATAACGCGCTGGGCCTCGGCGTGATGCTGGAACTGGCAGAACGCTTTAAAGGTATTCCGACGCAATATGGCATTCGCTTTATCGCTACCAGCGGTGAAGAAGAAGGTAAGCTCGGTGCGGAAAATTTATTGAAGCGCATGAGCAGCGCGGAGAAGAAAAACACCCTGCTGGTTATCAACCTCGATAACCTGGTGGTCGGCGATAAAATCTATTTCAACAGTGGCGTAAAAACCCCCGCGTCGATTCGTAAACTGACCCGCGACCGCGCGCTGGCCATTGCCCACAGCCGCGGTATTGCGGCGGCAACCAACCCCGGCCTGAATGCGGAGTATCCGCAAGGAACCGGCTGCTGCAACGACGCCGAGATTTTCGATAAAGCCGGAATTCCGGTGCTGTCCGTTGAGGCAACGAACTGGTCACTCGGTAAAAAAGATGGCTACCAGCAGCGGGCGAAGAGCGCTAGCTTCCCTGATGGCACCAGTTGGCACAACGCCCATATCGACAATCAACAGTATCTCGATAAAGCGCTGCCGGGGCGTATTGAGCGCCGCAGCCGTGAAGTGGTACGGGTGATGATGCCGCTGATGCGCGAGCTGGCGAAGGCGCGCAGCTAATCACCAGACAAGCTTGATAACGCGCAGCGGTGAATCCGCTGCGCGAGAATGTCTTACCCTTCGTGCAGCCCACACTCGCGCTTAAGCCCGAAGAAGCGGGTCTCTTCTTCCGCCATGCCCGGCTCCCATTTGCGGGTGGTGTGCGTATCGCCTACCGACAGATAGCCCTGATCCCACAGCGGGTGGTATTTCAGACCGTGCTTTTGCAGGTACTGGTAAACCGTACGGTTGTCCCAGTCGATGATCGGCAGCACTTTAAAGACCCCGCGCTGAATCGCCAGCACCGGCAGCGTAGCGCGGCTGCCAGACTGCTCGCGGCGCAGGCCGGCAAACCAGGTTTGTGCGTTGAGCTCTTTAAGCGCCCGGTTCATCGGCTCAACCTTGTTGATGTCATTGTATTTCTCAATGCCCTCAACGCCCTGCTCCCACAGTTTGCCGTAGCGTGCTTCCTGCCAGGCGGCGCTCTCTTTCGCGCTGTAGACCTGTAGGTTGAGTTTGAGTTTGTCCGTTAACTCGTCGATAAACTGATAGGTTTCCGGGAACAGATAGCCGGTATCGGTGAGGATCACCGGGATATCCGGGCGAATCTGGTTTACCAGATGCAGGCTTACCGCCGCCTGAATACCAAAGCTTGAGGAGAGCACGTATTCACCGGGCAGGTTTTCCAATGCCCAGGCCACACGCTCCTCGGCGCTTAGCTTTTCCAGTTGGGCGTTAGTTTCCGCCAGAGCCAGCACGCGTTCGACTTTTGGCAGTTCATTCAGCGCATTTAGATCGAGTTTGGACATAAGTTCCTCGCTGTATGCCTTGCCTGATGGCGCTTCGCTTATCAGGCCTACGCAGACGGTAGGCCGGATAAGGCATTTATGCCGCCATCCGGCAATTCAGGTTATTCCCAGAAATCACGCGCTGGATCGAGCACCGGGCGAATGATGCCCGCACGCACCGTAAAGTCGCCGAAGCCTTCACCCGCTTCGCGCTCTTTCGCCCAGCGCCCAACCAGTTCGTCTACGGAAGCGAGAATTTCGGTTTCCGTAATGTTTTCGCGATACATACGCGGAATGCGCGTACCCATGCGGTTACCGCCCAGATGCACGTTGTAGCGGCCCGGCGCTTTACCCACCAGCCCCAGTTCAGCCAGCATCGCTCGGCCACAGCCGTTCGGACAGCCGGTGACGCGCATCACGATGTGTTCTTCAGGAATGCCGTGTTTTTCCAGAATGGATTCCACTTTGTCAGTAAACGACGGCAGGAAACGCTCGGCTTCCGCCATCGCCAGCGGACAGGTTGGGAACGACACGCAGGCCATGGAGTTTTCACGCTGCGGCTTCACCGCATTCATCAGACCATGATCGCGAGCCAGCTTCTCTACTTTCGCCTTCTGGCTTTCCGGTACGCCAGCGATGATCAGGTTCTGGTTGGCGGTGATGCGGAAATCGCCTTTGTGGATCTTCGCGATCTCCAGCAGGCCGGTTTTCAGCGGACGGCCCGGATAATCCAGAATACGGCCATTTTCGATGAATAGCGTCAGGTGCCAGTTGTTGTCGATCCCTTTCACCCAACCAATTCTGTCGCCACGACCGGTGAACTCGTATGGGCGGATCGGTTCAAATTTGATCCCCGCACGGCGCTCAACTTCTTCCTTGAAGGTATCGACACCGACGCGCTCAAGGGTGTATTTGGTTTTAGCGTTTTTGCGGTCGGTACGGTTACCCCAATCGCGCTGCGTCGTCACCACCGCTTCCGCAACCGCCAGCGTGTGTTCAAGCGGCAGATAGCCGAATTCACTCGCCGTACGGGCGTAGGTTTTCTTATTCCCGTGCTCGATGGACAGACCGCCGCCGACCAGCAGGTTGAAGCCCACCAACTTGCCGTTTTCAGCAACAGCCACGAAGTTCATGTCGTTGGCGTGCAGATCGATATCGTTCTGCGGCGGGATCACCACAGTAGTTTTAAACTTACGCGGCAGATAAGTTGAACCGAGGATCGGCTCTTCGTCCGTCGTCGCGACTTTTTCCTGATCGAGCCAGATCTCCGCATAAGCGCGGGTGCGCGGCAGCAGATGTTCAGAAATTTTCTTCGCCCACTCGTAGGCTTCCGCGTGCAGCTCTGACTCATACGGGTTAGAGGTACACAGCACATTACGGTTCATGTCATTGGCGGTCGCCAGCGCATCAAGCCCGACGGAGTGCAGCATCTGGTGCACCGGCTTCACATTCTTCTTCAGAATACCGTGGAACTGGAAGGTCTGACGGTTAGTCAGACGGATGCTACCGTAAATGGTGTTATCAGCGGCAAATTTGTCGATGGCCTTCCACTGGGTAGTGGTGATCACCCCGCCCGGCAGACGACAGCGCAGCAGCATCGCATGGCGCGGCTCCAGCTTCTGCTCGGCGCGTTCGGCGCGGATATCGCGGTCATCCTGCTGATACATACCGTGGAAACGGATCAGCAGGAAGTTATCGCCGTGGAAGCCACCGGTCAGACCGTCGTTCAGGTCTTCCGCGATGGTGCCGCGCAGGAAATTACTTTCACGCTTCATGCGCTCGGCGTCAGTCAGTTTGCCTTCGACCACTAAAGGCCCTGGGTATTTTTCGCTCATTAGTAGACATCTCGCTGATAACGGCGCTCAACGCGCAGCTCACTTAAAAATTCATCCGCCGCTTCGATGTCCATTGCACCGAATTCAGCAATCACTTCCAGCAATGCCTGCTCAACGTCTTTCGCCATGCGATTAGCGTCGCCGCAGACATAAATGTGGGCACCGTCATTGATCCAGCGCCACAGTTCCGCGCCCTGTTCGCGCAGTTTGTCTTGTACGTAGATTTTTTCTTTTTGGTCGCGTGACCAGGCCATATCGATACGGCTCAGCACGCCTTCTTTCACGTAACGCTGCCATTCCACCTGATAGAGGAAATCCTCAGTGAAGTGCGGGTTACCGAAGAACAGCCAGTTCTTGCCTTCTGCACCATCGGCCGCGCGTTGCTGCATAAAGGCGCGGAACGGGGCAATACCGGTGCCCGGGCCAATCATGATAACCGGGGTCTGCGGGTTAGCCGGCAGGCGGAAGTTGTCGTTATGTTCGATGAAGACGCGGACTTCGCCTTCTTCTTCCACGCGGTCGGCGAGGAAGCTGGAGGCACCACCAGCGCGCGCTCGCCCTTCAATCTCGTAGCGTACAACGCCCAGCGTCACGTGCACTTCACTCTCGACTTCCGCCTGAGAGGAGGCAATGGAATAGAGGCGCGGCGTTAACGGACGCAGCAGGCCAATCAGCGCTTCAGCATCAAGCTGAGCGGGAGAGAAACGAACCATATCAACAATCGGCGTGGTCGCGGCGTACTGCTGCAACTGCGCTTTATCGCCCACCAGCGGCAACAGAGATTCGCTGCGGGTCAGCGTGGCGTAGTTTTCCACGATATTGGCGGTGTTAACCGTCAGCTCGAAGTGCCATTGCAGCGCGTCGGCCAGCGGCAGGGTTTTGCCGTCAACCGTGACCGGCTCGTCGCCCTTCAGCCACAGCAGCTCGACCAGCTCTTTGACCAGCTCGGGGTCGTTCTGATACCAGACGCCCAGCGCATCACCCGGCTGATAACGCAGGCCGGAGTCACCGAGATCGATTTCGATATGGCGAACGTCTTTTTCGGAATCACGGCCGGTGATTTTCTGGTTCACCGCGAGCGTTGCCGTTAATGGCGCTTCTTTGGTGTACGGGCTCGAATGAATATCATTAACCGCACCGCTCGCCGCCGCCTGAACGGAAGGCGCAGCTGGCGCACGCGCCTTCAGCACATCAACCAGTCGCGCGCGCCATTCGGCGGCGGCAGCCTGGTATTCTACGTCAGCATCCACGCGGTCGAGCAGACGTTCACCACCAAGCTCAGCCAGCTTGCTGTCGAAGTCTTTACCGGCCTGGCAGAAGAATTCATAAGAGGTGTCGCCCAGCCCCAGCACCGCAAAGGCGGTATCGGTGAGCTTCGGCGCTTTTTTCGAGAACAGGAATTTATGCAGCGCCACGGCTTCTTCCGGCGCTTCCCCTTCACCCTGTGTGGAAGCGACAATGACCAGCAGCTTTTCTGAAGCGATTTGTTTGAATTTATAATCCCCGGCGTTGACCAGGTTCACGTTCAGTTTAGCAGCCAGCAGGTCGTCACGAAGGGCTTCCGCCACGCGGCGAGCGTTGCCCGTCTGCGAGGCAGAGATAAGCGTAATGCTCGGGACTTCAGCAGCGACCGGTGCGGCAACAGCTGCGCCCGCGCCAGGCTGCTGATTAAGCACGCCCCAAAAATAGCCGGAAACCCAGGCAAGCTGGGTTGGTGATAAATCAGTAGTGGCCGCCTGAAGGCGTGCCATCTGCTCCGGGTTTAGCGGGAGCAACGCTGAAGGGGGGGACTGTGTTGTCATGTGTCGTTATGTTCCAGTAGCAAAGCTGTTTCTAATCAGGAAAAACAGAACTGAATGTAAGGTTAACGACGTCGATAATAACAATTAAAGAAGTGATAGAAATATCAAATAACCAAATGGACTAACCTGTTTTCCTGGTAGTTAATAGCACTAAAACAGGTTGAATAGGATGTTGATATAACTAAAGAATAATCATCACGGAGATTAATACTTATACTCGTCGCCTATTTGGCCGTTTTAGTTAATGCAGAAAAATGTGCATTCGGGTACTATGCGGCGTTTTTTTCCGCAATACTGAGAGTTCATGATGTCCACCACACTGTTTAAAGATTTCACCTTCGAAGCCGCCCACCATCTGCCGCACGTGCCAGAAGGACACAAATGCGGTCGTCTGCACGGCCACTCGTTTATGGTGCGTCTTGAGATAACCGGTGAAGTCGATCCGCATACCGGTTGGATCATGGATTTTGCCGAACTGAAAGCGGCATTCAAGCCAACCTACGATCGACTGGATCACTACTACCTGAACGATATTCCGGGCCTCGAAAACCCAACCAGCGAAGTGCTGTCCCGCTGGATTTGGGAACAGGTAAAACCGGTTGTTCCACTGCTTAGCGCAGTCATGGTTAAAGAAACCTGCACGGCGGGCTGCGTGTATCGCGGCGAGTAAATACGCCTGCAAGCGGGGAGTCGATTCACGCCTCCCCCGTTTCCTCTTCTGCTACTCCTATCACATTAATTTCCCTAATCTTTCAGAATGCGGTATCTGCCCAGGAAAAATGACGACGTTCTGTCACAATCATTGGGTTGGTTAATACATTGTGAGGAATAAGGGATGAAGAAAACGCTTCTCGCCGCAGCGATGCCGGCACTATTATTGTTCTCAGGATTGAGTCAGGCGCAAACCCCACCCGAAGGCTATCAGCTTCAGCAGGTGCTGATGATGAGCCGCCATAACCTACGTGCACCCTTAGCGACTAACGGTAGCGTGCTGGAGCAGTCGACGCCGAACGCCTGGCCTGAGTGGGACGTCCCCGGCGGCCAACTGACGACCAAAGGCGGCGTGCTCGAAGTCTATATGGGCCACTACATGCGTGAATGGCTGGCACAACAGGGCATGGTCACCAGCGGTGAATGCCCGGCACCAGACACGGTATACGCCTATGCCAACAGCCTGCAACGTACCGTCGCTACCGCTCAGTTCTTTATTAACGGCGCCTTCCCCGGCTGTGACGTTGTCGTCCACCACCAGGAAAAAATGGGCACCATGGACCCAACATTCAACCCGGTGATCACCGACGACTCTGAAGCATTCCGCGAAAAAGCGGTACAGGCGATGGAGAAAGCGCGGCAGTCCGAACAGCTCGACGAGAGCTATAAGCTACTGTCGCAGATTGCCCGCTATCAGGACTCTCCGTCCTGCAAAGAGAAACAGCAGTGTTCGCTAACCGAAGCAAAAGACAGCTTTAGCGCCAACTACCAAAAAGAGCCAAGCGTGAAAGGGCCGCTGGCGATAGGTAACTCGCTGGTCGATGCATTCACGCTGCAATATTACGAAGGGTTCCCGCTAGACCAGGTGGCCTGGGGTGAAATCAAAACCGACCAGCAGTGGCGTGTGCTTTCACAGCTGAAAAACGGCTATCAGGACAGTCTGTTCACTTCCCCGGAAGTGGCGCGCAACGTCGCGAAACCGCTGGTGAAATATATCGATAATGCGCTGGTCACCGAAGCGGCGAAAACGCCAAAAATCACGGTGTTGGTCGGCCATGACTCAAATATTGCTTCGATGCTGACGGCGCTCGATTTTAACGCCTACACCCTGCCGGGACAGTACGAACGTACGCCGATTGGCGGGAAAATTGTGTTCCAGCGCTGGCATGATACGAAAGCAAATCGGGAGTTGATGAAGATTGAGTATGTCTATCAGAGCGCCGATCAGCTGCGTAACGCCGATACGCTAACGCTGAAAACACCTCCGCAGCGCGTCACGCTGTCGCTGAAAGGCTGCCCGGTTGATGCTAACGGCTTCTGCCCGATGGATACCTTCTCGAAGGTGATGAACGACGCGGCGAAATAAAACATAACGTACTACCGTAGCCCGGCCGAGCGAAGCGACGCCGGGAATTCCCCGGAGTCGGCGCAATGCGCCTCGTCCGGGCTACGAATTGAATCAGGCAATATTCAGATACTTGTGCGTCTGCATCGACAGACGCCAGTTGCGCGCAATGCAGGTTTCAATACACAGGCGTGTGGCGTCATCTTTCTGGCTGATAGGCTGCAGCGCAATGATGCGAGGTTTGTCATCGCTCAGCGTTTCCAGCAATTCGTCCAGGGCTTCGATATCACGTACGCGTCCTACCGGATGCTTGATTTCATCAGCACGTTCCAGCGCCTGCGACAGCACGTCATAGCCTCCGCGCATATTCACTTTCGGCGACACCGTCACCCAGGTACCCGGCGTGCAGCGCACTTCATGCGTACCGCTGGTTTCAATCTGGCAGCTGTAGCCGTTTTGCTCGAGCAACGCGGTAAGAGGCGTTAAATCATGGATGCAGGGCTCACCGCCGGTGATCACCACATGACGCGCGGTCCAACCCTGGCGGCCAATAATCGCCAGCAGGTCTTCACTGCTCGCCGCACCCCATTTATCGCTCTCTTTGGTTTTCGCCAGAATACTGAACAGAGAAACTTCCCGATCGCTAAGCTTTTCCCAGGTATGTTTGGTATCACACCAGGCGCAGCCTACCGGGCATCCCTGTAAACGAATAAAAATGGCGGGGACGCCGGTAAAATAACCTTCACCCTGCAGGGTCTGGAACATCTCATTAATCGGGTACTGCATCATCAACTCTTCAGTAGTGGTAAACCGTTATTATTGCATACTTCGCGCCAACTATCCCTCGCACTTCTTGCGCAACCGTCTCAGAGCAACTGACTGGGGAACCTCAGCGCTGTTTTCTGTGATGAGTCAGCGTAAATTTATGAAATTAACGATTCCATTACATCAATATTTTGTCTCGCTTCACCGTTTAGCATGTTGCTACGTCAATCAAATTGGTATGACACATTCGTATGGGTAATATCCCGAGCTGGCTACATATCATACCAATTATAAATTTTGACAAGGAAAATGGATGAACGCGTTTGCTGAAGCCTTGCCGGTGATCTGGGTCGCCCTGGGCGTTGTACTACTGCTTATTCTCAATATGAAATTTAAGATCAATGGCATGCTGGCGCTGCTGCTGGCGGCTATTTTTGTCGGAATCTGCGAGGGGCTGCCGCTGGAAGCGATCGGCAAGTCGATCGAGGCCGGTGTGGGGAGTACCCTGGGGCATCTGGCGCTGATCATTCTGTTCGGGGCAATCCTCGGCAAGCTGATGGTGGATTCCGGTGCTGCCCAGCGCGTCTCTTCGACGCTGCTCAATAGTTTTGGGCCGAAGAAAGTGCAGTGGGCCATTATGGTTATCGGGCTTATCTTCGGCCTGGCCATGTTCTATGAAGTCGCCTTCCTGATCCTGGCACCACTGGTTATCAGTATTGCGCGTGAGGCAAAAATCCCGTTCCTGAAGCTCGGCATCACCATGGTAGCCGCAGCAACCACCGCACACAGCCTGTTTCCGCCGCAGCCGGGCCCAACGGCGCTAGTCGCCGCGTTCCACGCCGATATGGGGATGGTTTATATCTATGGGATTATCGTCGCCATCCCAACGGTGATTTGCTCCGGTATTCTGCTGCCAAAGCTGCTGGGCAACCTTGAACGCCCGATTCCACAGCTGCTGGAATCGCAAAAAGTATTCCGCGATGACGAAATGCCGTCGTTCGCCACTAGCCTGCTGGTTCCGCTGATCCCGGCGATTATCATCACCGGCGTTACCGTCATTAAACTGTTTATTCCGGCCTCCGCCAGCATCACCTCTTTCCTGAACTTTATCGGCAGCGCGCAGGTCAGCATGCTGATAGCCGTGCTGGTCGCGCTCTACGCTTTTGGCACCGCGCGCGGTAAATCGATGACTGAGGTGATGAGCTCCTACTCCACGGCTATCGAAAAAGTGGCGCTGGTTGTCTTTATCATCGGTGCAGGCGGTGCGTTCAAGCAAATCATCATGGATACCGGCGTGGGTGATTACATCGCCGATATGATGCGTACCTCTTCGGTCTCGCCGTTGATTATGGCTTGGTTTATCACCGTCCTGCTGCGTCTGGCAACCGGCGCGGGCACCGTCTCGGCCATTACCGCTGCGGGCATTGTAGGGCCAATGATTACCACTTTTAATGTTGATCCGGCGCTGATGGTGCTGGCGACCGCCTCGGGGAGCAACACGCTGACCCACGTCAACGATGCCGCCTTCTGGTTATTCAAAGAGTATTTTGGATTAT
This sequence comes from Kluyvera ascorbata ATCC 33433, assembly GCF_000735365.1. Classification (GTDB taxonomy): domain Bacteria; phylum Pseudomonadota; class Gammaproteobacteria; order Enterobacterales; family Enterobacteriaceae; genus Kluyvera; species Kluyvera ascorbata. Next base: position 34,355 of record NZ_JMPL01000017.1, on the reverse strand, counting down.
CGATTAAAGACACCTTTAAAACCTGGGGTCTTTTAGAATTAACTAACTCCGTTGTCGGTTTGTTAATTGTATTATTACTCGATTTGATTATCTAAAAATCTTTAAGAACTCACTTAATAAATAATCCGTAGCCAAACCGACTGCGGATTATTTTATACTGCTTTCAGGAAGCCATTTATGATGTAACAAAAAATGTTTTATTTTACACTTATGAAATAAGTTATATTTTTACAAAAAACCATTAAAAACAAACAGATATACTTAAAAGTGAAATTTATTGAATCTTTTTAAATATCAAAATGTCCAATCTAATCCGTGCTGACATGTAAGCTTAAAATAAGCTTAAGACCACCCTTTATTCCCCCAATCTTTATTTAATCGCCGTTTACTTTTCCGATCCTAAAATCCGCAAACCAACCATGACGAGACAGTATTCATGAATACATTATTAATCACGGGCGTTACCGGTTTTCTGGGCGGGGCGGCACTGGAAGCAATCCTCAATAGCCATAGCGGCGTTAATTTACTGCTTTTAGTTCGCGCGAATAACGGTGAAGCCGCTGTCGCCAGGGTTAAGGAAAACTTACGTAAATTCAATATTGATGAGAAGAAGCTGGCGCAGATTACGTCACAGAATATCCTGCTTGGCGATCTCGCTTCACCGGAGGGTTTCCTCTCTGATGGGCGTCTGGATAGCGTGACCCACGTGCTGAACTGCGCCGCCGTGGCCTCTTTTGGCAGTAACCCGCTTATCTGGAAAGTGAACGTCGAAGGCACACTGCAGTTTGCGCAGCGCATGGCGCGTGTAGAAGGATTACAACGCTTCCTGCACGTCGGCACGGCGATGTCCTGCTCGCCAGAGCCGGATTCTCTGGTTGCTGAAAGCGCTGAGTTCCGCGAGCGTGCAGAGCATCTGGTGGAGTACACGCACTCCAAATCCACCATCGAACAGCTGATGCAAAAACAGTGCCCGAAGTTGCCGCTGGTGATTGCCCGCCCTTCTATCGTCGTGGGCCATACCCATCACGGCTGCCAGCCTTCCAGCAGTATTTTCTGGGTCTTCAGCATGGGGCTGATGCTGCAAAAATTCATGTGTTCTATGGAAGACCGTATTGATGTGATTCCGGTGGACTACTGTGCCAGCGCCCTGCTGATGCTGCTGACGGCACCGGTCGCTCAGGGAGAAGTTGTGCATATTTCAGCGGGCGAAGAGAACAGCGTTCGCTTTGCCGATATCGACAAGGCGATGGCTTCCGCGCTTGAGCAAGCGCCGGTGGGCGATAAGTACGCTCAGGTCAGCTATGAAACGCTGGTTAAAATGCGCCGCGAGCTGAAAACCATTTTTGGCCCGTGCAACGAACGCCTGATGCTGAAGGCCATGCGCCTGTACGGTGCCTTCGCCACGCTGAACGTGCGTTTTAGTAACGACAAGCTGCTGAGTATGGGGATGCCAAAACCGCCCCGCTTCACTGACTACATTGACCGCTGCGTGCAGACCACTCGCGGCCTGACCATCCCACAGCAAATGGCGGTCGATTTTAAGTAAAAAAAATGCCAGCCCGAGGGCTGGCATTTTTATATCAGAGAAAGTCGGGCTTATGCCTGACCTTTGATCTCTTTACGACCGTTGTACGGTGCTTGTTCACCCAGAGCTTCTTCGATACGAATCAGCTGGTTGTACTTAGCAACGCGGTCAGAACGGCTCATAGAACCAGTTTTGATCTGGCCAGCAGCGGTACCAACAGCCAGGTCAGCGATGGTAGCGTCTTCAGTTTCGCCAGAACGGTGAGAGATGACAGCGGTGTAGCCAGCGTCTTTCGCCATTTTGATCGCAGCCAGAGTTTCGGTCAGGGAACCGATCTGGTTGAATTTGATCAGGATGGAGTTAACGATGCCTTTTTCGATGCCTTCTTTCAGGATCTTGGTGTTGGTTACGAACAGATCGTCACCAACCAGCTGGATTTTGTCGCCCAGTACTTTGGTCTGGTATGCGAAACCAGCCCAGTCAGATTCGTCCAGGCCATCTTCGATGGAGACGATTGGGTACTGTTTGGTCAGTTCTTCCAGGAAGTGAGTGAATTCTTCGGAGGTGAATGCTTTGTTGCCTTCGCCAGCCAGAACGTATTTACCGTCTTTGTAGAATTCAGAAGCTGCACAGTCCATCGCCAGAGTGATGTCTTTGCCCAGCTCGTAACCAGCTGCTTTAACCGCTTCAGCGATAACAGCCAGAGCTTCAGCGTTGGAACCCAGGTTAGGAGCGTAGCCGCCTTCGTCACCAACAGCAGTGTTCATACCTTTAGCTTTCAGAACTTTAGCCAGGTTGTGGAACACTTCGGAACCCATACGTACGGCTTCTTTCAGGGATTTCGCGCCAACTGGCTGAATCATGAATTCCTGAATGTCGACGTTGTTGTCAGCGTGCTCGCCGCCGTTGATGATGTTCATCATCGGAACTGGCATGGAGTATTTGCCTGGGGTGCCGTTCAGTTCAGCGATGTGAGCGTACAGTGGCAGACCTTTAGCAGCAGCTGCTGCTTTGGCGTTCGCCAGAGATACGGCCAGGATTGCGTTCGCGCCGAAGTTGGATTTGTTCTCAGTACCGTCCAGATCGATCATGATCTTGTCGATGCCAGCCTGATCTTTAGCATCTTTACCCAGCAGAGCCTGAGCGATTGGGCCGTTTACCGCACCAACAGCTTTCAGTACGCCTTTACCCATGAAGCGAGATTTGTCGCCATCACGCAGTTCCAGTGCTTCGCGGGAACCAGTAGAAGCACCTGATGGAGCTGCTGCCATACCGACGAAACCACCTTCCAGGTGTACTTCTGCTTCAACAGTCGGGTTACCACGGGAGTCGATGATTTCACGACCGATGATTTTAACGATTTTGGACATTAGGTTTTCCTCAGTACAAGTTAAACTAAAACTCCAGACAAACAACGCCCCTCGTGGGGCGTTGCCGTTCTAACTTTTCTTACTTCTGACGCTTCTGGTACTCGCTCGCGGCTTTCACGAAGCCAGCAAACAGCGGGTGCCCATCACGCGGCGTGGAAGTAAACTCCGGATGGAACTGACAAGCAACAAACCACGGGTGGTTCGGTACTTCGATGATCTCGACCAACTGATCATCCCCGGAACGGCCCGCAACGCGCAGACCTGCAGCTTCAATCGGTTTCAACAACATGTTGTTGACTTCATAGCGGTGACGGTGACGCTCAACGATAGTTGGCTCGCCGTACATCTGGCGGACCAGGCTGTCATCGCTAAGCTGGCACTGCTGTGCGCCAAGGCGCATTGTGCCGCCGAGATCGCTCTTTTCAGTACGAACTTCGACATTGCCATCTTCATCACGCCATTCGGTAATGAGCGCCACAACCGGGTACTTACAGTCTGGCACAAATTCCGTAGAGTTGGCGTTTTCCATGCCTGCAACGTTACGCGCGAATTCGATCAGCGCAACCTGCATACCCAGGCAGATGCCCAGATAAGGAATTTTGTTTTCACGCGCATAGCGTGCGGTAGCGATCTTGCCTTCAACACCACGGTAGCCGAAGCCGCCAGGGATCAGGATAGCATCCAAATCTTTCAGAATTTCGACGCCGCGCGTTTCCACATCCTGCGAATCAATCAGCTTGATGTTGACGGTTACGCGATTTTTCAGGCCACCGTGTTTCAGCGCTTCAATCACAGATTTATAGGCATCTGGCAGTTCAATGTACTTGCCGACCATACCAATCGTGACTTCGCCTGCCGGGTTCGCTTCTTCGAAGATAACCTGTTCCCATTCGGCCAGGTTTGCTTCCGGGCAGTTCAAGCTGAATCGTTTACAAATATAATCGTCCAGCCCCTGAGATTTCAACAGGCCTGGAATTTTATAAATGGAATCGACATCTTTCATTGAAATAACGGCTTTTTCTGGCACGTTACAGAACAATGCAATTTTTGCACGTTCGTTGGCCGGAACCGCGCGATCGGAGCGGCAGATCAGGATATCTGGCTGAATACCGATGGACAGCAGTTCTTTCACGGAGTGCTGAGTCGGTTTGGTTTTGACTTCGCCCGCCGCTGCCATATATGGCACCAGGGTCAAGTGCATGAACAGCGCGTTTTCACGACCGATATCCACGGCCAGCTGACGAATCGCTTCCAGGAATGGCAGGGATTCGATATCACCGACGGTACCGCCGATTTCAACCAGCACCACATCGTGACCTTCGCCACCGGCGAGGACACGCTCTTTGATAGCGTTAGTGATGTGTGGGATAACCTGCACGGTTGCGCCCAGATAGTCACCGCGACGCTCTTTGCGCAGGACATCTGAGTAGATACGGCCGGTAGTGAAGTTGTTGCGGCGAGTCATTTTGGTACGAATGAAGCGCTCATAGTGACCCAGGTCCAGGTCGGTTTCAGCGCCGTCTTCGGTAACGAACACTTCCCCGTGTTGGATCGGGCTCATGGTGCCAGGATCGACGTTAATATACGGATCCAGTTTCATCATGGTCACGTTGAGGCCACGGGCTTCAAGAATGGCTGCCAGGGATGCTGCGGCAATGCCTTTACCCAGAGAGGATACGACCCCGCCGGTCACAAAAATATAGTTCGTTGTCATGCTGGACCTGAGAAGTTAGGGTGAAACGATGGAATAACCAAGACGGGAAAGTAGTATACCCGAACATGGCGAGCGCCACAAACTTTCATTCTCGCTCCTCAATCGCCGCAGAAACAAACATGGGGAGTGAGAAAATAGCCCCTTTGGGGTAAAAGTTTTTGACGCAAATCAAGCGCTTGTCATTTAAGATTTCGCACTTTTCGCCCTTTCCCACAAAATTTCTTTAGAGATCAGATTCCTGCCGTTTTACCTGCTGCCAAACTTCTTCCATCACATCCAGATCCACACCGGTCATTTCCAGGCCACGTGCGGCGACAATCCGCTCAACTTCGCGGAAACGGCGCTCAAATTTTTCGTTCGCCTTCTGCAATGCGGTCTCTGCTTTTACCCCTAAATGGCGAGACAGGTTAACGGTGGCAAACAGCAGGTCGCCCACCTCTTCTTCCAGTTTAGCTTCGTCGACCACCGCCTGCCTGGCTTCGTCCATGACTTCGTCGATCTCTTCATAGACTTTGTCCAGCACCGGGCCAAGTGTGGTCCAGTCAAAGCCAACCGCCGAGCAACGTTTCTGAATTTTATGTGCCCGCATCAACGCAGGAAAAGCGCGCGGGATATCGTCTAACGCCGAGTGCTGCGCTTTCTCTGCCCGTTCAGCGGTTTTGATTTTCTCCCAGCGGGTCAGCACTTCCTGACTGTTTTCCGCGCTGGCATCACCGAAGATGTGTGGGTGACGACGCTCCAGCTTGTCGCTGATAGCGGCGCAAATATCGTTAAAATCAAAGCGTCCCTCTTCCTGGGCCATCTGGGCGTAAAACACCACCTGGAACAGCAGGTCACCCAGCTCGCCGCGCAGGTCGTCAAAGTCTTCGCGCGCAATCGCGTCGAGCACTTCGTACGTCTCTTCCAGCGTGTAGGGCGCAATAGTGCTAAACGTCTGCTCTTTATCCCACGGACAGCCATTTTCAGGGTCGCGCAGGCGCTGCATGATGCCGAGCAGTCGGTCGATTTGAGTCATGGTGATTCCTTGCAAAAGAGAGTGTTACCCTCCCCTATCGGGAGAGGGTAACAAAAGAACATTACCCGCCGTGCAGTCGACGAGCGTCAATCACATCCGGCACCTGGTTCAGCTTGCCAAGCACGCGGCCCAGCACCTGCAGGTTGTAGATTTCGATGGTCATGTCGATAGTTGCCATCTGCTGCTTGGTGTCGCTACGGCTGGCCACGCCCAGCACGTTCACCTTCTCGTTGGCGAGGATGGTGGTGATATCGCGCAGCAGGCCGCTACGATCGTTGGCCTGAACGCGCACCACCAGCGAGTAACCCGCCGAGTAGCTTTCGCCCCAGACGGCGTCAACGATGCGCTCTGGCGCATGCGACTGCAGCTCCGCCAGCTGTTCACAGTCCGCCCGGTGCACGGAAATCCCGCGCCCCTGGGTGATAAAGCCGACAATCTCGTCACCAGGAATAGGCTGGCAGCAGCGCGCAATGTGATGCATCAGATTACCGACCCCTTCTACCACCACGCGGCCGTTGTCTTTGCTGCGGTTCTGCGGCGTATACGTCTTCTGCTGAAGCTGTTTCAGCGCGGCAGCATCCTGTTCGGCGGCGCTTGGCTTATTGAACTGCGCCTGCAGGAAGTTCACCATCTGGTTGAGGCGAATATCGCCGCCGCCAATGGCCGCCAGCAGCTCTTCCACGTCGTTAAAGTTATAGCGCGGCAGCAGGTGCTTCTCGGCTTCCTTGAGGCTGATGCCCAGATGTTCCAGCTCGTCATCGAGGATCTGACGGCCAGCCAGCACGTTTTTGTCTTTGTCCTGCTTACGGAACCAGGCGTGGATTTTCGAACGTCCACGGCTGGTCGTCACGTAACCGAGGTTCGGGTTCAGCCAATCGCGGCTCGGGTTCGGCTGCTTCTGGGTGATAATTTCAATCTGATCGCCCATCTGCAACTGATAGGTGAACGGCACGATGCGCCCACCAATCTTCGCGCCGATGCAGCGGTGGCCGACGTCGCTGTGAATGTGGTAGGCGAAGTCCAGCGGCGTTGAGCCCGCCGGGAGGTCCACCACGTCGCCTTTTGGCGTAAACACGTAGACGCGGTCATCGAAGACCTGGCTGCGCACTTCGTCGAGCATCTCGCCGGAGTCGGCCATCTCTTCCTGCCACGCAATCAGCTTACGCAGCCAGGCGATACGGTCTTCGTGGCCGGAACGTGGGCCGCTCGCCGCGCCAGCACCTTCTTTGTATTTCCAGTGTGCGGCAACGCCCAGCTCGGCGTCTTCGTGCATTTGCTTGGTACGAATCTGAATTTCAACCGTTTTGCCGCCCGGCCCTAATACCACCGTATGGATGGACTGGTAGCCGTTTGGTTTCGGGTTTGCGACGTAGTCGTCGAACTCATCTGGCAGGTGACGATAGTGAGTGTGCACTATCCCCAGCGCGGCGTAGCAGTCCTGCAAACGCTCCGCGACGATACGCACGGCGCGCACGTCAAACAACTCGTCAAAGGCGAGGTGTTTTTTCTGCATTTTGCGCCAGATGCTGTAGATGTGTTTCGGTCGACCATACACTTCGGCCTTCACGCCTTCGGTCTTCATTTCGCTGCGCAGATGGCCAACGAAATCAGAGATATAGTGTTCGCGGTCAATACGACGCTCGTGCAGCAGCTTCGCGATGCGCTTGTATTCAGCCGGGTGCAGATAGCGGAAGCAGTAATCTTCCAGCTCCCATTTGAGCTGACCGATACCTAAGCGGTTGGCGAGCGGTGCGTAGATGTTGGTACATTCTTTGGCTGCCAGCACGCGTTCGTCTTCCGGTGCGTCCTTCACTTCGCGCAGGTGAGCAATACGTTCGGCAAGCTTGATGACCACGCAGCGGAAGTCATCCACCATCGCCAGCAGCATGCGGCGGACGTTATCGACCTGCTCGGATGAGACCGCGTCGGTATGGGTGGCTTTCAGTTGGCGAATAGCCGCCATATCGCGCACGCCGTGAATCAGGGTCACGACCGATTGACCGGCGCTTTCGCTCAGCACTTCTTCGCTGACAACGTTAGCGTCTACTAACGGGAACAGCAGCGCGGCTCTCAGCGTGTCGTTATCCATGCTCAGCGTGGAGAGGATTTCAACCATCTCCACGCCACGCCATAGCATCAGCTCGGCGTCATCATGTCCCACGGTTTGGCGGCGACAATAATCCCAGGTCTCGGCTAAGCGTTCACACGACTGCTGGCTGGAAATTCCCAGACTTGCGATCCATTTCTGTGGGTCAAATTCACCAGCTTTATTGAGATGTGCACTTCTTACCGCAACCATTGTCCTCTCCTTTCAGGGACCGGCCTGTCGAAGTCGACAAGCCACCGTTATTACCTACGCTCAAACAGCACCATAGATTCCTGGTGCCCAGTGTGCGGGAACATATCAAGCATTGCCATACGCTGAATTTGGTACCCCGCGTTCAGCAACGCCTCGCTATCGCGCGCCAGCGTCGCCGGATTACAGGACACATACACCACCCGCGTCGGCGCTAATTTTATAACATGCTGCATCACGCCCGGTGCGCCAGCACGGGCAGGATCGAGTAAAACTTTGTCAAAACCGTGTTTCGCCCATGCCTGAAGTGTTACATCATCTTCCAGATTCTCGTGGAAGAAGGTGACATTCTCCAGCTGGTTTAGCGCGGCGTTTTCCCGCCCTTTCGCCACCAGCGCCGGGACGCCTTCAACGCCAACAACGCTTTGCGCACGTACAGCCAGCGGCAGGGTGAAGTTCCCCATTCCGCAAAACAGATCCAGCACCCGGTCGGTTGACTGTACATCAAGCCATGACAACGCCGTTGCAACCATCTGCTGATTCACGCCGTCGTTCACCTGAATAAAATCGCGCGGGCTGAAGGTTAAGCGTAGCCCGTCTGACGAATACCAGGGCTCCTCACCGGTAACGCGTTCAAGTATCTCGCTTTCTGGTGCCAGATAAAGCGCTACGCCGGAAGAATGCGAAAAGCGTTCCAATTTTTCTTTGTCGTCATCCGAGAGCGCCGCCGTGTGACGCAGCACCATCAGTGGACCGTTGTCGGCACTAACAAGTTCAACGTGCCCGAGCTGGCGTTTCCCCTTCAGGCTCTCCAGGCATTCCCGCACGGCAGGCAGTAACGCCTCAAGATTGGGCACCAAAACGGGGCATTGCACCACTTCGACAATATCGTTCGAATTCGCTTTGCGAAAACCCATCTGCAATTTTTGGGTTTTGGGCTGATAATTCACGCTCAGCCGCGCCCGACGGCGGTATCCCCAGGCTTCCCCCGAGATAACCTCGTCCACATCGTGCTTCATTAACCGATAAAGCGCCTCACGTTTGCTGCGCTGTTGTAGTGCAACGGACGCATGCTGTTGCTGGCAGCCGCCGCAGACGCCAAAATGCGGGCAACGCGGCGTTTCGCGCTCGGAACTGGTGGTCAGACGGCGTTTTACCTGCCCGCGCGCATACTGTTTTTTATCTTCCGTCAGGGTCACTTCCGCGCTTTCATCTGGCAATAACCCATTGATGAATAATGCTTTACCGTTGTGGCGCGCGACACCTTGCCCAAAGGGATCAAGACTGCTGACTGTCACGGTTATGATCTGGCGCGTCGTCACGCGCCGTTTTGCAGAGTAGAATTGCGCCATCGTAGAGATTTTTCTCAATCAAAAATATTGCTCTGATTCTCCCACAACGGACCTCCATGACCAACTACAGCCTGCGTGCAAGAATGATGATTTTGATCCTGGCACCAACCGTACTCATCGGTTTACTGCTCAGTATTTTCTTCGTCGTACACCGCTATCATGACCTGCAGCGTCAGCTGGAAGACGCCGGTGCCAGCATTATTGAACCGCTCGCCGTCTCCAGTGAATATGGTATGAATTTGCAAAATCGCGAATCCATCGGTCAATTAATTAGCGTGCTGCACCGCCGCCATTCCGATATTGTGCGCGCCATTTCCGTTTATGATGAACACAATAAGCTGTTCGTCACCTCCAACTATCAGTTGGACCCAAGCGAACTACAGCTCCCGCGCGGCACGGCGTTTCCCCGAAGGCTAAGCGTAACCCGGCACGGCGATATTATGATTTTGCGCACGCCGATTATCTCCGAGCATTATTCGCCGGATGAATCGCCGCAGTCGGATGCCAAGACGCCCATTAACATGCTGGGCTACGTGGCGCTGGAACTGGATCTCAAATCCGTCCGGCTCCAGCAGTACAAAGAGATTTTCATCTCCAGCGTGATGATGCTGTTCTGTATCGGCATTGCGCTCATTTTCGGCTGGCGGCTGATGCAGGACGTCACGGGGCCGATTCGCAACATGGTGAATACGGTTGACCGCATTCGACGAGGGCAGCTCGATAGCCGCGTTGAAGGCTTTATGCTCGGTGAGCTGGATATGCTGAAAAACGGCATTAACTCAATGGCGATGTCGCTCGCCGCCTATCACGAGGAGATGCAGCACAACGTCGACCAGGCTACGTCGGATTTACGCGAAACGCTTGAGCAGATGGAGATCCAGAACGTTGAACTGGATCTAGCGAAAAAGCGCGCGCAGGAAGCCGCGCGCATAAAGTCTGAGTTCCTCGCCAACATGTCGCACGAGCTGCGTACGCCGCTTAACGGGGTGATTGGCTTTACTCGTCTGACGCTCAAAACCGAACTCAACCCCACCCAGCGCGACCACCTCAATACCATTGAACGTTCGGCCAATAACCTGCTGGCCATTATCAATGACGTGCTCGACTTCTCGAAGCTGGAAGCCGGTAAACTCCTGCTGGAGAGCATTCCTTTCCCGCTGCGTAATTCGCTGGATGAAGTGGTCACCCTGCTGGCGCATTCGGCCCACGATAAAGGGCTGGAGCTGACGCTTAATATTAAAAACGACGTGCCGGATAACGTTATCGGCGACCCGCTGCGTCTCCAGCAGGTGATCACCAACCTGGTGGGTAACGCCATCAAGTTCACCGAAAACGGTAACATTGACGTGCTGGTCGAGCAGCGCGCGGTCAGCAATAACAAGGTGCAAATTGAAGTGCAGATCCGCGACACCGGAATTGGTATTCCGGAGCGCGATCAGTCACGTCTGTTCCAGGCCTTCCGCCAGGCGGATGCCAGTATCTCCCGTCGACACGGGGGGACAGGTCTGGGGCTGGTTATCACGCAAAAACTGGTGCGCGAGATGGGCGGCGACATTTCCTTCCACAGCCAGCCAAACCGGGGGTCCACTTTCTGGTTTAACATCAACCTCGATCTGAACCCGAATGTGATTACCGATGGCCCGGACACCAGCAGTCTGAAGGGCAAGCGCATTGCCTACGTGGAGGCCAACGCCTCTGCGGCACAGGCCACGCTGGATATGCTCACCTCTACGCCGCTGGAGGTGGTCTACGCCGTCAGCATCGCCGCGTTGCCCGCAGAGTTCTACGATATTTTGCTGGTTGCCGTACCGGTTTCCGTTCGCGATCTGAGCATCCACCGCGAGAAGCTGGGCATGGCGCTGGACATGACCGATCACCTGGTGCTGGCGCTACCGTGCCACGCGCAGGTAGACGCGGAAGCGCTGAAGAAAGACGGCGCATCGGCCTGCCTGCTGAAGCCGCTGACCATCACCCGACTGATGCCGGTGCTGCTGGAGTTTAGCCTCAGCACCTCTTCTCAGATTGCCGTCCCACATACCGAACATCGCCTGCCGATGACGGTCATGGCAGTGGACGATAACCCGGCTAACCTGAAGCTTATCGGCGCGCTGCTTGACGATCAGGTGCAGCACGTTGAGCTGTGCGAAAGCGGCCACCAGGCCGTTGAGTGCGCCAAACAGATGAAGTTCGACCTGATTCTGATGGATATCCAGATGCCGGATATCGATGGCATTCGCGCCTGTGAGCTGATTCGCCAGTTGCCGCATCAGCAGCAAACGCCGGTGATTGCCGTCACCGCCCACGCCCTCGCCGGACAGCGTGAGAAGCTGCTGACAGCCGGTATGAACGACTATCTGGCGAAGCCGATTGAAGAAAACCGGTTGCATGATTTACTGCTGCGCTACAAGCCAGGCGTCAACGTGGTGCCTCGCCCGGTGAACGCCGAACCGGTTGAGCCGCCGGTCGATTTGAATGCCACGTTAGATTGGCAACTGGCGCTACGTCAGGCGGCCTATAAACCTGACCTGGCGCGGGAAATGCTACAGATGCTGGTCGCCTTCCTGCCGGAGGTGCGCAATAAAGTGGAAGAGCAACTGGTCGGTGAGGAGCCGGAGAATCTGGTCGATGCGATCCATAAACTGCACGGTAGCTGCGGCTATAGCGGGGTTCCGCGTCTCAAACATCTCTGTCAACTGATTGAAAGCCAGCTGCGCGGCGGCACGCCGCCTGAAGAGCTGGAGCCGGAGCTGCTGGAACTGCTGGATGAGATGGACAATGTGACCCGCGAAACCCGGAAAATGTTGGGGTAAGAGCCATTCCCGGCGGCGCTTCGCTTGGCCGGGCTACCATTAAATGTAGCCCGGGCGAGCGCCAGCGACCCCGGGAAAACCTACAGCGTCTGCCCTAATTTAATCACCGCCGCAATATTCCGCGCCGCCATTCTCACGTTCTCACCCGCTTCCGACAGAGCTTCTTCCAGGGTGCAAATGCGATACATCACGCTGAACACCGCGTCAATACCGTGCTGGTGCACCACGCCGACGTCCGGCGTCAGGCTTCCGGCAATCCCAATCACCGGAATACGGTAGCGCTTCGCCACCTTCGCCACGCCTACCGGCACTTTGCCATGAATCGTCTGGCTATCCATGCGCCCTTCGCCGGTAATCACCAGACTGGCATCCGCCACCAGCGCATCAAGGTGCAGTGCATCGGTCACAATCTCAATCCCTGGACGCAGCGCTGCGCCGCAGAACGCATGCAATGCCGCCCCCATTCCCCCCGCCGCGCCGCCGCCCTCAAGCGTCAGCACGTCGCGGCCTAAATCTCGTTGAATACACGCCGCATAGTGCGCCAGGGCGCGATCCAGGAACGCGACCATCTCCGGCGTCGCCCCCTTTTGCGGGCCAAACACCGCGGAGGCACCCTCTTCGCCGGTCAATGGGTTGGTGACATCACAGGCGACATCAATCTGACAGCGCGACAGTCTGCTATCCAATCCGCTGATATCAATGGTTGCCAGCGTCTCCAGCCCGGCACCGCCCGGTGCAATAGGCTGGCCGCTCGCGGTCAGCAGTCGGGCACCCAGCGCCTGCACCATTCCGGCACCACCGTCGTTGGTCGCGCTACCGCCAAGACCAATGATGATACGGCTAACGCCGCATTCCAGCGCGTGACGAATAAGCTCTCCGGTTCCCCAGGAGGTGGTTTTCAGCGGGTTACGCTGAGCCACAGGTACGCTCTCCAGACCGCTTGCCGCCGCCATTTCAATAAACGCGCATCGGTTATCGCCGGAAATACCGTAGAAACCCCGCACGGGAGAGCCCAAAGGCCCAGTGACCTCTACGTCGACAACTCGCCCCTGCGTTGCCGCCACCATCGCTTCTACGGTACCTTCGCCACCGTCGGCAACCGGCAGTTTGACGTACTGCGCATCGGGGAAAATCTCGCGAAAACCGTCCTCTATCGCACAGGCAACATCCAGCGCGCTCAGGCTTTCCTTGTATGAGTCAGGGGCAATCACAATCTTCATGGGCTGTCCTTATGCGAATTTGCGGCAGTGCTCTGCACACCAGAGTATACAGAACACTGCCGACTCCAATGGAGTCGGCAGTAAGCTTAGCGCACCATGCAAGGACGTTTGTTATCAAATGTCCAGTTCGGGATCAGATACTGCATTCCCATCGCGTCATCGCGTGCGCCGAGTCCGTGCTTTTTGTACAGCGCATTGGCCTGCATCACCTGGTCCATATCCAACTCAACGCCCAGACCCGGTTTGTTCGGTACCTGCACCATACCGCCTTTGATTTCAAACGGTTCTTTGGTCAGGCGCTGATTACCTTCCTGCCAAATCCAGTGGGTGTCAATTGCGGTGATTTTCCCTGGTGCGGCGGCAGCCACGTGGGTGAACATCGCCAGCGAAATATCGAAGTGATTGTTAGAATGTGAGCCCCAGGTCAGGCCAAACTCATGGCACATCTGTGCCACGCGTACCGAGCCCTGCATGGTCCAGAAGTGCGGGTCCGCCAGCGGAATATCCACCGATTGCAGAGACAGCGTATGGCCCATCTGACGCCAGTCGGTGGCAATCATATTGGTGGCGGTTGGCAGCCCCGTAGCACGGCGGAATTCCGCCATCACTTCACGACCGGAGAAGCCCTGCTCAGCGCCGCACGGATCTTCAGCGTAGGCCAGCGATCCTTTCAGGTATTTACCGATCTGGATCGCTTCATTCAACGACCATGCGCCGTTTGGATCCAGCGTCACGCGCGCCTGCGGGAAACGTTTTGCCAGCGCCACGATAGACTCAGCTTCTTCTTCACCTGCCAGCACGCCGCCTTTCAGCTTAAAGTCGTTGAAGCCATACTTTTCATACGCCGCTTCTGCGAGGCGCACTACTGCATCCGGGGTCATGGCTTCGTCATGGCGCAGTCGATACCAGTCGCATTTCTCGTCCGGCTGACTCTGATACGGCAGCGGCGTGGCTTTACGGTTACCGACGAAGAACAGGTAGCCCAGCATCTCTACTTCGCTACGCTGTTGACCGTCGCCCAGCAGGGACGCTACGTTAACGCCCAGATGCTGACCCAACAGATCGAGCATCGCCGCTTCAATTCCCGTCACCACATGAATCGTGGTACGTAGGTCAAAAGTTTGCAGGCCGCGACCGGTCGCATCGCGGTCGGCAAAGGTGCTGCGCACGGTATTCAGTACGTTTTTGTACTCGCCGAGGGTTTTCCCCACCACCAGCGGAATGGCGTCTTCGAGGGTCAGGCGAATTTTCTCACCGCCGGGGATCTCCCCAACCCCCGTGTGCCCTGCGTTATCCTTGATAATCACAATATTGCGGGTAAAGAACGGCGCATGCGCTCCGCTCAGATTCATCAGCATGCTGTCGTGACCAGCAACCGGAATAACCTGCATCGAAGTGACTACTGGCGTTGAAGTTTGCATCGTCATTGTTCAATCCTTTCTTAAATTAATTGCGGCCGAAAACAGGGCGTTTACGGTCAAAGGTCCAGCCGGGAATCAGATACTGCATCGGGCCAGCGTCGTTACGTGCGCCCCCTGGCAGTTTTTTGTAGGCTTCATGCGCCCGATGAATCTGCTCCCAGTCCAGCTCTACGCCAAGCCCAGGCGCATCAGGTACGGCAATCTTACCGTCCTTAATCTGAAGTGGATTTTTGGTCAGGCGGGCATCACCTTCTTGCCAAATCCAGTGGGTATCAATGGCGGTTGGGTTACCCGGCGCAGCAGCACCGACATGGGTAAACATCGCCAGGGAAATATCAAAATGGTTGTTAGAGTGGCAGCCCCAGGTAAGCCCCCAATCGTCGCAAAGTTGGGCGACGCGAACCGCCCCGGAGAGAGTCCAGAAGTGCGGGTCGGCAAGCGGAATGTCGACTGAATTTAGCATCACCGCGTGCCCCATTTCTCGCCAGTTGGTGGCAATCATATTAGTCGCCACCGGCAGGCCGGTTGCGCGGCGAAACTCCGCCATCACTTCACGACCGGAGAATCCTTGTTCTGCGCCACAGGGGTCTTCTGCATAGGTCAGCACATCGTTCAACCCTTTGCACAGCGAAATCGCTTCATCCAGCAGCCAGGCACCGTTAGGATCAACCGTAATACGCGCGTCCGGGAACTGCTTTTTCAACTCCCGTACCGATTCAATCTCCTGTTCACCCGGCAATACACCGCCCTTTAGCTTGAAATCTTTAAACCCGTAACGATCCTGAGAGGCCTGCGCAAGACGCAGCACCGCGTCGCTGTTCAGCGCTTCCTGATGACGCAGGTGGTACCATTCGTGGTTGCCCGGTGTACTCTCCAGATAGGGCAAATCGGTCTTCGTACGATCGCCTATATAGAACAGGTAGCCCAGCACCGTGACCGCATCACGCTGTTTACCCGGCCCCAACAGTTCACACACCGGGACGTTCAGCGCTTTGCCCAATAGATCAAGCAGCGCCGCCTCTAGCGCGGCCACTGCGTTCACCCGCAGTTCAAACGTCCACGCGCCTTTACCAAAAGTATCAAAATCAGCAGACTGGTTGCCTTTATGCACCCGCTGCACCACTTTGTTCAGCCGCGCAACTTCCTGCCCCAATACCATCGGGATGGCATCGAGCAGCGTCTGATAAATCACCTCACCGCCCGGCGCTTCGCCTACGCCGGTATTCCCGGCGTTATCAGTTAACACCACAATATTTCGCGTGAACCAGGCATTGTGCGCGCCGCCAATGTTCAGCAGCATGCTGTCATGTCCGGCGACCGGAATGACTTTCATGTCCGTAATGATGGGGCTTGATTGTGTATTCATCATGCACGTCCCGTTATTGGTTTAAGTTCCACACGTTTGATATCGCCCACAAGCACCAGATAACTCAGAATCGCCACGAGCGCATGAATCCCCACATAAATCAGCGCACCGTTGAAGGAGCCGGTGGTCCCAACGATGTAGCCAATCGCGATTGGCGTTACGATGCCGGAAATATTACCGAACATGTTGAACAGGCCACCGGACAGACCGCTGATCTCTTTCGGTGCCGTATCGGCCATCACCGCCCAGCCCAGCGCACCGATACCTTTTCCGAAGAAGGCCAACGCCATAAAGCCGATAATCATCCACTCAACGTTGACGTAGTTACAGAACACCATCACCATCGATAACAGCATCCCCAGCACGATAGGCGTTTTACGCGCCACGTTGAGCGAGCCGGTGCGACGCATCAGCCAGTCAGAGATAATCCCGCCCAATACGCCGCCCGCAAAACCGCATACCGCCGGAACTGAGGCAACGAAACCGGCTTTGAGAATCGACATCCCGCGAGCCTGCACCAGATAAACCGGGAACCAGGTGATAAAGAAGTAGGTTAAGGCGTTGATACAGTACTGACCGATGTAAATACCAATCATCATGCGGGAGCCAATTAACTGTTTAATCTGCCCCCATTTTTCGCTGAAAGGAACCTTCGTCTTAGGGCCTTTCTGATCCATGTTAATCAGCGCGCCGCCCTCAGCAATGTACTCCAGCTCTTTTTTGTTCACGCCTGGGTGCTGATTTGGCTCGTGAATCACTTTCATCCAGACAAAGCTGATAACGATCCCCAGACCGCCCATAAAGAAGAAGACGTGTGACCAACCCACCTCATGGGTTAACCAGCCCATGATCGGGGCGAAGATCACGGTCGCGAAGTACTGCGCGGAGTTAAAAATAGCAACCGCCGTTCCCCTCTCCTGAGCCGGGAACCAGGCCGCGACAATACGGCTGTTGCCCGGGAAGGATGGCGATTCAGCAAGCCCGACGAGAAAACGCAAGGTAAAGAGCGCGATAATGATGCCAAAACCGCTAAAGATGTCGACAAATCCCTGTAACAGGGTGAAAACCGACCAGATAAAGATAGACCAGAAATAGACGCGTTTAGAGCCGAAGCGATCAAGCAACCAACCGTCTGGAATTTGGCCAATAACATAGGCCCATGAAAATGCTGAAAAAACATAACCCATACCGACAGGGTCAAGGCCAATATCTTTGGCCATCTCTGAGCCGGCGATGGAAAGCGTCGCACGGTCACCGTAGTTGAACGAGGTGACGATAAACAGCATCACCACAATCCAATAGCGAGCATTCGTCCGTTTTTCAACGGCACTCGCGGTCTGACTCAATGAACTCATTGTTGTACTCCTGAATTATAGCTTTTCGCTACATTCATTCTGAACAGCACAACCTGTAGGGTAATCAGAATGACGTATTTGTGTTTTATGCAGTATGTCGTTGCACTACTGCTTTTTAGTAACTGGCAGGAGAAAGTATAAAAAGAGGACTGCGTCGCCTCACTGTTCAAACGCACAGCATTTTCGTTCACTTAATGATAAATTTTCAGCATAAGCCCAATAACCTGGGCAGTCGCTCACGAAAATGAAAAACGCAGCCCTCTCATTCGAGGGGAAAGGCAGGAGCGTGAAACGCTTCTCTTGACGTTGTGAAAACGCCAGGCAAAGCCGCTATAAAAATAGGGTTTTAGGGCAAACGCCAGATGTGGGGCAGGAGAAGAGCCGTTATGATCTCTTTTGTCGTTGGTTTACAAAGGATTGGCTGGCAGCACGAACAAGGAGGCCCTCTGCGTAGGGAGAGGGCAGCCCTGTGATTTGGTTATTTCAGCAGCGTTGCCCACTGCTCAACCCACGGATTGGAAACGCTCTCCGGCTCCGGGTCTTCAGACGCATCAATCATCAGCATTTCGCCAATGCGCTGCGCGCCTTGTTCCTGTAAAAGCGCATCAAACCGCTTACCGCCGCCGCAGAAATTGGCATAGGTGCTATCACCCAGCGCGATAATACCGTAGCGCAGATGCGGCTGATACATATCCTGCAGATCGTTAAACAGCGGTACGATGCTGTCAGGTAAATCGCCTTGTCCGGTTGTGGAAGTCACCACCAGCACGTACTTTCCGGTGTAGCTTTCCCAATCAGAGACCATCGGGTCTTCAAATACCGTCGCTTTATGACCAAGACCGCTCAGAATGGTTTCTGCTTCTTCCGCCACCAACAGCGAATTGCCGTACATGGTGCCGACAAAAATCCCTACTTCAGCCATGATTTAACTCCCTGTTTACTTCTGGATAGCTTCATCCTGACCGCAGTCGCTCACAAACTCAACCCTTTCATTCTCAGGGAGAAGCCCACGCCAGCCGAAATGTGATAAAGCCTGCATCCAGACGTCATCTAGCCCAGCGCGAATGGTCAGCGGCTCACCGGTAAACGGGTGCGTTAACGAGAGTTGGCTAGCATGAAGCATTAAACGGTGACAGCCAAAATGCTCGGCACCGCTGCGATTCTGGCGCAGGTCGCCGTGCTTGCTGTCGCCAATAATCGGGTGACGAAGATGCGCCAGATGGCGGCGTAACTGATGCTTACGGCCGGTTTTCGGCTCCAGCTCGACCAGCCCGTAGCGGGTGGTAGGATAACGGCCCGTAGGCACCGGCATTTCCACCGTCGCCAGCCCACGATAATGGGTCACCGCCGGCTGCGGGTCTTTATTCTCGCGGGCAAACTTATCGGCAATTTTGTCGAGTTCTTCCACCAACGGATAGTCGAGAATGGCCTCGTCCATCAGCCAACCGCGCACGATAGCATGGTAGCGCTTCTGCATCTGGTGCTGTTCAAACTGCTGGGATAGCAGGCGGCCCGCTTCGCTGGAAAGCCCCATTAAAAGGACGCCAGAGGTTGGGCGGTCAAGGCGATGGGCGGTGAAAACGTGCTGGCCAATCTGGTCGCGCACCGTTTGCATCACCACGACTTTTTCATCGCGGTCGAGCCAGCTGCGATGTACCAGCCAGCCGGACGGTTTGTTCACCGCCACCAGCCACTCATCCTGGTAAATAATTTCCAGCATCAGTGCGTATCGCTCACGAAGAAGGCATCCAGCTGTTCCAGCGGCGGCAGAATGATCGCGCGCAGCGGGTGTGCGGCATCCAGCGCCATTTCATAGTATGGGGCAATAGCAAAACCGGTTGGCAGCGGCATTTCACTATCGAGCAGTTGGTGCATGCGCGGAATCAGCACCCATTGCAGCCACTCTAACGGCTCCAGCGTATCCATGCAGAATGGCTGATCGCTGGCGAATGCGCTCTCATGCGGTGCGGTCTCTTGCCAGTGTTGATGCTGGCGCATCAGGGTTTCAATAAGCAGTAGTTGATCGCGTAAGCTGTCGTGGCGTGTCATGGAAACCTCAGAGGAAACAAAATCGGGCGCAGGATATCACTAGTTGGCGGGAAACAAAAAAAAGGGAGCACTGTAAAAACAGTGCTCCCGGTTCGTTTCGCAGCAATCCAGCTACTTTTGGTGCTCCCTGCTCATCCGTGACAACTTTTCCTGTGGTCTCCTGACCATGTTCATCCATAAACGGTTGCTTCCTGCATCACACCACCCCGATGTGATTTCACCCAATCCTTGAGTGTGTCCTGATCTTCCTGATCCACCAGATATCCTGTCTGGCTCTCATTCTCCGTCCTGGAGGTGTCCTTTAACGCGTTCCTGCGTTGTCCTTTTGCTTCATCCTGAAGCCTTTCCTTGAATCACCTTCCCGGTGTGTCCTATGAAGTGCCATCATCCTAATGTTCACTTCATTGTGCGACTCCCTGTCGACGTAGATAGAATCCGCTATTCCGCCCCGTCTTACAAGTGCTTGTGAGACAACCCCTTAAGACTTACCTGAGCAATAATATGCTTAATATTTGAATACTATATTGATATAAAAGGAAATTACTAAATGGGTAGGATGAGTGTCTTACTTATCTTCTGGCGATCTCTCACAAGGCGTGTAAGAGATCTCTCACAAAGTGATGGGCAAACTGTCTTACAGGATAGGCTCAAGTTGAGTCAGGAAACTCGCAAGTGACGACGCTAAAGGCAGGCGATTACGGGTACCGAGCGTCTCTTTGATGACTTCACCGGTCACATTGCAGACGGAAATCACGTCTAGCTCGCTGTCGAGCGTCGCGATAAACAGCGTCGGTGAAAGTTTAAGTCGTTTTTGCGTGACCAGGTGACCAATCAGGTTTTCCTGCACGCGACGAAAATCGTCAGGGCTCCACGCCTGCAGCAACATCAGGGTTTCTCCCATAAACATTGCGCGCATATCACCCGCATACTGGGTGGTATAATAGGTGTGAATGGGTTGTTGTACCACAATGTCCATTGCGCGTTCAACGCCATTTACATTTTGCTCGCCGTCGAACGGCTGCGGCTGCCAGAGCACCTCATCATCGGTCGTCGAGACCTGGCACGGGGACGGAATGCCGTAAAGTTCCTCGCTGCGCGGCAGGCTGTTGCGCTCACGCTGCCAGGCATCGCAATAGCGTTGGGTAAATGCGTGTAATGCTTCTGCGGTCTGCTGATCCACGAATTTCTCTCTTCAGGTTAGCCAGGATACACTAGAAACAATAGTGTACCTGCTTTGTAACGGTGAAACATGTCTTCTTATGAGAACCATCAGGCGCTGTCTGGCCTGACCCTGGGTAAAACCACAGATTATCGCGATACCTACGATGCCTCCCTGCTTCAGGGCGTGCCGCGCAGCTTAAACCGCGACCCGCTCGGGCTGCACGCCGATACCTTGCCGTTTCATGGCGCGGATATCTGGACGCTGTATGAACTCTCCTGGCTGAATGCCAAAGGGCTGCCGCAGGTGGCCGTTGGCCACGTCGAGCTAAGCCACGCGACGGTCAATCTGGTGGAGTCCAAAAGCTTCAAGCTGTACCTCAACAGCTTCAACCAGACGCGTTTTGATAGCTGGGAAGCGGTGCAGCAGACGCTGGAACGCGACCTGTGCGCCTGCGCTGAAGGCCACGTGACCGTTGCGCTGTATCGCATTGACGAGCTGGAAGGTCAGCCTATTGCTCACTTCCACGGTAGCTGCATTGATAATCAGGATATCGAGATTGAGAGCTACGAATTTAACGCCGATTATCTCGACGGCGCGGCCGGTGAGAAGGTGGTGCAAGAGACGCTGGTCAGCCATCTGCTGAAATCAAACTGCCTTATCACCCATCAGCCGGACTGGGGCTCAGTGCAGATTCAATACCGTGGCCCGCAAATCGACCGTGAGAAGCTGCTGCGTTACCTGGTATCGTTCCGCCATCACAACGAATTCCACGAGCAGTGCGTCGAACGTATCTTCAATGACCTCCTACGTTTCTGCGCGCCGGAGAGCCTGAGCGTTTACGCACGCTATACGCGCCGCGGCGGTCTGGATATTAATCCGTGGCGCTCAAACGGTGAATTTGTTCCAGCTATTGGCCGACTGGTGCGCCAGTAAGCTTAACAAATTCTCAATTTTGCGCGCTTTGTTCCGCGCCGAGGTTGTAGAAAACAGGCCAGCGAGGCTATTGTAATCAGCAAGGAAGACGATTTTCGTCCCGTAAGGAGTTCACTTGATTACACATATTAGCCCGCTTGGCTCAATGGATATGTTGTCGCAGCTGGAAGTTGACATGCTTAAACGCACGGCCAGCAGCGACCTGTATCAATTGTTCCGTAACTGTTCTTTGGCCGTACTGAACTCAGGTAGCCTGACCGATAACAGCAAAGAGCTGCTGTCCCGTTTTGAGAGCTTCGACATTAACGTGCTGCGCCGCGAGCGCGGCGTGAAGCTTGAGCTTATCAATCCGCCGGAAGACGCCTTCGTTGATGGGCGAATTATTCGCTCGCTGCAGGCCAACCTGTTTGCCGTCCTACGCGACATCCTTTTCGTCTATGGGCAAATTCATAACACCGTCCGCTTCCCAAACCTCGATCTGGAAAGCTCAACCCACATTACCAACCTGGTGTTTTCGATTCTGCGTAACGCCCGCGCGTTGCACGTTGGCGAAGCGCCGAGCATGGTGGTGTGCTGGGGCGGCCACTCCATTAATGAAAACGAATACCTGTACGCTCGCCGCGTCGGTAATCAGCTTGGCCTGCGCGAGCTGAACATCTGTACCGGCTGTGGTCCGGGCGCAATGGAAGCGCCGATGAAAGGTGCCGCGGTGGGTCACGCGCAGCAGCGCTATAAAGAAGGCCGTTTTATCGGCATGACCGAGCCGTCCATTATTGCCGCTGAGCCACCTAACCCGCTGGTGAACGAACTGATCATCATGCCGGATATCGAAAAACGTCTGGAAGCCTTTGTCCGTATTGCCCACGGGATAATCATCTTCCCTGGCGGCGTCGGTACGGCGGAAGAGCTGCTGTATCTGCTGGGCATTCTGATGAACCCAGCGAACAAAGACCAGGTGCTGCCGCTTATCCTCACCGGCCCGAAAGAGAGCGCCGACTACTTCCGCGTACTGGACGATTTTGTCGTGCATACGCTTGGCGAAGGCGCGCGCCGCCATTACAAAATCATCATTGATGATGAAGTCGAAGTGGCGCGGCAGATGAAGAAAGCGATGCCGCTGGTGAAAGAGAACCGTCGCGATACCGGTGATGCCTACAGCTTTAACTGGTCGATTCGCATTGCGCCAGACCTGCAAATGCCGTTCGAGCCGTCACACGAAAACATGGCTAGCCTGAAGCTCTATCCGGATCAGCCGGTTGAAGTACTGGCCGCCGACCTGCGACGCGCCTTCTCCGGCATCGTGGCGGGTAACGTGAAGGAAGTGGGCATTCGCGCTATCGAAGAGTTTGGGCCGTATAAGATCCACGGCGATAAAGAGATGATGCGCCGTATGGATGAACTGCTGCAGGGCTTCGTCGCCCAGCATCGTATGAAACTGCCCGGCTCGGCCTACATTCCCTGCTACGAAATCTGCGCCTGAGTCTGACCTCAGCGTAATTCACTCCCCTTCCGGCGGTCTTTTCCGCCGGAATTCTCCCCAAAATAACCCGCTTAACCCCGCCTATTCATTCACAGCCAATCGTTTGCGTATGTTATCCGACCACATATTATTAGTCATAGTTATGTTTAAGCGCTAAAAAACGCCATTTTCACCATTTTTATCAGCAAAAACATCGTATTTACCCCCTCCACCATTTACCACACATACTGCGAATGGTAGCCTTCGCGACCATTAATTTCTGCATATGTTGCAATTACAGGAAAAATACCTGCAATAACCCACACTGAAAGTGGATTATTACATTTGCGATCATGATCACTGATACATTTACCAGTTAAATGTACATTTGCGCTCGTCTAAAACGGCATCGGGTAAAAATCACAAAAAAGCCGGTGCTTATAAAATTTAATATTGGTTTTAACGTTCTTTTTATTTTATTTGACTAAAAAATTAGCATTTTCCTTCCTCCAGGAGATACAGATGGAAAACACTCAAACCAGCACTATCGTCACAGCAGAATCTGCTAGCGGATGGCGCAAAACAGATACAATGTGGATGCTGGGTCTTTACGGTACCGCAATTGGCGCGGGCGTACTGTTCCTGCCAATTAACGCCGGCGTTGGTGGCATGATCCCGCTTATCATCATGGCTATCCTTGCGTTCCCAATGACTTTCTTCGCACACCGCGGCCTGACCCGCTTCGTACTGTCCGGTAAAAACCCGGGCGAAGACATCACTGAAGTGGTTGAAGAGCACTTTGGTATCGGCGCAGGTAAACTGATTACCCTGCTCTACTTCTTCGCTATCTACCCAATCCTGCTGGTTTACAGCGTAGCAATCACCAACACCGTTGAGAGCTTCCTGGCTCACCAGCTGCACATCACGCCGCCACCGCGCGCGCTGCTGTCACTGATTCTGATCGTCGGTATGATGACCATCGTTCGCTTCGGTGAGCAGATGATTGTTAAAGCGATGAGCATCCTGGTGTTCCCGTTTGTAGCAGCCCTGATGGTGCTGGCTCTGTATCTGATCCCACAGTGGAGCGGTGCGGCGCTGGAAACGCTGTCCTTCAGCAGCGCAGCCTCTACCGGCAACGGCCTGTGGATGACCCTGTGGCTGGCAATCCCGGTTATGGTGTTCTCCTTCAACCACTCACCAATCATCTCCTCCTTCGCGGTCGCGAAGCGTGAAGAATACGGCCAGGGCGCAGAGAAAAAATGCTCCTCTATTCTGGCTCGTGCTCACGTGATGATGGTGCTGACCGTTATGTTCTTCGTCTTCAGCTGCGTACTGAGCCTGTCCCCAGCGGACCTGGCGGCGGCAAAAGAGCAGAACATCTCCATCCTGTCTTACCTGGCGAACCACTTCAACGCGCCGGTCATTGCCTGGATGGCACCGATTATCGCGATTATCGCTATCACCAAATCCTTCCTGGGCCACTACCTGGGCGCACGCGAAGGCTTTAACGGTATGGTTATCAAGTCTCTGCGTAGCAAAGGCAAAACCATCGAAATCAACAAACTGAACAAAATCACTGCGCTGTTCATGCTGATTACCACCTGGATCGTGGCAACCTTGAACCCAAGCATCCTGGGGATGATTGAAACCCTGGGCGGCCCAATCATCGCAATGATTCTGTTCCTGATGCCGATGTATGCCATTCAGAAAGTACCGGCAATGCGTAAGTACAGCGGTCACATTAGCAACGTCTTCGTTGTCCTGATGGGCCTCATCGCTATCTCCGCCATCTCCTACTCTCTGTTTAGTTAATCACCCTGCGCCGTCCCTCGGGGCGGCGCACTTCAATACCATAGGGACGCCTCATGATTAGCGTATTCGATATTTTCAAAATCGGCATTGGTCCTTCCAGCTCACACACCGTGGGGCCAATGAAAGCAGGCAAACAGTTCACGGACGACTTGATTGCGCGTGGGATCCTCAATGATATTACTCGCGTAGTCGTCGATGTTTACGGCTCACTCTCTCTGACCGGTAAAGGTCACCATACCGATATCGCCATCATTATGGGTCTGGCAGGAAATCTGCCTGATACGGTTGATATCGACGCTATCCCGTCGTTTATCCAGGACGTGAACACCCACGGTCGCCTGATGCTGGCCAACGGTCAGCACGAAGTGGAGTTCCCGGTTGACCAGTGCATGAACTTCCATGCCGACAACCTCTCCCTGCATGAAAACGGCATGCGTATCACCGCACTGGCGGGCGACAACGCCGTTTACAGCAAAACCTATTATTCCATCGGCGGTGGCTTTATCGTCGATGAAGAGCACTTCGGTCAGACGACTGAAGCGCCAGTTGCCGTACCTTACCCGTACAAAAACGCCGCCGATTTGCAGCGTCACTGCAACGAAACCGGGCTGTCGCTCTCCGGCCTGATGATGCAAAACGAACTGGCGCTACACAGCAAAGAAGAGCTGGAAAAGCACTTCGCTGACGTCTGGGCAGTGATGAAGGGTGGTATCGAACACGGCACCACCACTGAAGGTGTCCTGCCGGGTAAACTGCGCGTTCCGCGCCGCGCCGCCGCGCTGCGTCGTATGCTGGTAAGCCAGGATAAAATCAGCAGCGACCCAATGGCGGTTGTCGACTGGATCAACATGTTCGCGCTGGCCGTTAACGAAGAGAACGCCGCCGGTGGCCGCGTGGTAACGGCACCAACCAACGGCGCCTGCGGGATTGTTCCTGCGGTGCTGGCGTACTACGACAAGTTTATCCGTGAAGTGAACGCTAACTCGCTGGCGCGCTACATGCTGGTCGCGAGCGCGATTGGCTCACTGTACAAGATGAACGCTTCTATCTCCGGTGCCGAAGTGGGCTGTCAGGGTGAGGTCGGCGTAGCCTGCTCCATGGCCGCTGCGGGTCTGGCTGAACTGCTAGGCGCAAGCCCTGCGCAGGTATGCATCGCCGCAGAAATCGGTATGGAACATAACCTCGGTCTGACCTGCGACCCGGTTGCCGGCCAGGTACAGGTACCGTGCATCGAGCGTAACGCCATTGCTTCAGTCAAAGCGGTGAACGCCGCACGTATGGCGCTTCGCCGTACCAGCGAGCCGCGCGTCTGCCTCGATAAGGTTATCGAGACTATGTACGAAACCGGTAAAGACATGAACGCCAAGTATCGCGAAACCTCTCGCGGCGGCCTGGCGATGAAAGTGGTCGCCTGCGACTAACGTCATCCCCCCAGAGGCCTCGTGCAGTTTTGCGAGGCCTCTTCCCGTTTTATCCCTCGCCAATAGCCTCACTGTGCCGTGAATGTTACCCTTGTCGCTCGAATCGTTAGGGAGAACACCTGTGGCCGTCCATTTGCTGATTGTTGATGCACTCAACCTGATACGCCGTATCCATGCCGTTCAGGGTTCCCCTTGTGTGGAAACCTGCCAGCACGCGCTGGATCTGCTGATTGCCCACAGCCAGCCAACTCACGCGGTGGCGGTGTTTGACGACGAGGCGCGCAATAGCGGCTGGCGTCACCAGCGCCTTCCTGACTACAAAGCGGGCCGTCCGCCCATGCCAGACGACCTGCATGCTGAAATGCCCGCGCTGCGCGCTGCCTTCGAACTACGCGGCGTGCGCTGCTGGGTTTCCAGCGGAAACGAAGCCGACGATTTAGCGGCAACGCTGGCGGTGAAAGTCGCTGGAGCAGGCCATCAGGCCACCATCGTCTCCACCGATAAAGGCTACTGCCAGCTGCTCTCGCCCAACCTGCGCATTCGCGACTATTTCCAGAAGCGCTGGCTCGACGTGCCGTTTATCGAAAAAGAGTTCGGCGTCCAGCCGCATCAGCTGCCGGACTACTGGGGGCTTGCAGGGATCAGCAGTTCAAAGGTGCCGGGCGTGGCGGGGATTGGCCCAAAGAGCGCTACCCAGTTGTTAACGCAGTTCCCCACGCTGGAGACGCTGTATGCGCATCTGGATGACATACCGGAGAAGTGGCGCAAGAAACTGATTGAGCACCAGGAGATGGCGTTTTTATGCCGCGATATCGCGCGGCTGGAGACGGATTTGCATATCGATGGCAATTTGCAGCAGTTAAGGCTTAACCGATAACGCCGCCCCCGATGCAGGCTCGGAGCTAACCCCGGCGTCGCTGCGCTCGGCCGGGCTACAATCATTAACGCTCGTCGCGACGACCGCCGACGGCGGCCCACAGACGGCGTACGTGAACGGTCACTTCCTCGCGATCATGGTACAGCTGGCGCGCCTGAATCTGGGCGTTAATCCCGTTTTCATCAAGCCTTGCCTGGATGTGCGCCAGGTTCTGCGACAGCTCTTCATAGCGCTTTTTCATCGGCAGCTTGAGGTTGAAGATGGTCTCACGGCACCAGCCGTTCACCAGCCAATCGGCCATCAGCGCCGCCACTTTCGCCGGCTTCTCAACCATATCGCACACCATCCACGAGATGTTGCTGCGGGTTGGGCGGTAGCGGAAACCATCTTCACGCAGCCAGGTCACCTGGCCGGTATCCATCAGGCTCTGCGCCATCGGGCCGTTATCCACGGAGGAGACCCACATGTTGCGCTTCACCAACTGATAGGTCCAGCCGCCAGGGCACGCGCCCAGATCGACCGCGTACATGCCGTTTGCCAGACGCTCGTCCCACTCGTCGGCCGGGATAAAGACATGGAACGCCTCTTCCAGCTTCAGGGTTGAGCGGCTTGGGGCATCGGCCGGGAACTTCAGGCGTGGAATACCCATGTAGAACGGTGAGTTGTTGTTGCTATAGGAGTACCCGGTATAGCAGCAGCCCGGCGCGATAAAGAACACGTGCACCACCGGACGCTTAGTGGTCTCGTACGGCGCCAGCACGTTAGCTTCACGTAGCGCAGCGCGCAGCGGCACGGTGAACTTACGGCAAAACTTCATCAGCTCTTTGCTTTCGTTGGTGTCTGCCACTTCAACGCGCAGATCGCCACCTTTCTCCACCACGCCTTGCAGCATACCGACAACCGGCGTTACGCGGTCTTCGGCAGGTAAATCTTTCAGCAGTTCGCCAACCACAATCATCTGGCGGGCAAACACCAGCGAGCTAAACGGCAGCTCTCGCGCCAGCTTGTCGGCGTCCCCTTCCTGATAGCATTCGAAAATCACATAGCCGGAGTTATCTTTAACGCGCGCAAAGCCAAACACTTCGCGGCGACCGGCTTTATCAGTAATTTCCGCAGCACACTCTTTCTCAAACCCAGGGCGGCAATACAGCACAACCTTATTCATGAACAACACCCTTACGCTTAAGTCGAATGGCACCAATCAACATCAAAATCCAACCGGCAAGGAAGCTGACGCCGCCCACCGGGGTAACATACGCCCACAGGCGTAAATGGGAGAGCGCAAGGCAATACAGGCTACCGCTGAACATCACGGTACCCAGCGCCAGGAATACGCTGCTCCAGTAGAACCAGATACTAATGCGGCGCTGCATCGCGACCGCCAGTCCAAAAATCGCCAACGTGTGAAATGCCTGATATTCCAGACCGGTCTGGATCCAACCCATTTCGACAACGCCCAACGATTTACTCAGCACGTGCGCGCCAAACGCGCCCAGTGCGACAAAAATAAAGCCACTGATTGCGGCAAAAATCAGCATAAAACGGCTGGTCATGGTATTACCCTAAATTCATTTATTGTTCGTAACGGAAACGGAACGTTTCTTGTTCATTCGCCGCTTTCGCCAGAATCCACTGACGAAAGGCCGCTATTTTACCCAGTTCAGCCTGACTGTCATGACAAACCAGATAAAACGCATTCTTACTGACCAGAACATCATTAAACGGGCACACCAGACGGCCTGCCTCAATCTCCGACTGCGCCATCACGTTATTCGCGAGCGCAACCCCCTGTCCGTGGATGGCAGCCTGTAGCACCATGGCGCTATGGCTGAAGATCGGTCCCTGTTGTACGTTAATATGAGTGAGCCCCAGCTGGCGCGTATACGTTTGCCAGTCGCGGCGGGAAGCATCGTGCAGCAGCGTGTGTTTTGCCAGGTCAGCGGGCGTTTTTAACGCTTTCTCACCGGTCAGCAGCAGCGGGGAACAGACGGGGAGCAGATACTCGGCGTACAGTTTTTCCACGCGCAGCCCCGGCCAGTTGCCGCGGCCATAAAAAATCGCCACGTCGACATCGTCCGCCAGCTTGTCTTCCTGACGGTCTACGGCCTGGATTCTGACATCAATTCCCGGATAAGCTGAGTTAAAGCTTGAGAGACGCGGCACCAGCCACTGAATAGCAAAACTGGGCAATAAACTAACGGTTAACGCCCCTTTCGCGCTTCGTGCCTGTAGTTTACGCGTTGCCTCTGTTAATTGCGAAAAGATCTCTTTGATGTCCTGAAAATAGCTCTGCCCTTCTTCGGTCAAAAGCAGAGAACGATTGCGCCGCCGAAACAGCTTCAACCCCAGAAAATCCTCAAGAGACTTGATTTGGTGGCTTACTGCGGCCTGCGTCACAAAAAGCTCATCGGCCGCGCGAGTGAAGCTTAAATGGCGTGCGGCTGCATCAAATACACGTAATGCATTAAGTGGTGGCAAACGCTTTGACATGGTCCCAGAACTCAATTGTTAATTGATTTTAACAAATAGGAAACAACAGTTAACCTATTAGTTTTTTTATCTGAGCCATTATAATTTGTCCGTTGAGCTTCTACCAGCAAATACCTATCATGGCGGCACTTCCTGAGCCGGAACGAGAAGCTTTTTTTGGAATGCGTGTTCTGAAGGGCTTTTGGCTTACGGTTGTGATGTTGTGTTGTTGTGTTTGCAATTGGTCTGCAATTCAGATCACGGTAGCAAGGCTACCCTTTTTCACTTCCTGTACATTTACCCTGTCTGTCCATAGTGATTAATGTAGCACCGCCTAATTGCGGTGCTTTTTTTTGCCTGGACGATCGCCTTTTTATTTCTCCAGCGCAACCATCTCTTTCACTTCGCTGTGGTTAATCTGCTGTTTCACACCGTTCGCATCTTTATACGAAATCAAACCAGTATCATTATCCGTCTGAGGTTTCCCTTCAGACACGATGCTTCGGCCATCATTAGTGTGTATCACGTAGTTCGGCCCCGCGCAGGCGCTCAGCGCGAAAGTCAGCATACAGGCAGAGAGTACGGCGGCAGTCTTTTTCATTTTGTTCTCCTTAAAGCGACTTATGCTATTCAATATTAGATTAACAACAGGGATTAATTTTTCCCCAACACTAAACAGCATAAGACACTGACGCGGCTTCGTATGCAGTTCCGGATAATTCCGACGATGAGCACAAGCCTTGTATCAACGCGCATTTTGCGCGACGATCTCCTTATTGATATGAGGAATTCCATGAACGCCTTCTCCCCAGCGCAGTTTCGCGCCCAGTTTCCCGCCCTGCACGATGCCGGGGTGTACCTTGATAGCGCCGCCACCGCGTTAAAACCGCAGGCGGTCATCGAGGCGACGACGCATTTCTACTCGCTGAGCGCGGGTAACGTCCACCGCAGCCAGTTTGCCGAAGCACAGCGCCTGACGGCACGCTATGAAGCCGCACGCGACCAGGTGGCCCGCTGGCTCAACGCGCCAGGCGGCAAGGATATCGTCTGGACGCGCGGTACCACCGAAGCCATCAATATGGTGGCCCAGTGCTATGCGCGCCCTCGCCTGCAGCCGGGCGATGAAATCATCGTCAGCGTCGCCGAGCACCATGCCAACCTGGTGCCGTGGCTGATGGTGGCTGAACAGACCGGCGCAAAAATAGTCCAGCTGCCGCTGGGCGCAGACCGCCTGCCCGACGTTGAACGACTCACCGCACTGATTACCCCACGCAGCCGTATTCTGGCGCTGGGGCAAATGTCCAACGTCACCGGCGGTTGCCCGGACCTGGCCCGCGCAATCGCGCTCGCCCATCAGTCGAATATGGTCGTGATGGTCGACGGGGCGCAAGGTGCCGTCCACTTCCCGGCAGATGTGCAGGCGCTGGATATCGACTTCTACGCCTTTTCCGGCCATAAGCTCTACGGGCCCACCGGCATTGGCGCCTTGTACGGCAAAAGCGAGCTGCTCGACGCCATGACGCCGTGGCTCGGCGGCGGCAAAATGATCAGCGAAGTGACCTTCGACGGTTTCACCACTCAGCCGGTGCCTTATCGTCTGGAGGCCGGTACGCCAAACGTTGCCGGGGTGATTGGCCTCAGCGCGGCACTGGAGTGGCTGTCCGATATCGACATGGTACAGGCCGAATCCTGGAGCCGGGGTCTGGCGACGCTTGCGGAGGAAGAACTGGCAAAACGCCCAGGCTTCCGCTCTTTCCGTTGTCAGGACTCCAGCCTGCTGGCCTTTGATTTTGCTGGCGTTCACCACAGCGATATGGTGACGCTGATGGCGGAATACGGCATTGCGCTGCGCGCCGGTCAGCACTGCGCTCAACCGCTGCTGGCGGCAATGGGCGTGAGCGGTACGCTGCGCGCCTCGTTTGCCCCTTACAATACGCAGGACGACGTTCAAGCGCTGGTCAGCGCCGTCGACCGTGCGCTCGAACTTCTGGTGGACTAATGACGACGCCTTCACTCGCCGGACACCCGTTCGGCACCACCGTAACGCCTGAAACGTTACGAAAACAGTTTGCGGCGCTTTCGCAGTGGGAAGAGAAATACCGCCAGTTGATCCTGTTAGGAAAACAGCTTCCAGCGCTGTCGGACGAGCTTAAAGCGCAGGCGCGCGAGATCCCCGGCTGCGAAAACCGCGTCTGGCTGGGCTATACCCAATCTCCAGACGGCACGCTGCACTTCTTTGGCGATAGCGAAGGAAGGATTGTACGTGGGCTACTGGCGGTGCTGCTGACGGCGGCGGAAGGCAAACAGCCAGCGGAGATTCTGGCAGACGATCCGCTCAACCTGTTTGATGAACTAGGGCTACGCGGTCAACTAAGCGCCTCTCGCGCTCAGGGCCTGATGGCCCTGAGCGAGGCAATGATGGAAGCCGCGCGTCAGACGCTAGCCTGACGCTCCGCTTTCGCGAGCATTTTCTTCAGCGCATGGGAAACCGCCACGAAGCCAAAAGTGGCGGTGACCATAGTCGCTGCACCGAATCCAGCGGCGCAGTCCATCCGCTTCGGGCCTTCCGCCGTGCTTTTCATTGCACAGACCGAACCGTCCGCCTGCGGGTAAACCAGCGCTTCAGTTGAGAATACGCAGTCGACGCCGAGCTTGCCTTTGCTGTTCTTCACCACGCCAAAATCGCTTTTCAGCCGCTCACGCAGCTTCGCCGCCAATGGGTCCTGGATGGTTTTCGCCAGATCGCTTACCTGAATCTGCGTTGGGTCAATCTGCCCGCCCGCGCCGCCGGTAGTAATCAATGGGACTTTATAGCGACGGCAGTAGGCAATCAGCGCGGCTTTCGGGCGAATGCTGTCGATAGCGTCCACCACGTAGCTGTAGCCCGCGCCCATGTACTCGGCGACGTTATCCGGCGTGACGAAATCATCCACCACGGTGACGCGGCACTCAGGGTTTATCAGGCGAATACGCTCGGCCATCACTTCCGCTTTCGCCAGCCCGACGTTGCCGCCAAGGGCGTGGATCTGACGGTTGGTGTTGGTAACGCACACGTCATCCATGTCGATAAGCGTGATCGCACCGATGCCGGTACGCGCCAGCGCTTCCGCCGCCCAGCTGCCAACGCCGCCAATACCGACCACGCACACATGCGCGTCAGCAAAGACCTGTAGCGCTTTTTCACCGTACAAACGTGCCGT
Source organism: Kluyvera ascorbata ATCC 33433 (assembly GCF_000735365.1). GTDB lineage: Bacteria > Pseudomonadota > Gammaproteobacteria > Enterobacterales > Enterobacteriaceae > Kluyvera > Kluyvera ascorbata. Next base: position 1,529 of record NZ_JMPL01000017.1, on the reverse strand, counting down.
GCCGCCAAAACGCTGGCGCCAGGCGTCACTGATAACCACAGACATAAAACCTCAAATTCATTGATATCGAGCGTTCCCGGCGTCGCGTTGCTCGGCCGGGCTACAAGACGCCGGGGAAATCACGGACTTAACCGCTAAACACATTCCCGCCGTTGGACGCTGTCTTCAGCACCCATACGCGTCCGTAGTGATTATACCAGCCCGCACGGTGCCCGGCATCCGGGCCGATGCCCTGGTAGATGTCAAAGTGCTGGCCTTTAATCGCGCCGCCGACGTCCAGCGCCACCATCAGGCGCAGCTCGTACTGGCCGTTAAACTTACCGTTATTGTCGAGCTGCGGCACTTCAGCCAGCAGCGTGGTGCCCGGCGGAATAATGCTGCGGTCAGACGCCACTGAAGCGCGGCCAATCAGCGGCACGGCGCTGGCGCCTTTCACCGGAGCAAACGACTGCGGTTTAAAGAAGACGAATGACGGGTTCTGCTCCAGCAGCTCGCGGACTTCCGCTTCGCTGTGGGTTTCGCCCCAGTGACGGATCGCCTGCATCGACATATCTTCGCGCTTCACTTCACCACGGTCGATCAGCACCTTGCCGATACTTTTATAGGGCCAGCCGTTTTTGCCGCTGTAGCTAAAGAAGTTCAGCGGCGAGCCGTCGCCGAAATCAATATAGCCGCTGCCCTGCACGTCCATGATGAAGTTATCCATCAGCGAATTACTGTAGGCCAGTATGTAGTTATCGCTCAGCCCACCGGCATAAATGCTCGCGCGGGACGGCAGCTTGCCGCGTTTAGGCGGCATACGGTAGATAGGATACTGGAATTCGCCCTGACGTGTATGACGAGCCTGGACAACCGGCGTGTAGTAGCCGGTAAACTGCACGTTGCCGTAGTTGTCGGTCCCTTCCATCTGCCAGGCGTCAATGCCGTACTGGCGCATGGTGCGGGTGTCGCCGCCCGCGAGCAGCCACTGCTGCACGGCGCTATAAAGGTTGCTCTGGTTGCCGTAGAGGCGCGGAGAGGCGTTACGAATCTCATTTAACTGCTGCGCAAAGTCGCCCGCGTTAATTGGTGCGCCGACGGCATCAGGTTGATTCACGAGTGAGAAAGGCTGGGTGAGTTTCCCGTCTTTATACTGTTGACCGCGATCGGTCGGTTTTGACGAACAGGCAGCCAGCATCGCCAGCATTGCACCCGTTGCCACATATTTGGCCCAACGTCCTTTCATGGTATTTTGTATTCCGCATTATCGAAAGTGCCCGGTGAAGATAACAAACCCCCAGGGGTATTTAAATGCGAACGCGAAGCCCAGTTACCAATTCGCACAAAAAAAACGCAAATTGCGCCACATACGTACAAGTTATAAAAAAATGAGTGATTTGCCACAAAAATGGTTGCAACAAATGCTGAGCGGAGTATAGTGCGCATCCACGGACGCGGGGTGGAGCAGCCTGGTAGCTCGTCGGGCTCATAACCCGAAGGTCGTCAGTTCAAATCTGGCCCCCGCAACCAATTAAAATCAGAAGCAGTAA
>NZ_JMPL01000016.1 GCF_000735365.1 Kluyvera ascorbata ATCC 33433 | reverse complement strand
TTTGTGCTATCGTGACCGTTATCCGCAGTGAACGCTTGCCCGCTGTACCCTGCGATGATCGTACATGCCAGTACTTTCAACGGTTTATCCCTGAAAAGCTTGCCAACCTGATTCATAGCATTTCCGACTGTTATTAGAATTGGATGGAAATGATAATTATTCAAGTTTAAAAGAGAAGCCCGTCCGTGGCAGAATGGCGTCACTGGCCACCTGGATGTCGCCATACGGACAAAAGTTGTCTCTAAACGCAGCAGTAAGCATAAATGGTGAGAATCAGACAGAGGGCAGGTGAAGATGACCATTCCGAACGCGATTGAAGGGCTGCGCCAGCTCAAATACGCCCCGGGCAGCGAAGAGCCGGTTCACCAGCACGAACAGGGGCAGTTGATTTACCCGCTGAGCGGCGTGGCAAAAATCGTCACCCCGCAGCATATCTGGCTGCTGTCGCCCGGCCGCGCAATCTGGCTACCCGGCGGGCTGCCGCACGGGCTTCAGGCCGTGGATCGCGTGGTGACGCAGAACCTGTACCTTAGCCCGCAGGCTTCCCGCCTGTTTGGCAATCAGTGCCGCGGCCTGACCGCCACTCCCCTACTCCACACCCTGATTGATGCCGGGCTTGAAGATGCCATTCCCCCGGAACGGATGGCCCTGCTTCAGGCGCTGCTGGCCGACGAGCTACAGCGACTCCCCGCCGCCGCGCTGTGCCACGTGATCCTCCCGAGCGACCGCCGGGTGCGTCAGGTCTGCGATACGCTGTGCCGCGAGTTGGATCATACCGCGACTCTCGCCTGGTGGGGTCAAAAGGTCGGAGCCAGCGAACGCACGCTGGCACGCCTGTTCCGCGAAGAGACGCACCTGAGTTTTTCCGAATGGCGGCAGCAGATTCGCCTGCTAGAGGCGGTGTGTAATCTGGCGCGCGGCGTGGCGGTGAATACGCTGGCGCAGGAGCTGGGCTATGCCAGCGCGAGTGCGTTTATTGCGATGTTCAGGAAGAAGCTGGGGGTGTCGCCGCAGCGGTATATTCAGGCGGCGCTGGTGATGTCGTGATTTTGCGGTTATCTATTTTCATTATTAATACGGAGACTGTTTTTAATAGATAATATTAATAACGGTTTCCGGTTTTATATTTAATAGCGTTAATTACGTTTTATTTTCGGCTGGCTTTTATTTTCTGTACTGGGTATATTTACAGGTGTTATTTTGCGCGATGCGGGTGTGCGCCAACACGCCCGCATCGCTAATCACACCTACTATTTCACGAGAATAGCAACTATGACTAATACCGATTGTATTGCAGATTCATTTGAACCAGAAGTAGCCGAAGGAAATAAGCGGAATTTAACCGTGAGTTATGCGAGCCGCGCGCCAGATTATCATCGCGTTCCGGCGGTGATGATGAAGGGGCAATGGCTGGAAGCAGCAGGGTTTGCCACCGGCACGAAGGTTGAGGTGCGGGTGATGAAGGGGTGTATGGTGCTGACGGCGGTGGAAGGTGAAGCTGACGATGTGCTGGAGACGGCGCGAGTGGTGGGGAAAATGTCGGTGCGGAAGCGGAGGCAGGTTAGGGAGTTTATTGGGGTGATTGCGGGGAAAGGAAGTCGGGGGTGAAGGGGGGAGATTAGGCGCTGAGAGGCGCCTTTTTGTTGGCTGCTTATTTAGGGAAAGCCGTATTTATGGTCGTTTGGCACTGAGATATTTACCACTTACTTCCAGTACTATGAGTTAGAACACAATTATCAGCACATTGAATACGCTATGATTTCCCACATATTATGATACGTATTCAGGCGACTATGAAGAATAAAACAATTGGGTTAGTTATTATTTTATTTTTTATCTGGCTCTTTGCCAAAAATGATAAAACACCAGCTACCGAAAGTAGAGTTTAAAACTCAAACACATCAAGTTCAAGTTCAAGTTCACTTTCGGCAGCTCCGCGAATACCTGACATCACTGGGTCTGAACAACCCGAGCACCGCTATGTGAATGCTGAAGCTTTAAAGGTGCGTAGTTCCCCAAAAGGAAACGCACTCGGCATTGAAAAGAGGAACATCCGTCAACGTGTATGAGCAGCGCGATACATGGAGTCGGATAAGTGCAGCTAAAGAGCAAGAACGCTGGGTTGGTTCAGCATATTTATGTAAAATGGCGGGATGCTATATCAAGAATGACCTCTCACAGAACGCTCCAGCAGTTAAGCAACGACCAGCGGAACGGCATAGTGCACCGGCAAAACAGCCCGTGAGATCGCCATCCTATGGTTCGTCTTGTTCGTGCTCTTCAGGGAACGTGTGTATTGGGCCGCGTGGAGGGAGGTATTGTATTACTTCTGGGGGGAATAAGGGGTATGGGGTTTAGGGGAAAGTCCATAAGGGGATGGAGCGAAGGCCGGACTCGAACCGGCACGGGTTTAGGCGGCTTAGCTTGCTTCAACAATCATCGTTAACTCGTTGAACTAGCTAGACTAAAGCTCATAACCCCGGCACATTTCACAGACTGTTTAGCCATGAAAAAGCCCCGACAACATAACCGGGGTTTGTATGAGTTTCAAGAGAGATCGTTATCTAGTTTTAGATCCCTGCGGGAATTACCTCGTGCGGATAGCTATCCCCAGCTACATGCGCCACCTGTTCCAAGGGAAACGCTACTTTATGAAAAGCACAGGGACACGAGACATACGGCAAGCGCGATTGTTTCGCGATGCTATTGCTCTGGAATGGACTCGCTTACGGAATCTGCTTAAGCCACAAGGCGGCTCATCCGTAGATCAAATCATTGATGAGCTACGCCGTGTCAGTTTGTATGCTAAGGAAGCCCCCGCATCATTTGGTGCATCGGTTCAGGCTTGCCCTTCCCTACTTAAAATGCGCGATCTGTATCTTCTCCAATACAGCAAGAAGAGAAAGCTAACTACACTATCCAAGACCAACAAAGCCGTAGAGGTGCTGTTAACCCACCTGAAAAAGAAAGATGTTCAGTTGCGGGATATTAACCGAACCATAGTTACAGGCTGGTTAGATAAACTCAAAACTGAGCGAGCGCCCCAAACTATCCAAAACTATATAAGCGCACTGGCGCAGATATGGGATTTGGCACGCAATCGCTATCACGATGCGCCACAGGATAACCCTTGGCGTGGTCATGCACTCGAAGCAAAAAGCAGCAAGGTCAGCTATGAAGTCTTCGCACCGGGAGAGCTGGCAAAGGTCTATACCTTGCTTGATGACGAGATGAAGGCGGTAACGGCTATTGGTGCTTACAGCGGTATGCGGATCAATGAAATATGTACGCTGCGTGAGAGCAGTATTAAAACCATCGAGGGCGTTTTGTGCTTTGAGATCACCGAGGGGAAGACCAAGAGCGCGGCACGAATCGTCCCAGTACACAGCAAGCTAATCCCCCTAGTGAAATCATTGCTCAAAACCACACATAGCGGTTTCCTGTTCTATCACGCTTCAATCACAGACCGGGCGGATGGGAAACGCTCAACGTGGCATACGCAGCAGTTCACAAGGGCAAAGCGTAAAGCTCTTGGTGAACTTGCCGCAGAGAGGAAAGTGTTTCATTCACTCCGACATGCTTTTGTGCAACAGCTCGACCGTGCTCAAGTGCCAGAAGATCGTATTGCCCTGCTCGTCGGTCATGAGCGCGGGAGTACAGAGAGCTTCAAAACTTACTCGAAAAATGCAGCTTCCCCTATAGAGATCGGTAAGTATGTCGAACTCATCCAGCATGAAGGAATAAACATCTAACTCATGGGTGAGTTTAGCCTGCGAACCTTAGACTGCATGGTTCGATGCGGGTAAGATACCTTATCAAAACAATACTAAGGTCTTGATATGGCTAACTCACCAGTTCTTGAACTTCAAGCACTAGCGTGCGATCCCGACTCCGACATTTTATCTGTACTCATGAAGGCCAAAATGATTGCAGTGAAGCTCGGCCTCAGCGATTTGACCGAGTGGATACAGCTCGAATTAAATGGCTATCCCAGCTTTGATACGGTTCCTGAATACAGGAAAGGTCAATCGCAGTTAAAAGCATATAGTCCCCAACATCAAAGCTGGGTTCCGCTTGTGGTCAATTTCAACGACGCGGAATTAAATGCAATGGTATCAACGTTTCACATTACAGAATCAATATCATCTATAAAAAAGATGAGTAATAAAGGAGAAAACCCTTTTTTACCTCTCCCGGATTGGATGGCTGATACATTAGCTCAAAGTATCGGACAAAAGACTGAGATGGTATGGGTTATAAGCGCTGGTGTACTAGAACATGTAATTACTACCGTTAGGAATAAGATCCTCGACTGGTCTTTAGACTTAGAGTCAAAGGGTATTTTAGGCGAAGGGTTACAGTTTTCATTAAGAGAAAAAGAGGTAGCACCAATGACTGTCCATAACGTGACCAACATTCATGGCAACGTAAACAATGCTGGCGTTATTGGCTCTGGTAACGGGGACATTTCACAAAATAATACTGTCAACGCTGGAGACTTCAACTCGCTTGAAAAGCAGCTCAAGGATTGGGGCGCTAATGATGAAGATATTAAGAGCCTTCATCAAGCTATACAAGAATCACCCGCCCCAACTACCCCGGACAATTTCAGTGATAGCCTTGGGAAGTGGGTTGTAAATATGATTGGTAAAGCATATGCGGGGACGCTAAATATTGCAGCGTCTGCTGCACCAGCTCTACTAACTAATGCAATTTGTCATTACTATAACATTCCTGTTTGAGTGGCTACGCTACTATTTCGGCGGGGTTTATTACCCCGCAGTTATGGATATAACACGCCAATACCAGTGTATTGCTTGCGATAGCTGCCAACCATAGCCCTTAAGTTCGCAACGCTAACACCACACGTCCGCCCAACGTAGCGGCCTCCCTCAGCAGCGTTAGCAGAACGATGCACCACAGCACGCACGCGCCCGGTTCGGTGGCAGTGATCTAGCACAGCAGACGTAAGGCGCAGCGGCTTACCTGTCACCGCACAGCGTCGGTATTGATAATTCCACAGGAAGATACGGACAGCGGCCACATCAGCGCGGCGCAACTCCAGCCGACCGGAACCATTCAACAGGAAGCGATACACATCTTCGAATACAGCAGCATTTGTAATCCGTTCAGCCAACGGCATGTTGCCGAGGTGTTCCAGATAGTCCCGCATCGCTTTTCTTAGTAGTTGGTCTGTCCGTGTAACCATGATTCAAAGTCTCCATTGTCAGACGCAGCCCGCTTGCAGGCTTCGTATTCTTCGCACTGGCGTTGGCAAACCAGAACATAAAGCTCATCAGCCATCGCATTAACGCGTTCGTCACTAATACCGTTGCGGCGCATTAGCCCCAGCAGCTTACGAAATTCAGCTTCCAGCTCAGGCTCTCCGGTATCCATTACCCACTGTTTCAGGTCAGCGAGTGCGCCAGTCATTGGCGGCGGCTCGATGTACCGCCACCTTAATTTAATCGTGGTTATCATCTTCTTTATTCTCTCTGTAAGCCGGGTGCATTGCCCGGTATTGCTCAATGGTCAAACCCTCGCTGGCCGCTGTAAGCCGTTCCTTTTGCTTACCCGCCAATCGCAAGGCGCTGTCTCTCCAGCAGAGCATAAAGAAGATGGTCAGCACCTGTTTACTCAAGCCATCCAGAAGATCGCCAAGCCCTTGCTCCAGCATACAGGCACGCCATGCAGCGGCGTGCTCAGTCATAGCACCGACTATCGGGACAGGTGCGCCGAGCATCGTCGCAAGTTGGCTCATAACACTATTAGCATCGCCTGGATGCAGTCGGGGAATAGTCATGCGGCCAGCCTGCGCCATCAGTTCAGCGTACCGCTGGCGGCGTGGGTCATCATCTGCCAGCGCTCTAATCGGCTTTTCATCAGCCATATATGGAACCTCCGAGGATTAGGCAGCCTGCAACAAATCGGCTGGCGTTGAGGGATGGTATCTGGCTTTAGCTTTTAGATAGGCAGCACGCGCCGCCGCTTCGGTAGTAAATAAGCCAAGGTGACGGAGTACACCATCAACGCGTATGTAAGCCTCCCATTTGCTACAGCCTTTATTCCAGCTATATCCCCTTGCCTTGCGTCGGTTCTGGTCGTTTTCCCGCTGCGTAACCAAACGCAGATTGCATAGGCGGTTCTCGTCACGGGTACCGTTGATGTGATCGATCTGCTTACCGTGAGGAATAGCGCCATGCGCAAGAATCCATGCCACGCGATGGGCTTTTAGCTGGTACTGCTTGCCATCAAGTCGCAGGGCAACTTGACGGTAGCCATCAGCTCGCCGGGTGGAGTCAGCATAGGAGCCAGCCTTAACCCGGCGTCGGTTAGCTTTATGGTGCAGGCGACCTGTCACCGGGTCATACAGGAAAAGGGATCGCAACAGCTCAGGGGCGTAAGCATCATTAACCATGACTCAGCCCCTCCAGTTATGCAGCTTGTCGGAAATTGATAACGCAGTCAGGACGACGCAGCCCAACGTTGAACAGGCGATATGAGTCCATCACCATCGTCATTTCGCGTTCATCATCCCACTGGCGATTGATGACGCTCTGCGCTTCGACCGTCAACAGTACCGAGGAAGGTTTAAACAGCGTCGCCCTCGTCAGCGCTTCCTCTGCGGTAACGTCATAATCAGCGCCCAGTTCATGCCCGGTAATGGCTTCCTGCGGGTAACTATTCAGCTCGATAACTCGCACTCCAGCGACATAGCCAACACGACGCCATGCGTAATCGTTGCCGCCATCCCGGCTATAGCGCACGTTCATCAGCTTCTTATGTTCCATCAGGATGCTGAACCAAGCCGGGTCGATAAGCAGTACCAGCTCCGCCACCGGAATATCTTTCTCAGTCAGGAATCGATTAACAGCAGCTTTGATAACGTGAACCAGTTCGTTAGCTGCATCCTCTTCGCTCCCCGTGGTCAGGTCGAGCGAGACAACATTATCCGTAAGCGGGTTAAACGTTGGTTGCAGTGTCGGCGGCGGTACAAAGTCAGTCGCTTTGATTAGCTGGATGGTGTGCGCTTCGTCGTAGAATTTAGCGTGAGCAGTACCGATATTGCGGCTCAGCTCTGCGCGAAAGGTGGGTGCTGTCCAGTCATCCTGATAGTCAATCGGGATGCGGATATAGCTCAGCGTATCCACAGAGATAATCAGCTTGTCCGACTTAACGGCGGTAGGCTCCAGCGATTGCCCAGCGGTTCTGCCCTTCACCTCAAGATCACCACTCAGGCGATCAATGCGGTATTGGTTGCTGGCTTTCAGCGGCCTGTAAGTAGACAGCCCCTCGGCCAGAAATACGGATTTGGACTCTAAACGGGTCTGGACATCCCGGTCATAAGCCTCGATGTGAATATCATTGTCGGATTCCACCCCGCCATAATGTGGGCGAAACAGATCGGGACTGTACGAAGTATCAGCCATAAACAAAACTCCTACGTAGGTTGATGAAGACCGCACCATCGTCATGGCGCAGACGTGCGGAATCCTCCCGCCGAGGCAGGATTCAGAACGGTATCGATTAAAGGGATGAGGTGCCCCGAAATGGGCGTTGTGAGGCCAGAGCTGGCGCGGTTCTCAGGGGTTAGTGCGCGTGAAGTAAGGCGAACGTATTACCTTGCATTAGTGCGCACTCATACGCGCCATGTTCAACACCTTCCGCACAGAGGTTTCAGACACGCCAACCTTGCTTGCGATGTAACGATTCTTCTGGCCTTTTGCAGAGCGATCGATAATGTCAGCGCGTATCGCCTCAGTGATCACCTTGCGGGGTCTGGCTCGATTCTTCTCGTGCCGTTCACGTTCGCGCATCCGCTCGGCCATCTTCGGCGGCAGCACAAGGGAAAGCCCACGGCTAACGCCAGATGTGCGAGTGCCGGATGTGGCAGACCGTGCAACGATATAAACCGCTTCGTCTGGATTGAAAACGTGCTGCACACGCTCAGGGTAAATGTGGTCGCATCTACCCAGCGGCAAGGCGAAATCCGGGCGCACGTCAGCGACACGCTCCACGGCATGGAAATTACAGGTGCTCATTACGAACCTCGGTTAATTAAAAATAGGCTTTCAGATGCCGCGCAGAATGCTGCTTGCGGGGACTCATGCGCATAGATTGGTGTGGTAGTACCGGGTTGGTGCGCACTCAGTCTTGCAGGGCGCATTCCACCGTTGGGCGTTAGCGGCCAGCACGTTTGCCAGCGGAGCGCTGCGCAACGAGAGCACGGTATTGTTCGTCGTACTGGCGATGGCCGGGGCCATACCCTGATTGCTGCGCCCACTGCGAAAGCTGGTCATACGCTGCGATAAACTCGGCATGAGACATACCGACAGGTTGCGCTGCGGGCTGACCATATGTGTTCCCCTGCGACGGGACATAACCAGTGGCAGAGCCAGCGGCCATACGCTCTTGCAGATACTGAACCGCCCGCTGCATCTGTGCAGGGTCGCCAGACATAACCATCCGTTCAAGGGTAGATTGCGTCCCGGCGTCGAGCGTACCAGCGAACTGCAACATGGCGTCAACTGTTCCCTGCCCTAACTGGCTTTCGACAGACTGGTGAAACTGCCCCATCAGCCCATGAAGTTCAGGAGTCAACTCTACAGCGCTTCCGTCCATCAGGGGGATAGTATCGCCCACCTGCGCCCCGGCGCTGTCCGCGTTCTGATCTTGCTGATTCGCAATATTGCTACTATTCCATTGGCCGCCATCATTGCCGTTAACGGGCTGGGTACGGAGGAAATCAGCATCAGCAGGCGCAGAGCTAAAGCGGGATGCGCCATTGTCAGCGCCAACAGGTGCAGCCATGTATGGCGATTGCTGCGGCGCAGCATCAGCACCGGAAAGGTACGGATTAACATTCTGGTCAGACATAAATTATTCTCCTGATAATGCTCTAAAGTCGTGTACCTGCGCTAACAAAAGCATATGAACAGGCACACAACGCTCCGGCAGTTTGCGTACACCGTGATACGCTTTCCCCATATCCTGACGGTCAACCTGATATGCACGGGCGAGGTCTGCCTGACTCACCTCAAGCGATTCAGAAATCAGCTTTAATTGTGCAGCCCAGTCTGTATTCTTGCGTGGCGGCAGCAATACAATAGTTTTGCTCATGGTAATTCCTCGTTAAAGTAATCCACGTTTAAGAAGCCAACGGCGCTCACCAACGGAGCCGCGCGGACATTGTTTCGGATTCTGGTTAAGTGTTTGGCTGGGGTCAGTTCGACCTTTCCCGGTCAGGTTCTGCGTCAGCACATCCCAACCCCGTGATTCAATCGGAGCGTATCCTTCACGCTGTTCGTCAAGGTTCACATAGAGATCAGGGTTAACGGCGGGGTGCAGCGGTTCGTTCTCTGCCATCATTCAGCCTCGCTGAATTTGGAGTTAACAGACTCCAGAGTATCCGGGTACGACCAACGATTTCTCAGACAGCGTTGCACATGCGCGACGACTTCAACAGGGACGCCCAGCTTCCCGGCGATCTCCGCAGCAGGCCAACCGAAGCGCTCTAACTTGTGGATTTCATCTAAATCAGTAGGCACCAACTTGCGCACTACTTTCGCTTTCTCCGGCTTTGCTTTGACGGCTTTCGGCACTGGGTGCGTGTGGACGTTGCTAAAGCGGGAATGGGCGATAGCCAGCACAGTCTCAGGGCGAATCAGCATATCGCGGGCAATCATAAACTCTGTATCGCGGTGCAGCTTGCCGGGCTTATAGCGGCTGCGGATGGCGTTGTACTCCGCCAGAGTGATATCAGCATCGTCTTTCCAATTTTCGGCCAAGTCATCGACATAGACGCCACGGATTACAGCATCAATATCGGTCAGGGTATGACCTGTCTCCGCTGCAATCTCTTCATTGTTCTTTAGGTGCTTATGAGCCAGCGCGTTAATGCGCTGGATATCGGTAATACTCAAAGTCATAAATTAAACTCCGAATCAAATTTAATCTGGTCAGTAACCAACGTGTGGATCAGCGCAAGGCTTGATGCGGTATGTGTGCCCGACTTGCGGGCGTTGTCGTACATGGTGCGTGCGGCGCTCTGATAATTCGGCGGCAGGGTGGCAAACCATGCTCTAAACTCTGCGGGTGTCATTGCTCGTCATCCTCAAATACACGGTTAAATGACGTGTCCGGCGCTTCTACGGCATTGGCCTTAAGGAAGTTGACCGCACTGGATAACTCCGCTGCGGCCATGCGCGACTCACCAGCCTTGTCTTCCTCAAGGCGGCGAATCAGCGCCCCAAGAAGCAAGCCTTTCATTCGCCACGTTTCATTTTCAAATTCAGATTTCGTCATTGGTGGTTGTCTCCAGTTAGTCCCATTGCACGCAGGTGTTGAATGACCTCGGCATGTACTGGCTTTGGTAAAAACAGGCGACGCTGCACGGATTGAAATATCTCGTCGCGCGTCTTGTCGGCAGGGTGAACAGTCCCATTAAAGACCTCACGAGCCATGCGATAGGTCGGCCAAAGACGAGCGCCATCCTCCCGGCGTCGGAATCTATTCAGCACAGCGGCCAGACATTCCCAAGGCTCACAGTTATTGAGCAGGCAATACCGCTGTAGAGGCGTACTTGCTTGACGTAACAAAGCCTCACGGTTAAGGGTCTGGCGGTGGCGCTCAGCCAATCCATCAAAGGAATAGCCGTTCAGGGCGAAGGCAAGTTGTGCGGTGACGAGCGCATCCGCACGCGCAGCACGACGCTGCGCATGTTCGGTAACAGGCATATGGATTAACTCCAGAGAATGAGGGGGAGCCTTTCGACTCAGAGGTATTTAGCGATGTACTGCCAGTTGCAGTTTTCAGGGCGGTAGAAGTAAGCAAGCTCATCAGGCGCAGCATCCAGCGCCAGCGATGACCACAGCAGAAACGCGCGGGCAGGTTGACCATCGCGCCCGGCTCGTCCAATCATCTGAATGAGGTCAGGCAGGTCATCAGGAATATAGGTAACGATGACGTTGCGAATGTCTGGCACATCAGCCCCCAGCCCGAAGGCTTTAGTAGCAATCAGAATCGCGCCCGGCGTAGTGGCAAACCACTCGGCGTTTGCGTGGCGTTCCTCGTTACTCAGATACATCGTCTTCGAATGATATGGCCGCGCCCGGTCGCCTAAGAGTTTCAGGTACGCCCGCAACGTTTTAAGGTCGTTGACGAGAATAAGCGTCTTCTCTTCTTTCGGCAGAGCCTCGACCAGACCAATAGCCGCTCGGAAGCGTTCGCGGCACTGTCTGACTGTCGTCAACTGGATATTTTCGCGAGCAACATCAGCACGGAATGTTACGTAATCACTACGGCAGCCAAGCGACGCCATTAAACTGCGCTCATTTTCGCGTAGCAGCGTAGCCGTAAATACGCAGCGCTGAGCCGAGGGAAAAGCATTCTGTAGTGTGTGCTGCATTGCGTCGTAAGCTGGGCGGAAATCCCAGTCTTTGACCGTGTGTGCCTCATCGATAATAAAACGATCAACGCCGTAAGCCATCAGCGCCGCAAAGACCTGACTCGACGGAACAAGATGCTCAGGTGAAACGACAGCAACACGGAACGCCCCGGCAGCCAGCCCCGCGAGTTGTTGAGCGTTGCGGTGCCTCGGCAACTTGTCACCGAATGCCACAGCGTGAACGCCAGCATCCCGCAACTGGCGGAGAATCTGGCGCTTTAGGGTATTAGTGGGAACCACGATTACAGACAGGCCAACGCCAGCGCGGGACTCATAAATCAATGGATAAGCGAAGGCGGCGGTCTTGCCATAACCCGTAGGCAGAACGGCCAGCACATCACTACCACGGGAGAAGATCGCATCAGCAACAGACAACTGCCCCGGCCTCCACTCCAGCCCATCGGGTGGCAACAGGCTAACGCGTGCGTTTCGGTCACAGCGAACCAGCGGGCGGAACTCATAAGAGGCTGTATTCAGTGACGGCACAGACGGCGGCACTGCCAAGCCGTTTGGGTCACAATGATGATTTGTACTGTTAAATTTATCCTCGGTAGGTTTCGACTCTCCACACCACAATTGACGAAACTCCGCTGAGTCCCCGTAGCGTTTGAAATCTGAATTGCGCATCGCTTCCAGTTTATTCATGCCCCTGTTGATGCGGTGTATAGTCTTCTCATCACAAATCAGGAACTCGCGGCAGGCTTTGAGAAAAGCATTCTGCCCGGTTGTCGATGCCGGAACGGCGTGCTCGCGCGGTTTCAATGCGGCATCATCTACGCGAACACCGGGAAAATCTGGCGGCAGCGGGTCAGCATAACGAGCAGGCTTCTTGTTTAACCACAGCTCCAGCTCAGCGCATCGGCAATGAATTGCGTCACCGGGCTGGATGACTTGCCGCAACCCCGTGTCAGAGCGCTGTTTTTGCTTCTTCGGTTGAACACCGTGCAGCGCTCGCCACTCCCGCAGGGTCATAGCGGAGCCATCAGCATTGTAATAAAACTCTTCGGTCTTTGTGTTGTATGCCGCCTTAACGGGTTTACGCTTTACGGGGCATATCTTGGAACGTCGAATAACAATCCCGTCAGCGATCATTTGCTGCACATCTGCGTTTGCAGTATTGAGCAGCTCGGCGTCAGCAGCCTGCTCAAGCAGGCGGCGTAGATTCGTTGGCATGGTGAAATCTCCAGAAAATAGGGGTAGGTATTAGCTCAGGTTGGGGCGGTGGTACAGGTGCGGCAGACTCTCTGCCCTTATAGAGGTTTTCGTGGCAGTGGTTGCGTCGGGGGTTCTATCTGCCTTAATAGATGCTCTCAAAATCGGAGAGTTTGTCGCAATTCGGGAGCTGTTCTTTCTCCTTATTAGACACTTTAATTTGATCATTTTTCGTTCAACACCCTGCAAAGCCTTATTGCGTATGGGCTGGGCGCATTTAACAGAGCAGTTTTAAGTAGGTTTAAAACGTGCAAGTAATGCTCTATATCTCCTTATTAGTAGCCTTTAAAATTAAAAATATAAGTTACTGATATCAATAGATAATTATGAAAGTGTCTATAGTGATAAGTATCGCTAGATACGCAGAGCGAGCGCGGCGCAGCCGAAACAAGCGAGCGCCGAACGGATGACGGATGGCAGACCGTAGGACTGACAGACGGCAGACAGTGAAGGCAGTAGGACAGGTAACAGACAGTAGACCGTGACGGCGTGCCATAGCTGGCAGTAGCACAGCAGGCAGTAAGACCGATGACCAACGGCTAAGACCTGAAAGGAAACGAACAAGAAAGATGATTGAACGATACAGAAATGAATGAAGATGTTTTGAAGAATACCTACCGATAACAGTATGTGGTTGATTACATTAATCATACCGATAAAGAGTACCGTTCCACTACACATCCCCGCCGCGTTGCCTGCCACGGCAAGCACGGTTGCGTAGAGTGGCCGAGCATCAGCAGCGGGCGAAGACCGGGAATGAGCCAAAGGCGATGGAGCGGGCTGGAGCATAGCGAGAAGCGCAGCACGTGAAGAGAGCGAAGCACTCGTAACTACATTTAGGAGAAGGGATGTAAGGGAAGAACCCTTTTTTGTACATGCATTTTAAATGAAACTTTAAAGATACTACTAACGTGTTGACCAGCTTCAAATCTAGCTTAGTGATTGGACAACGCAGCCTTTGATCCCTTCCCCTGCCCCATCCCTCGAATTGTTCAGTGATGAATCACATTCACAATCTGATCTCGATGTTCATCGTCTGGCACGGCTAAAGCCCCGCCACCTCTTCACATCGAGAGCCGCAAGTAATACGAAAATACATTATAAATCATAGCATTACGACATCGCGCATAACATAACGCTCTGAAATTAATACGAAAGCTGTAGGCCATCCATCACCCACAGCCCAGTAACGGCCAGTCGTAGCACCTTGTTCGCTTGTAGGTCATCACCCCTCGCCCTTGTTCCAGTGGCGTTTAACGGTGCTCACGCTAACGCCGAGACGCTTCGCTACCTTCGATTGAGACAGTCCCTCACTCCGCAACTCCTGCACCTTTTGAGTGGTGTCGGTGGCTTCCTTGCGACCCAGCTTAACGCCATTGGCTTTCGCCTTCTCCAGCCCGTCCAGTGTCCTCTCACGGATACGGTTCCGCTCGAACTCCGCAAAGGCTCCGAACATGTGTCTGATTAACGTGCCTTCGGATGAAGTCAGGTCGTGCGCTGGCAGGTCAAGAGACACCACCTTCACGCCACGTTCTAACAGCATGTCGATGGTCTGCTGTACGTCGATGTTGTCACGCCCCAGCCTGTCCAGTTTCAGCACGACAAGCTGATCTCCCGCTTCCAGCTTGTGCTCAACCATCGCCCGAAACTTAGGGCGCTGCATAGCCTGAACACTACCGGAAATGTCCTCGCTGATTACCCGGCTTTCAGGCACCTTGTACCCGGCACGCTCAATAGCCAGCACCTGATTCTGCGTATCCTGCTCGCGTGTTGAAACGCGGCAGTAGATAAAAGTCCTCATGCTTCACCTCTCCCGTCTGGTATCACAAAACGGTAGCATCATTGCATTGGTGGTGGCATTTAGTCAAACCCTAAATTGATGACACCAGATAGTAATCACTCAGACAGGTAGCAAGAATCGAACGATTGATGACACCGAAGCCAAAACAATAACGACAGCCAAGAGAAGCGCCAAGCATCAACGCAAAGTGCTTTAGCAGTGGAGATTCAGGAGTGATTTAGCGTTTAAAGAGAAGATTAACCCTAACCCACAGCCTCACGGTCAGAACGCGAAACAGGGTCATAAACGCCACAGAAGAAGGCAAATCGATATACAGCCCGCCCAGCCTTCGGCTGGGAGAGGCGCACGGGGGCGGTTGAAGCCTTAATCGTTGAGGGAGGGGCAACCATAAGCGTGCAATTTTTCAAGCCGGGGATTCAGCTATAGGCTAACGGTAGAATGCGGCTTGTAGAAGGTTGTGCGCACATACCCAGTACAACCGCATTACTCCATGCGCACAAACCCCGGAGAGCCGCTTGCGGTGGGGGTTTGAGAGGTACAATTTTTGGTTCGGGTCATAAAGGACTTTTGAGAGCTGACTTAGCTTATTTAAACTGCATTCGTCTTGGCTATGGAGACACGAGGCAGTTCAATTTTTGTTCAAAACTTTGCAATATTTTGGTTCGATCTCATGTTCTCGTGCTAAAGAAATCAGCACTCGATCAAATTTTCATTTTTTTTCTGAAACATTGACATACAGCCTAAGCCTTACGGCACGTAGGGTTGGTCGAAATTTCCCTTTGACAACCTCAATTTAACCTCAAAATCAACCCTTGTACTGCAAAGAATCCTAACTAGAATGCTGAACATGTAGGGGGTAATCTTATTAACACACCCTATATGTTGTGCCCATGTATAAATGATGGGCATAAAAAAAAACCGGAGTCACCTGCGTGAATCCGGTCTATGAAGCATGACCGCCATGAGTCTGCAAACTCATAACGATTGTTAGCCTCACTATCGTTTCTAACGGCTCGATTGTGCCCGGCTTGGTTGGTTATGTAAACAGTAAGATAAAATCAAAAGGAACGATCCATGCTTATTCAGAAAAAGCGTATTCGAAATATTGATAATTACATACCTAACTTTGATGGCCGTGATATCTACATTGCACATTCTTTGCCAGATGCGGGGAAAACGGACTCTATTGGTTTCTCAAGTCAAAGAGCTTTAGGTGAAGAAGTCCTCCCCAAAATTTTAGGGCCAATAACCAGATTCAATGCTAATGGCAAATCAGTGCCTGACAAAACAGCACCTAAAGAAACTGCATACAGACAAATTTCATGGACTAGAAAGCAATGGATCGGAGGGGGCGCAACTCAAGAAGTTACTGACACTCGTGAAATTGAGTATAAGCGCTACAAGAGAATCCTCACCCCTCCACCAAGCATAGAGTTAAAGATTGTAGAGAATCTGCAAGGGGAGAAGTTGATCATCTCTCCAAAGCTAAGTTTGACAGCTAACAACAAAGAGTTAGTGGCTCACTGCATTAATCTTTTTTTAGAGCTTTTTGGGTTGTGCGAAACTGTTGACGACCAACTTAATACCATCGTTAAAAGTAAATCTATAAAACTAAACTGGAGCCTCCTGCCTCAGGGTCAACAGCCTTGGAGTAATATCGGTTCAAAAATCCTTTCAGCTATTAAGATCAGGGGAAAGGGCAATACCGCTGTTGTTGAAGGCAGACTTGAACTTATCAATAGTAAAAAACCAGATTTCGTAGCGGTTGGGCAAGCTGGGTTCCAAGGCTACGTGATATTTGGGTTCACAGGCCAAAACATTTACGTGCTAGAAAGCTCACAATGTAATAACGCAACTTATATACTTAACAATAATTGGCAGCAGTTATCCCAGCTAACTAAAGCCGAAATACTAGACGGAAACTTGCACCATGCCCGTGTCATCCACCGTGTAAACTGGGCAGCAGAAATACTTAAATACTTACCATAAAGCGCCGGACGCGCGGGAATGAACCCCCGCGCACTTTCAAACATACCGCAATAGAATCCATAAAGCCCCGTTGGTGGTAAGACAACAAGCGGAGCCTCTGGCGACTACATCACAGTTATGTCAGTTAGTGAGGCTTATCAGGATGACCATGTACCCAAGGGGAGCGAGGCCGAACCGCTGGCAGAGCTTGCATATGGTCTGCAAGTACCGTGACCACCATAAACCTGTTTATCCCCTGCGGCGTCTCGCGACGGCGACAGAACGGGGGCATCGGGCTAAAATGCGCTTCACTAAAAGTTTTTGGGATTGTTTAGAGACGGTGGCTACGTCATAGCTTTCAAGTTGAGTCAGTACGTGTTTGACGCCTGGAACTACACGCCGCTATGAGTTAACATCCCAATTACCACTATCAACCACAGCGGCTTTTTCAAGGGACATAACAGAGCATTTCTTACAGGCAAAAGAGACAGATTTAATCGTCTAACTAACTGTATTGTAAGGAATTTAGTGACTTGGTGCCGAAGGCCGGACTCGAACCGGCACGTATTTCTACGGTTGATTTTGAATCAACTGCGTCTACCGATTTCGCCACTCCGGCACGGAAAGGTATGCGGAAAACGTTGTGGATTATACCTGTCACGCGCCACCATGCAAGCGTCAGTAACCTACTCTCCCACTAAGTGTCTAAAAAAACATCGCCTCCCCCTCAAAACCCTTAACCACCGCTAACTCCGCCCCCAGTCAGCGCTTTTTCCCGGAATCCGCCTCGCAAAAAAATGCAACGTGACCGGGTCGGTTTACATTTGCCCTCGTTTGATATGAGATCGCGTTACTGAATCTCGTAACAACGGCCATTGTGCTCAGGGCATCGCTATGCGCTTCTATCAGGTTGAACCTACGCTGGAGAACTACTGGCGCGGGATTATTCTCTTCGGCAAAAACGTCGCGTCCTATAAGTTCGCGCTGGCGCATGCGCTGTACGATCTCAAACCTGAAGGCAGCGATCTGATCTTGCTGGACGATCTGGCGGTGCCGTTCAGCGCTCATCTCTGTCGCCATCTGCAACATGCGCCGAAGCAGATAACCTCGCGCAGCAGCCAGTTTATTACCGCCTGTTCGCAGTTCAACGCGGGAGAAATCACCCGCGATGCGTTAACCGCCATTACGGTGCGTCAGGGGTTCAACAACGTGATTGATGCCTTCCACAATGTGAATCAGGGCGAGATTGAGAAACGTTTTTTTATCGATGAGCGCAAAACCCATAAAGGCATCCGCCTGACGGAGAATTTTTACCACCTGGGTGAGTGCCTGCAGTATCAAAACCTCAGCTTTGAAACCAATGCGCGCTGGAATTTGGTCGAGCAAGCTTGGGCAATGAATATCTCCAGCCAGCTTATCAACGTGGAGTACGACGATAACGATCAGATGCTGTTTAGCCGCAGTAGCGATCGCCGCGTGGCCATCTCGAGCTGTCGCGATAGCCTCAACGGTTACCAGAAGGGGCGCTGCTTCTACTGCTATGCGCCCATCAGCCTGAAGCCGGACGATGAACAGTTTGCTGACGTTGACCACTTTATCCCATGGAAGGCGCGTGAGCAGGTGCGTAACGTGAATGGCGTCTGGAATCTGGTGCTGGCATGTAAGGAGTGCAACCGGGGCGAGAAAGGCAAGTTCGCGCGTCTGCCGTCCCGCAAGCTGCTTCAGCGCCTGCACGATAGAAACGAGTACTTTATCAATAGCCACCTGCCGCTGCGCGAAACGTTGATTCGGCAAACCGGAACAGCTACGGCACTGCGCGAGAAATTCCTGGCCACCAGCTGGAGCGATGCGCTACAAGTCCTTTTTCACCAATGGGAACCTGCCGCACAGGGAACGGATACTTTCTGATGACGCTTGAATATTACCAACACCACGCCGACGATTTTTTTAACTCGACGGTAAACGTTGATATGTGTTCGCTCTATACACCGTTTCTGGAGCACGTTCCAAAAGGTGGCCGGATACTGGATGCCGGATGCGGCTCCGGGCGCGATAGCAAAGCGTTTTTACAGCAGGGCTATCAAGTTGAAGCCTTTGACGCGACGGCTGAAATGGCAAAGCTTGCCAGCCAGCATACCGGGCTCTCGGTTAAGCAAATGACCTTTAGCGACGTCAATGCCGTTAATCGTTACGACGGCATCTGGTGCTGTGCTTCGCTGCTGCACGTTAGCGCTACCGAGTTGCCGGATGCCATGGCAAAACTGGCGCGGGCGCTTAAGCCTGGCGGTATCTGGTACGTATCCTTTAAATATGGCGACGGCGAGCGGGTCAAAGATGGCCGCCATTTTACCGATCTTAACGAGCAAGGGTTGAATGCTCTGCTGACAGAGCTTGCAGGCATCACGCTTGTCGGTCACTGGATAACGGAAGACAAGCGTCCCGATCGCTGCGAGATGTGGTTAAACGCACTGTTACATAAGCGCTCTTAATCCCCCCTTCCGCCAAGCGCCCCGTCCCCACATGCTCTACACTCTCAGTTCAACACCACACTGAGAGATACACGATGTCCATAATAAAAAGCTACGCCGCGAAAAATGCCGGGGCAGAACTGGAAGTCTGGGAATACGATGCCGGGGAGCTGCTGCCGGAAGACGTTGAGGTGAAGGTAGATTACTGCGGGATCTGCCACTCGGACCTATCGATGATCGACAACGAATGGGGGTTCTCTCAATATCCGCTGATTGCTGGCCACGAGGTGATTGGTCACGTGGTGGCGCTGGGCAGTGCAGCGCAGAGTAAAGGGCTGAAGATTGGTCAGCGCGTGGGCATTGGCTGGACGGCGCGAAGCTGCGGCCACTGCGATGCCTGTATCGATGGCAACCAGATTAACTGTACCGAAGGCTCGGTACCGACCATCCTCAACCACGGCGGCTTTGCCGATAAGCTGCGTGCCGACTGGCAATGGGTTATTCCGCTGCCGGACAACATTGATATCGAAACCGCAGGCCCGATGCTGTGCGGTGGGATCACCGTCTTTAAACCGCTGCTAATGCATCACGTTACCGCCACCAGCCGCGTAGGGGTGATTGGGATTGGTGGTCTGGGGCATATCGCCATTAAGCTGCTGCGCGCGATGGGCGCTGAGGTGACGGCGTTCAGCTCTAATCCGTCGAAAGAGCAGGAAGTGCGGGCGATGGGTGCGGACCACGTGGTTAATAGCCGTTCGCCGGAAGCGCTCAAAGCGCTGGCGGGCCAGTTTGATCTGATCATCAACACCGTCAACGTCGACCTGAACTGGCAGCCGTACTTCGAAGCGCTGGCCTCGGGCGGCAACTTCCACACCGTCGGCGCGGTGCTGACGCCGCTGCCGGTACCGGCATTTACCCTGATTGGCGGCGACCGCAGCGTCTCTGGTTCGGCGACGGGTAACCCGTTCGAACTGCGCAAGCTGATGAAGTTTGCTGGTCGCAGCAAAGTCGCGCCCATCACCGAGCTGTTCCCGATGTCGAAAATCAACGACGCCATCCAGCACGTGCGTGACGGTAAAGCCCGTTACCGCGTGGTGCTGAAGGCTGATTTCTGATGTCACTCCGGCGGCGTTCTGCCGCCGGTTCTTCTCTTCGTCGTTAAGCTTTTGCGAAGGCCGCGAAGACTTCCGCGACGGCAACGGCACCTGGGTCCGGCACACCGTTCAGGTTGTCACTGTTCACGTACGACGCGCGCCCCGCTTTCGCTTTCTGCATCGTCGCCGTGCTGTCAGCGCCCTGCTTCGCCGCCGTAATCGCTTCTGGCAGTCCCTTATCTCGCAGCGCTTCCAGCGCCGGTTGTAGAGCATCGATTAACGTACGGTCGCCGGGTGCGGCACCGCCGTAGAACTTCATCTGCTTTAACCCGGCCAGTAGCGCATTTGCCAGCGGTTCGCCCTGCGCCAGCGCCTGCCCGGCAGCGGTGAAGAACAGCGACATCAGTACGCCGCTTGAGCCGCCCATCACGGTTGCAAGACGTTCGCCAATCAGCTGTAGAAGCTGCGCCGGGTTGTTCAGCGGCAGCGCATTCTGCTTGAGCAGCGTGGCGATATCCTGCGCGCCTAGCGCAAAGGTGGAGCCGGTATCGCCGTCGCCCACTTTGGCATCCAGCGCGTTCAGGCGGCTCTCTAACCCCAGCAGCGTCTGAGTAGCCTGTGCCACCAGCGCATGCACCTGTGGGTTCTCCGACGGCTGCGCTTCCAGCGCGTCGTGCACTTTGGCATGCGTCAGGGTTCTCAGCGGCGCAAAGGCCACCGCTTTTACCCAACCGCTGGTCTCTACATCGGCCAGCAGCGCCTCTTCAATGGCCTGATTCAGGATGATTAGCGATAGCGAGAAGCCCTTCATATCGAGCGAACTGACCAACGTCGCCGGGCCAATCAGATAGGCTATCTGCTCGCGCAGCGCGGAATGCGCTAGCTCTTTGGCGAGTAGCGCCATCTCAAGCTCCGACACGCCGCCCAGGTTGTTGATCAGCACCGCCACGCGGTTATCACCCACAGAGGCTTTTAAGGTCTCGACCAGCGTGCCGATCAGCTGTTTGCTGTTATGGCTGCTGACCGTCGAAGCACCGGGCTCACCGTGAATGCCAAGCCCCAGCTCTACCTGGCCGGGCTTGATGCGATCCTCGGTCTCGCCCCCGGGCAGATTGCAGGTCTCCATCGCCAGTCCAAGGCTGAACACACCGCGGCTGGCCTGTTGAGCTATCTCGTGCACTTCGCTAAGCGATTTTCCCTGCTCAGCCGCGTAGCCCGCCACTTTATGTACCAGCGCCGTGCCCGCAATGCCGCGCGGCTGTTTGTTATCCGGCAGCGCAACGTCGTCGGCGACAATCACCATCTCAACCTTCAGGCCGTAGCGCTTGGCCTTCTCGGCGGCGAGGCCGAAGTTGAGGCGGTCGCCAGTGTAGTTTTTGACGATCAGCAGGCAGCCGCGATCGCCCGTTACCGCCACGATGGCGTTCAGCACCGCATCGACGCTCGGTGAGGCAAAGAGATCGCCGCATACCGCGGCAGTGAGCATACCCCTGCCAACAAAGCCCGCGTGAGCCGGTTCATGGCCGGAGCCGCCGCCGGAGATAATCGCTACCCGGCTTTTATCCCAGTCGCTGCGGGCGACGATACGAATCGCCGGGTCGATATCCAATCGCACCAGGTTCGCGTGAGGTGCGGACAACACTAAGCCTTCAAGCGCATCATCCACAAGGTGTTTACGCTCGTTAAAAAAGAATCTGAACATAACATTCCAAAAAAAAGAAAACCGTATGCAAAGCATAGTCCGCACTGGATAAAGCGCCGCAAAACAGACAATTTACTGCCGCGAGATGTCGTTGTTTTGCCTATACTCGACGCAGAATAAATGGAGGATTACCCATGAGCGCACCTTTGCTTATTGCACGCACCCAGGACAAGCAGCTTGAACTGCTGCCCAATATGGCCAACCGTCACGGGCTGATTACCGGCGCCACCGGCACCGGGAAAACCGTTACCCTGCAAAAGATGGCCGAGTCGTTCTCGGAGATTGGCGTGCCGGTCTTTATGGCAGATGTCAAAGGCGACCTGACCGGCGTGGCAGAGGAAGGTCAGGCCTCTGAAAAGCTGATGACGCGCCTGAATAATATCGGAGTGACCGACTGGGAGCCGCATGCTAACCCAGTGGTGGTGTGGGATATCTTCGGTGAGAAAGGTCACCCGGTTCGCGCCACGGTCTCAGACCTTGGCCCGTTGCTGCTGGCCCGCCTGCTCAACCTCAACGAGGTGCAGTCCGGGGTGCTGAATATTATCTTTCGCATCGCCGACGATCAGGGACTGTTGTTGCTAGACTTCAAAGACCTGCGGGCCATCACCCAGTACATCGGCGATAACGCTAAATCCTTCCAGAACCAGTACGGTAATATCAGCACCGCTTCCGTCGGTGCCATCCAGCGCGGGCTGCTGACGCTGGAACAGCAAGGTGCCGAGCATTTCTTCGGTGAGCCGATGCTCGATATCAAAGACTGGATGCGTACCGACAGCAACGGTAAAGGCATCATCAATATCCTCAGCGCTGAGAAGCTCTATCAGATGCCGAAGCTCTACGCAGCCAGCCTGCTGTGGATGCTCTCCGAACTTTACGAGCAGTTGCCGGAAGCGGGCGACCTCGAAAAGCCAAAGCTGGTGTTCTTCTTCGACGAAGCGCACCTGCTGTTTAGCGATGCGCCGCAGGTGCTGCTGGATAAAATCGAGCAAGTGATCCGCCTGATTCGCTCCAAAGGTGTGGGCGTCTACTTCGTGTCGCAGAACCCGTCGGATATTCCCGATGCGGTGCTGGGTCAGTTGGGTAACCGCGTGCAGCACGCGCTGCGTGCCTTTACGCCGAAAGATCAGAAAGCGGTGAAGACGGCGGCGCAGACCATGCGGGCCAACCCGGCGTTTAATACCGAGCAGGCGATTCAGGAGTTGGGCACCGGCGAAGCGCTGATTTCGTTCCTCGATGCCAAAGGCAGCCCGTCCATCGTTGAGCGAGCGATGGTTATCGCACCGTGTTCACGCATGGGGCCAGTGACCGACGACGAGCGTAACGGTCTTATTAATAACTCACCGCTCTACGGCAAGTATGAAGATGAAATCGACCGTGAGTCGGCATTCGAGATGCTGCAAAAAGGGGTGCAGAACAGCGCGGGCCAGGCGGATGCGCCGCCAGCCAAAGGACAGCAAAGCGCTGATGACGGCATCCTTGGCGGGCTGAAAGATATTATCTTCGGTACCACCGGGCCGCGCGGCGGCAAGCACGATGGTCTGGTGCAAACAGCGGCGAAAAGCGCCGTGCGTCAGGTGACGAACCAGATTGTGCGTGGGATGTTGGGTAGTCTGCTGGGTGGGCGGCGACGTTAGTTCGTCATCGCCGGTTTGCCGGATGGCGGCGTAAACGCCTTATCCTGCCTACAACTCATAGCCCGTGCGAGCGCAGCGACCACGGGATAGCACCGATATTCAAAGGGAAGACAGCAAATTTCAGGCATAAAAAACCCGGCGTCGCATTCGCTCGGCCGGGCTACAAGGGTGGTTAGGCTTTTCGCATCATTAGCCAGAGGCTTATCAGGAAGAAGCTGGCGCTTGGCAGCAGCGCCCCGATAATCGGCGGGATACCGTATACCAGCGTCAGCGGGCCGAAGATCTGGTCGAGGACGTAGAATACGAAGCCGAAGCTAATCCCCGTCACCACACGCATACCCATCGGTACGCTGCGCAGCGGGCCAAAGATAAACGACAGCGCCATCAGCATCATCACCGCCACGGACAGCGGCTGGAAGATTTTGCTCCACATGTTGAGCTGGTAGCGGCCTGGGTCCTGGCCGCTGGCCTTCAGATACTTCACGTAGTTATACAGACCGCTGATAGACAGCGCATCCGGGTCCAGTGCCACCACGCCAAGCTTATCCGGCGTCAGCGTGGTTTTCCAGGTCCCGCTCACGGTCTGCGAACCGGTAATTTGTTTTGGGTCAGTCAGATTGGATTCATCAACCTGTGACAAACGCCATTCCTTCAGCTCCGGATCAAACTTCGCGCTCGCGGCGTAGCGTACAGACTGCAAACGACGTTCATTATTGAAGGAATAAATACTCACACCGCCGAGTTCATCGGTGCCCTTCAGACGTTCGATATAGACGAAGCTGTGGCCGTCTTTCGCCCACATGCCCTGCTGTGTAGAAAGCAAAGAGCCACCGTACATCTGCTGAGCACGGTAGTTACGCGCCATCTGCTCACCCTGCGGAGCTACCCACTCGCCCATCGCCATGGTCAGCAGCACCAGCGGGATGGCAGTTTTCATCACCGACAGCGCCACCTGCATACGGGTGAAGCCGGAAGCCTGCATCACTACCAGTTCGCTACGCTGAGCCAACATCCCCAGCCCCAGCAGCGCGCCGAGCAACGCCGCCATCGGGAAGAAGATCTGTACATCTTTTGGCGCACTCAGCAGAGTATAGAGACCTGCGCCCAGCGCGTCATAGCTCCCCTGCCCGGCCTTTTTCAACTGGTCAACGAACTTGATAATGCCAGACAGAGATACCAGCATGAACAGCGTCATCATGATGGTGGTGAAAATGGTTTTGCCGATATAGCGGTCAAGTACACCAAATGGCTGCATTATACCGCTCCTTTATGCATGAAACGGGCGCGGAAACGGCGCATCGGCACGGTATCCCAAAGGTTTAGCACCACGGCCAGCGCGATATACGCCAGGTTGACCGTCCACATCCATATCGCCGGGTCGATTTTGCCTTTGCCCGCATTCGACTTCAGCGAGGTTTGCAGCAAGAAGAACACCAGATACAGCAGCATGGCTGGCAGCATAGAGAGTACGCGGCCCTGACGTGGGTTTACTACGCTGAGCGGCACGACCATCAGCGCCATGATAAAGACCGTCAGTATCAGCGTTAAGCGCCAGTGCAGCTCCGCGCGGGCACGGTCGGTATCCGTCTTCCACAGCGTACTCATATTCATCTGCTCGGTATCAGTCGGGTCCGATGCCACCGCTTGATGGCCAACGATCGCCTGATAATTTTTGAAATCGGTAATGCGGAAGTCACGCAGCATGGCGGTCCCTTCAAAGCGCGTTCCCTGATTTAAGGTCACCACCTGAGAGCCGTCTTTACGCTGAGAGAGCTGGCCGGTATCGGCCACCACCACGGAAGGACGCGCAGAACCTTTCGGGCGAAGCTGCGCCAGGAAGACGTCATGGAAGTTTGCGCCATTGACGCCTTCAATGAATAACACGGCGTTACCGTCGGTAGACTGCTGGAACTGGCCCTGCGCCAGCGCCGCCATGCCGGGGTTCGCTTTAGCCTCGGCCAGAACTTCGTCCTGATGGCGAGACGACCACGGCCCAGCCCACATGACGTTAACGGCCGCGACAATACCGGTGAACAAGGCGAGTACCATTGCTGCTTTCACCAGCACCGCTTTACTCAGGCCGCAGGCGTGCATCACCGTGATTTCACTTTCGGTATACAGTTTACCCAGCGTCATCAGGAGACCGAGGAACAGGCTCAACGGCAGTATAAGCTGCGCCATTTCAGGCACGCCGAGCCCGAGCAATGAAAGCACGAGGTTTGTCGGGATATCACCATCGACCGCCGCGCCGAGGATCCTCACCAGTTTCTGACAGAAAAAGATCAAAAGCAGGATGAAGAGAATGGCAAGCTGGCTTTTTAGCGTCTCCCGCACCAGATATCGTATGATTATCACTATAAATACGCCCGTAAAAACCCGTCTTATTGCAGGAAAATAGCTTGTTTCATGGCTTAAACGTCATTTATTCTCTTGAGTCGTCGAAAACATCGCTAAGATTAAATGACTCAGCGGTTTCACGTTTCAGGACATCGTCTGACGTGCCAGGACCGTAATAACGTTAAGATTAACACGAAGTCACCGCAACAGCGGAAATGAGTTACGTAAGCTTGCAATTCTATCCGTAGCCACCGCCGTTGTCTTTAAGATTCAGGAGCGTAGTGCATGGAGTTCAGTGTAAAAAGTGGTAGCCCGGAGAAGCAGCGGAGTGCCTGTATCGTCGTGGGCGTATTCGAACCACGCCGGCTTTCTCCCATCGCCGAACAGCTCGATAAAATCAGCGACGGCTATATCAGTGCGCTGCTGCGTCGCGGCGAACTGGAAGGCAAACCGGGGCAGACCTTATTGCTGCACCACGTACCGAACGTGCTGTCAGAACGCATTCTGCTGATTGGCTGCGGCAAAGAGCGCGAGCTCGACGAACGCCAGTACAAGCAGGTCATTCAGAAAACCATCAATACCCTGAATGATACCGGTTCAATGGAAGCCGTCTGCTTCCTGACCGAACTGCACGTTAAAGGCCGCAATAACTACTGGAAAGTACGCCAGGCGGTTGAGACGGCAAAAGAGACGCTGTACAGCTTCGACCAGCTCAAAACCAACAAAAGCGAGCCGCGTCGCCCGCTGCGTAAAATGGTCTTCAACGTGCCAACCCGCCGTGAACTGACCAGCGGCGAACGTGCTATCCAGCACGGTCTGGCGATTGCTGCCGGTATCAAAGCGGCGAAAGACCTCGGCAACATGCCGCCAAACATCTGTAATGCGGCTTATCTGGCCTCTCAGGCGCGTCAGCTTGCGGACAGCTACAGCAAAAACGTCATTACCCGCGTCATCGGCGAACAGCAGATGAAAGAGCTGGGTATGCACTCCTATCTCGCGGTCGGCAACGGTTCGCAGAACGAATCCCTGATGTCGGTCATCGAGTATAAAGGCGTGGCTTCCGAAGACGTTCGTCCTATTGTGCTTGTCGGTAAAGGCCTGACCTTCGACTCCGGCGGTATCTCCATCAAGCCTGCCGAAGGCATGGACGAGATGAAGTACGACATGTGCGGCGCAGCGGCGGTGTACGGCGTGATGCGGATGGTCGCGGAACTGCAATTGCCAATCAACGTGATCGGCGTGCTGGCGGGCTGTGAAAACATGCCTGGCGGACGCGCGTATCGTCCGGGCGACGTGCTGACCACCATGTCCGGCCAGACCGTTGAAGTGCTGAACACCGACGCCGAAGGCCGTCTGGTGCTGTGCGACGTGCTGACCTACGTTGAACGCTTCGAGCCGGAAGCGGTTATCGACGTGGCAACGCTGACCGGTGCCTGCGTGATTGCGCTGGGCCATCACATCACCGGGCTGATGTCGAACCATAACCCGCTGGCGCACGAGCTGATTGGCGCGTCCGAGCAGGCAGGTGACCGCGCGTGGCGTCTGCCGCTGGGCGATGAGTATCAGGAACAGCTGGAGTCTAACTTCGCGGATATGGCGAATATCGGCGGCCGTCCTGGCGGTGCTATCACCGCGGGTTGCTTCCTGGCGCGCTTTACCCGTAAGTACAACTGGGCGCACCTGGACATCGCCGGCACCGCATGGCGTTCCGGCAAGGCCAAAGGCGCCACCGGTCGTCCGGTGGCGCTGCTGTCGCAGTTCCTGCTGAACCGTGCGGGTTTTAACGGCGAAGAGTAATACGATATCGAGCCTGCGACATGTAGGCCTGATAAGCGCAGCGCCATCAGGCGTTGACGCACAATCGCCGGATGGTGGCGTAAACGCTTTATCCGGCCTACATACGGCAATAAATCGCAGGCCCGGCACGCCGGGCTCTGCATTTAAATCCATCACAAGAAGCCCCATATATGAAGAATGCGACGTTCTATCTTCTGGACAATGACACCACCGTCGACGACCTCAGCGCCGTCGAGCAACTGGTGTGTGAAATTGCCGCAGAACGTTGGCGCGCGGGCAAGCGCGTGCTGATCGCCTGCGAAGACGAGCAGCAGGCCATTCGCCTGGATGAAGCCCTGTGGAGCCGTCCTCCGGACAGTTTTGTGCCGCATAATCTGGCGGGCGAAGGCCCAAGAGGCGGTGCGCCGGTGGAGATAGCCTGGCCTGCCAAGCGCAACAGCAGCCCACGGGATATACTGATAAGTCTGCGGGTAAACTTTGCAGATTTTGCCACCGCTTTCACAGAAGTGGTAGACTTCGTCCCTTACGAAGAAACTTTGAAACAACTTGCCCGCGACCGCTACAAAGCCTACCGCGTGGCTGGTTTTAACCTGAATACGGCAACCTGGAAATAATGGAAAAGACATATAACCCGCAAGATATCGAACAGCCGCTTTACGAGCACTGGGAACAGCAGGGCTATTTCAAGCCTAACGGCGACGAAAGCAAAGAGTCCTTCTGCATCATGATCCCGCCGCCGAACGTCACCGGCAGTTTGCATATGGGTCATGCTTTCCAGCAAACCATCATGGACACCATGATTCGCTACCAGCGCATGCAGGGTAAAAATACCCTGTGGCAGGCCGGTACCGACCACGCGGGTATCGCAACCCAGATGGTGGTTGAGCGTAAGATTGCCGCTGAAGAAGGTAAAACCCGTCACGACTACGGTCGCGATGCCTTCATCGACAAAATCTGGCAGTGGAAAGCGGAATCCGGCGGCACCATTACCCGTCAGATGCGCCGTCTCGGCAACTCTGTTGACTGGGAGCGCGAGCGCTTCACCATGGACGAAGGCCTTTCCAATGCCGTGAAAGAAGTCTTTGTTCGCCTGTACAAAGAAGACCTGATTTACCGTGGCAAGCGCCTGGTAAACTGGGATCCGAAACTGCGCACCGCCATCTCTGACCTGGAAGTGGAAAACCGCGAGTCTAAAGGCTCGATGTGGCACATCCGTTATCCGCTGGCCGACGGCGCGAAAACCGCAGACGGTAAAGATTACCTGGTCGTGGCGACCACCCGTCCGGAAACCATTCTGGGCGATACCGGCGTAGCCGTGAACCCGGAAGATCCGCGTTATAAAGATCTGATCGGCAAATTCGTCATGCTGCCGCTGGTTGACCGCCGTATTCCTATTGTCGGCGACGAACACGCCGATATGGAAAAAGGCACCGGCTGCGTGAAGATCACCCCTGCGCACGACTTTAACGACTATGAAGTCGGTCGTCGTCACGCCCTGCCAATGATTAACATTCTGACCTTTGATGGCGACATCCGCGAAACCGCAGAAGTGTATGACACCAAAGGCGAAGAGTCTGACGTTTACTCCAACGCTATCCCGGCTGAATTCCAGAAGCTGGAACGCTTTGCCGCGCGTAAAGCGATCGTCGCTGCCATCGATGCTATGGGCCTGCTGGAAGAGATCAAACCTCACGATCTGACCGTTCCTTACGGCGACCGTGGCGGCGTGGTTATTGAGCCAATGCTGACCGACCAGTGGTACGTCCGTGCTGACGTACTGGCGAAACCGGCGGTAGAAGCAGTTGAGAACGGCGACATTCAGTTCGTACCGAAGCAGTACGAAAACATGTACTTCTCCTGGATGCGCGATATTCAGGACTGGTGTATCTCCCGTCAGCTGTGGTGGGGTCACCGTATCCCAGCATGGTACGACGAAGCAGGTAACGTCTACGTTGGCCGCACCGAAGACGAAGTGCGTCAGGAAAACAACCTCGGCGCCGATGTTGCGCTTCGTCAGGACGAAGACGTTCTGGATACCTGGTTCTCCTCCGCGCTGTGGACCTTCTCTACCCTCGGCTGGCCGGAAAACACCGACGCGCTGCGTCAGTTCCACCCAACCAGCGTGATGGTTTCCGGCTTCGACATCATCTTCTTCTGGATTGCCCGCATGATCATGATGACCATGCACTTCATCAAAGATGAAAACGGCAAGCCGCAGGTTCCGTTCAAGACCGTCTACATGACCGGTCTGATCCGTGACGACGAAGGCCAGAAGATGTCCAAGTCCAAAGGTAACGTTATCGACCCACTGGATATGGTCGACGGTATCTCCCTGGCAGACCTGCTGGAGAAACGTACCGGCAACATGATGCAGCCACAGTTAGCTGAGAAAATTGCCAAACGTACCGAGAAACAGTTCCCGGACGGCATCGAGCCACACGGTACCGACGCCCTGCGTTTCACCCTGGCGGCGCTGGCCTCTACCGGCCGCGACATCAACTGGGATATGAAGCGTCTGGAAGGTTACCGTAACTTCTGTAACAAGCTGTGGAACGCCAGCCGCTTCGTGCTGATGAACACCGAAGATCAGGATTGCGGCTTCAATGGCGGCGAAATGACCCTGTCTCTGGCGGACCGCTGGATCCTGGCTGAATTCAACCAGACCGTTAAAGCGTACCGCGAAGCGCTGGATAACTTCCGCTTCGATATTGCTGCGGGCATCCTGTACGAGTTCACCTGGAACCAGTTCTGCGACTGGTATCTGGAGCTGACCAAGCCTGTTATGACCGGTGGTTCCGAGTCTGAACTGCGCGGCACCCGTAATACGCTGGTGACCGTGCTGGAAGGTCTGCTGCGCCTGGCGCATCCGATCATTCCATTCATTACCGAAACCATCTGGCAGCGCGTGAAAGTGATTTGTGGCAACACCGCAGATACCATCATGCTGCAGCCGTTCCCGGAATATAACGCGGCTCAGGTAGACGAAGCGGCGCTGGCCGATACCGAATGGCTGAAGCAGGCGATTGTTGCCGTACGTAACATCCGCGCGGAAATGAACATCGCCCCGGGCAAACCGCTGGAGCTGCTGCTGCGTGGTTGCAGCGCTGACGCAATGCGTCGCGTGAACGACAACAAGAGCTTCCTGCTGAACCTGGCCCGTCTTGAAAGCATCACCGTGCTGCCAGCCGATGACAAAGGTCCGGTTTCCGTGACCAAAATCATCGACGGCGCCGAGCTGCTGATCCCGATGGCTGGCCTCATCAACAAAGAAGATGAGCTGGCGCGTCTGGCAAAAGAAGTCGCGAAAATCGAAGGTGAGATTGCCCGTATCGAAGGCAAGCTCTCCAACGAAGGTTTCGTTGCTCGCGCACCGGAAGCGGTAATAGCCAAAGAGCGTGAGAAGCTGGACGGTTACGCGGAAGCCAAAGCGAAGCTGATTGAGCAGCAGGCGGTCATCGCCGCGCTGTAAAAATCGTACCCGTACGTTTGCCGGATGGCGCTACGCTTATCCGGCCTACGGTTTCGAGTAGCCCGGACGAGGCGCGTTAGCGCCGACTCCGGGTTATCCACGGTACGGTTCCAACCTCCTGAATTATCCTCGCTTGCACTCCCCCTCCCCGCAGTGTTATTAACTGCATATGTTCCACGTTTATGTCATGAGTTCGCTATGAGTGTCATTACCCCTGTCTCTGCGACGCTGCGTCGCCTTACGGCCGACGATAACGCCGCGATTGCCAACGTTATCCGCCAGGTCTCCGCCGAGCACGGCCTGACCGCCGATAAAGGCTACACGGTGGCCGACCCCAATCTGGATGAGCTGTTCCAGGTTTACAGCCAGCCGGGCGCGGCCTACTGGGTGGTTGAGCAGAATGGTCAGGTGGTAGGTGGCGGCGGCGTTGCGCCATTGGGCTGTAGCGAACCGGATATCTGCGAGCTGCAAAAGATGTACTTCCTGCCGAGCGTACGCGGTCAGGGGCTGGCGAAAAAGCTGGCACTGATGGCGCTTGAGTACGCCCGTGAGCAGGGGTTTAAGCAGTGTTATCTTGAAACGACGGCGTTTCTGACCGAAGCCATTCGCCTCTATGAACATCTGGGATTCGAACATATCGCCGAACCGCTGGGCTGCACCGGGCATGTCGACTGTGAAGTGCGGATGTTAAAACCCCTTTAAGCGCACTCAAAGGGGCATTTGATTTACTGCATCTCGGGTGAGACGGCAAGACGAATCACGCCAGCCGCGTTGGCTGGCGGCAATGCCACAACCTGATTCCAGAAACTCTGTACCAGGTCGCAGGCGATCTTCTCTTTTCCCACCCCTTTACTCGGGTCAGACATAATCTCAACATCCTGGCCGAAGTTCTGCATCAGCGTCGGCCCCAGTTTTTGCATATCGAGCAGCGCCTGGTGCTTTTCCTGCGCGGTGACGGTGTGCTTGTCAGGGCCATAGGCTGCACGCATCATGCGGGCGTCACTCTCCATCCGGCGTTCGAGGATATCCCGTGATATCAGGTGTACGGGGTTAATTCCCCCTTTAACCGCCGGGAAGAGAAAGCGGAAGCACTCGTCAGCACCGGCCTTTTCCACCGCGGCCATCTGCTCCAGGTTGATCTTCATATACTCCACCACGTTGGCATCTGGTGCCTGCTGTAGTCTCGCCATCTGCAGTTGTAGCACCTGCGGCTGGATGGCATCGATCACCTGTTGTTCGCTGCTGCCTGATTCTTTCATCTGTACGGCCTGGCCACGAATACGCTCCCAGAATGCAGGATCTTGTTCTTTGATAACCTGGAAGGTTGGCATTTTCAGCATCGCGTTTTCAAACTTCTGCGATTCGGTCATGCCGTATTCCGGGCTCTCACGCGGAATAAGGTAGTGCACATCAAACAGGTTCCAGCCCACGATGGCAACGACAAAAATCACCCCGCCCGCGACCTTACCAATCCAGCCTTTTTTACGAAAAACGCCAACAATAATGGCGATAACGACCCCGATATACCCTGCCAGTAATACGTGTGCCCAGTTCATTGATTATCCTTAGCCAAATCGATAAATATGTCGGGAATTATTCTTTCCCGTACTGTATGTCGATTATTGCGGCAAAGGTGAGGTATTTCCAGCCACCAGATTTTTCTGCCGAACTATGCGGGCACGCCGCTGTGGAAGCGGAACTCGTCGTCCGGTGAAGTGATAAGCGACGCTTCCACTTCACCAAAGAAACGCACCCGCTCGCTGATATCGCCGTCAGCGATTTGCTGCGCTAGCGTCAGATAGTCCTGATAGTGCCGGGCTTCAGAACGCAGCAGCGACAGGTAAAATGTCTGCAGATCGTCATCCAGATACGGTGCCAGCGCGGCAAAGCGTTCGCAGGAGCGGGCTTCGATGTACGCGCCGCAAATCAGCTTATCAATCAGGGTCAGCGGCTCGTGCGTGCGCACCTCTTTGAGCATCCCTTTGGCGTAGCGACTGGCGGTGATTTTCACGTACGGAATATTGCGCTTTAACATCGCCTCACGTACCTGCGAGAAGTGGTGCAGCTCCTCTTTAATCAGCAACACCATGCTGTCGATAAGCTGCCGTCCCCACGGGTCGTCGGTCTGCGGCATCACGCTTTTGTTAATCTGCTTATTCAGCGCGGCGAAATCAGGCTCCTCGCCCTCGCGAAAGGTAAAGGCCTCATACGGTTTCAGCCAGTCGAGCAGCGCCTGCGCGCCGTCTTTATCCGCCACATATTTACGCACCAGCAGCATCGCGGTTTGCGCTGCTTTTAGCTCACAGACTAGATGGTCGGTCAGCAGCAGAGGAAGATTGGTCGGATCGCGGGCTTTATCGAGCCACGTCTGGGGCGTTTTGCAGTGCAGGAAGTTGAGAACCGGAGAGAGTATTTGCGGGTAATCCATACCAAAATCCTTGCCCGACGGCAGCGGGCGCTGCCGTCGGGTATGAGATGACTTAGTGGCGAACGCCGTCGTCTTCTTCGTCGACAAAATCTTCGTCGTCGTCATCGCCTTCTTCGCCGTTCGGGTCTTCGTAGTAGGTTCCCCAACCGTCGTATTCCACTTCGAACTTCTCAGCCAGGTTCATCAACTGCTCAACCTGCGCGTCAATCAGCTCCGCATTCAGCGCGCTTTCGCTCAGAATATCGCAGCAGATCACGGTGTCGCCTTCTTCCACTTCCAGCTCTTCCGGTTCCGTTACTTCGTAGCCCAGCTTGAACGCTTCTACCGCCGCTTTCTCCAGACTTTCGAAATCATCTGCGGAGAGGTGATGTTCGATGGTGTACAGCGCGTCAGGATCGCTGCCGTCTTCCAGCAGCTCTTCAATGATCAGGCGGGTCTCTTCGCGCTGTTCTTCCAGATGTTCAGGGTTTGCCATGGCTCGTTCCTCATAATGTGGCTGATACTCTTATTGTCACATACCGTTGCCATTGCCTCCACCTTTCCGATAAAGATTTGTTATTGGGGTTGCAAATGAATATTCATACATATAAAGTGAATTTTAATTCAATAAGTGGCTTAAGCCAGGTGAGGGAATTATGTCTACTCTGTATAAAAAGAACTTCTTAAAATTACTCGATTTTACCCCAGCAGAAATCACCACCATGCTGCAGCTCGCGGCAAAACTAAAAGCGGATAAAAAAAGCGGCACGGAGTCGCCGAACCTGACCGGTAAAAACATCGCGCTCATCTTCGAAAAAGACTCAACCCGTACACGATGCTCTTTCGAAGTTGCCGCATACGATCAGGGCGCTCGCGTCACTTATCTTGGTTCCAGCGGCAGCCAGATTGGCCACAAAGAATCCATTAAAGACACCGCTCGCGTACTGGGCCGCATGTACGACGGCATCCAGTACCGTGGCTACGGCCAGGAAGTGGTAGAAACGTTAGCAGAGTATTCCGGCGTGCCGGTGTGGAACGGCCTGACTGATGAATTCCACCCAACCCAGCTGCTGGCGGATCTGCTGACCATGCAGGAACACCTGCCGGGCAAAGCGTTCAACGAAATGACGCTGGTTTATGCAGGCGATGCGCGTAACAACATGGGCAACTCGATGCTGGAAGCCGCGGCGCTAACCGGTCTCGATCTGCGTCTGGTGGCACCACAGGAGTGCTGGCCAGAAGCAAGCCTGGTGGCGGAATGCAAAGCGCTGGCGCAGAAAAACGGCGGTAACGTTACCCTGACGGAAGATATCGCCGCTGGCGTCAAAGGCGCAGACTTTATCTACACCGACGTGTGGGTATCGATGGGCGAAGCCAAAGAGAAGTGGGCAGAGCGTATTGCGCTGCTGCGTGGCTATCAGGTGAATAGCGCGATGATGAAGCTGACCGGCAATCCGCAGGTGAAATTCCTGCACTGTCTGCCTGCGTTCCATGATGACCAGACCACGCTGGGCAAGAAAATGGCCGCTGAATACGGCATGCACGGCGGGATGGAAGTGACCGATGAGGTGTTTGAATCTCCAGCCAGCATCGTGTTCGATCAGGCAGAAAACCGGATGCACACCATCAAAGCGGTAATGGTCGCAACGCTGAGCAAGTAAATTCAACACGTAGCCCGGCCGAGCGCAGCGACGCCGGGAAAACCCCGGAGTCGGAGCTATCGCTCCTCGTCCGGGCTACCGATTGGTGTAGGCCGAATACTATCCGCCAATCCGTTCGTTACTCAACCAGCAGCTTAACAACCGCTTTACGCACTTTCGCAGGCTGTCCCACAGCGCACAGCGGCTTGTGGACTTCACCCGGGTAGAACACCACGAAGTCACCTTCGCTCATCACCACCATCTTTTCCTGTACGCCTTCCGGCAAGAACGCGATGTCTTTATCCGCCAGCCAGTCGGTGTCCGGCGCGCCCGCAGGCTGGGTGCTGAACGCCATCCCTTCCTGACCTTTCAACACCACCTGGATATCCAGATAACGCGCATGATACTCCGCACGACGGTCGGCAAACGGCTCGGTCATGTTTTCAGAGATCATATAAAACAGGCGGTTGCCGTCGATGTCATATTTCCCTTCCGGGGTAGCATCGGTAACGTTCGCCATAAGATGGATGATGGCCTGACGCAGCTCTTCCGGCAGCCAGGACTGAAGGTGATGGATGTTGCCAATAATCATGATGACTCCACGAATAAAACAATGTTTCAATTTTCAGTTGTTATACGTAAATTCGCGTTACCATACCAGTACTTTTTATCATGACTCTCCCGCCTTGCCGGTTTAGCGCACACTTTGCATAGCACGTGTAAAAGACGAATTTAAATTCATAAAAAGCGAATACTCATTCTATGAGAATCGTTTTCGTTGATTAAAATGTGAATCAGGCGCTTGATTGCCGGATAAAGCTGCGTATAATGCCACCCGTTTTGCCGGGAGGAATTATGGTTCAGTGTGTACGACATCGCGTCTTACCGCGTCTGAAAACAGACGCTGGCCTGCCGTTTTTCCTTTCCGTAGCATCCGTATTCGTAAAGCCCCTTATTTAAGGGGCTTTTTTTTTGCGCCGTCGTCAGGAGATAAACATGGCTAATCCGCTGTATCAAAAACACATCATTTCCATAAACGATCTCAGCCGCGAAGACCTTGAACTGGTTTTGGCGACCGCCGCCAGCCTGAAAGCGAACCCACAGCCGGAGCTGCTTAAGCACAAAGTTATCGCCAGCTGTTTCTTCGAGGCCTCGACGCGCACCCGTCTCTCTTTTGAAACCTCGATGCACCGCCTGGGGGCCAGCGTGGTTGGCTTCTCCGACAGCGCCAACACCTCACTCGGTAAGAAAGGTGAAACCCTCGCCGACACCATCTCGGTTATCAGCACCTACGTTGATGCCATCGTAATGCGCCACCCGCAGGAAGGCGCAGCGCGTCTGGCGACCGAGTTCTCCGGCAATATTCCGGTGCTGAACGCCGGTGACGGCGCGAACCAGCACCCTACCCAGACGCTGCTGGATCTGTTCACCATTCAGGAAACTCAGGGCCGCCTGGAGAACCTGAACATCGCCATGGTTGGCGACCTGAAATATGGCCGCACCGTCCACTCGCTGACCCAAGCACTGGCGAAGTTTAATGGCAACCGTTTCTACTTTATCGCTCCGGACGCGCTGGCGATGCCACAGTACATCCTCGATATGCTCGATGAAAAAGGCATCGTCTGGAGCCTGCATAGCGCCATCGACGAAGTGATGGCAGAAGTCGACATTCTCTACATGACTCGCGTACAGAAAGAGCGCCTCGACCCGTCCGAATACGCCAACGTCAAAGCGCAGTTTGTCCTGCGCGCGGCGGATCTGGTCGGCGCACGCGACAATATGAAAGTGCTGCACCCGCTGCCACGCATTGATGAGATCACCACCGATGTCGATAAAACGCCGCATGCCTGGTACTTCCAGCAGGCCGGTAACGGCATCTTCGCCCGCCAGGCGTTACTGGCACTGGTACTGAATAGCGAACTGGCTCTGTAAGGGGGAAATGACGATGACACACGGTAACAAATTACAAGTAGAAGCCATCAAACGCGGCACCGTAATCGACCATATCCCGGCGCAGGTGGGCATTAAGCTGCTGACCCTGTTTAAGCTGACCGAAACCGACCAGCGCATCACCATTGGCCTGAACCTACCGTCCGGTGAAATGGGTCGTAAAGACCTGATCAAAATCGAAAATACCTTCCTGACCGACGAGCAGGTCAACCAGCTGTCGCTATACGCGCCAGAGGCGACCGTTAACCGCATCGATAACTATGAAGTGGTGGGCAAATCTCGCCCGAGCCTGCCGGAGCGCATTGAGAGCGTGCTGGTATGCCCGAACAGCAACTGTATCAGCCATGCGGAACCCGTTTCCTCTAGCTTCGCAGTGAAAAAACGCGCTGATGACGTTGCACTCAAATGCAAATACTGCGAAAAAGAGTTTTCTCATTATGTGGTGCTGGCCAACTAATTGCGGTTGGTATTGAAATGTTGCCTCTCTATAATGGCTAACACCTTAATACTGCAGTTCATCTGGAGATATCATGAGCAAAACTATTGCGACGGAAAATGCACCAGCAGCTATCGGTCCATATGTTCAGGGCGTTGACCTGGGCAGCATGGTAATCACTTCCGGTCAGATCCCGGTAGACCCGAAAACCGGCAGCGTGCCGGAAGACGTATCTGCTCAGGCGCGTCAGTCGCTGGAAAACGTGAAAGCTATCGTTGAGGCCGCTGGCCTGAAAGTTGGCGATATCGTGAAAACCACCGTATTCGTAAAAGATCTCAACGATTTCGCGACCGTTAACGCCACTTACGAAGCGTTCTTTAACGAGCACAATGCCACCTTCCCAGCGCGTTCTTGCGTTGAAGTGGCACGCCTGCCGAAAGACGTGAAGATTGAAATCGAAGCGATTGCCGTACGTCGCTGATTGCACGCAGTATGAAGAAAAGGCAGCCGATGGCTGCCTTTTTTGTTTTAGTGTCGTGGGTTTCCCGGCGGCGCTTCGCTTGGCCGGGCTACGCTAGACAGAGCACCTCATCGCTTACTGCCAACCGTAACGGCGGGTGAAGAACCCTTTCACCATCTGCGTGAAGGTCATGTAACCCACCAGAATCGCCACCAGCCACGGGAAGTAGCTCAGCGGCAGCGCTTCTAATTGCAGATAGCTTGCCAGCGGTGAGAACGGCAGCGCAATACCAATTGCCATCACCAGCAGCGTCATAGCGAACAGTGGCCATGCGGCGCGGCTCTGCACGAACGGGATGCGGCGGGTACGAATCATATGCACAATCAGCGTCTGCGACAGCAGCCCTTCAATAAACCAGCCGGACTGGAACAGCGTCTGCATTTCTGGCGTGTTGGCCTTAAATACCCACCACATCAGGCAGAAGGTCAGAATGTCAAAGATGGAGCTAATTGGCCCGAAGAACACCATAAAACGGCCCAGATCGGCCGGATTCCAGCGCTGCGGTTTACGAATCTGTTCGTCATCCACGTTATCGAACGGCAGCGCCACCTGGGATACATCGTACAGCAGGTTCTGAATCAGTAAGTGTAACGGCAGCATCGGCAGGAACGGCAGGAAGGCGCTGGCCACCAGCACGCTGAAGACGTTACCGAAGTTAGAACTAGCGGTCATCTTGATGTACTTGAGCATATTCGAGAAGGTACGACGACCTTCGATCACGCCCTCTTCCAGCACCATCAGGCTCTTTTCCAGCAGGATGATATCGGCCGCTTCACGGGCGATGTCCACCGCGCCGTCCACGGAAATACCAATATCCGCCGCGCGTAGCGCTGGCGCATCGTTGATGCCATCGCCCATAAAGCCCACCACGTGCCCTTCGCGTTTCAGCAGGGTTACGATGCGCTCTTTATGCATCGGCGTCAGGCGTGCAAACAGCGTAGTGCGTTGGGCAAGCTTCGCGAGTTCGTCATCGCTCAGATGTTCAATTTCGCTGCCGACAATCACGTCACCCGCATCCAGTCCCACTTCGTGGCACACTTTCGCCGCCACCAGTTCGCTGTCGCCGGTGAGAATTTTCACGGTGATGCCGCTCGCCTTGAGCGCTTTAAGCGCAGGCGCCGTGGTCTCTTTCGGCGGATCGAGGAAGGCGATGTAGCCTTCGAGGATCAGGTCAGACTCATCGATACGCTGATAGTCCCCTTCCCGCGCTGGCAGGAATTTGCTTGCCACCGCGACCACGCGCAGCCCCTGACGGTTCAGGGTATCGGTCACGCGTTTGATGCGGCGCAGCATACTCTCGTCGAGCGGCACAATCTCGCCGTTGTGGTAGACCTGAGTACAGACGTTCAGGATTTCCTGCAGCGCCCCTTTGCAAATCAGCTTATGTACGTCCGGCTTTTCACTCACCACCACCGACATACGGCGGCGTTCGAAATCAAACGGGATCTCATCCACTTTCTGCCAGGCAGTAGACAGCTCGCGGGCCGCCACTTCATCAACCCCTTCCAGTACCGCGGTATCCAGCAGGTTTTTCAGCCCGGTCTGATAGTGGCTGTTGAGCCACGCCGTTTGCAGCACGCGCTCGCTCACCTTGCCGGAGATATCGGTGTGGTTCTCCAGCACGATTTTATCCTGGGTCAGCGTACCGGTTTTGTCGGTGCAGAGGATGTCCATCGCGCCAAAGTTCTGAATCGCGTCGAGGTGCTTAACGATAACCTTCTGTTTTGACAGCTTCACCGCCCCACGCGCCAGCGTCGAG
Organism: Kluyvera ascorbata ATCC 33433; assembly: GCF_000735365.1. Taxonomy (GTDB): domain Bacteria; phylum Pseudomonadota; class Gammaproteobacteria; order Enterobacterales; family Enterobacteriaceae; genus Kluyvera; species Kluyvera ascorbata. The sequence goes on along the minus strand of NZ_JMPL01000016.1, from coordinate 24,122 downwards.
GTGACGATCATCGGCAGCATTTCCGGCGTCAGGCCAACGGCGACGGAAAGGGCAAACAGCGCCGCTTCCCACCAGTCGCCTTTGGTATAACCGTTGATAACCAATACAATCGGCGCCATCACCAGCATAAAGCGGATCAGCAGCATGCTGACGCGGCTGATGCCTTTCTGGAAGGCGTTCGGCTCGCTCTCCTGCTCGCTCACGCGACCGGCCAGTTGCCCAAACCAGGTGTTGGCACCGGTGGCAATGACCATCGCCTGCGCGGTGCCGCTCACCACGTTGGTGCCCATAAAGCACAGGGTGTCGCACTCGAGCGGATTGGTTTGACTCGGCTCGCGGGTCTGCGCCACTTTCTCAACCGGTAAGGATTCGCCGGTCAGCGATGCCTGAGCCACAAACAGATCGCGCGCCTGAATCACGCGCAGGTCAGCCGGGATCATGTCCCCCGCCGCCAGTTTGATAATGTCGCCCGGCACCAGCTGGTCGATAGGCAGTTCCACCCAGCTGCTCTCGCCCTTATCATTGATAACGCGCAGCACCGTCGCGGTGTTGCTCACCATCGCTTTCAGGGTGTCCGCCGCTTTGGTCGAGCGGGCTTCCTGGACAAAGTTCAGCAGTGTGGAAATGCCCACCATCAGCACAATAACGACCGCCGCGAACAGATCTTCAGTGGCATAAGAGACGGCTGCCAGCACGGTCAACAGGATGTTGAACGGGTTACGGTAACAGAGCCACAGATGCACCCACCACGGCTGCGGCTGCTGCGCGGGCAGTTTGTTTTCGCCGTGCGTAGCGCGCGCCTGCTCAACTTCCGCGGCGTTCAACCCTTCTGGATGGGTGTTAAAGGTTTCCCACAATTCCTGCTCGCTGAGATGCGCCATTTTCAGGCACTGTTCGCTGAGGGATGGCGGAATAGGCGTGTGAGCAACGCTTTGCTGAGAAGGCATTGGATCGCGCTGTACCAGACGGCGCGGCAGATGGCGGCCAAGCTGCGCGAACAGCTGCCGGGTGAAATTTTTCAGCATACAAAAGTCCTCCGCAGTCGCCAGAGACAACCGCAGACAGGCCTGCGGGCACAGTTAATCTGTACCGTATAGGCACTTCATTTTTATTGCAGGGACATTAAGACGTGTCACTGCCTCACATCATCGGCAAGGCAGCGAAAGCTGGCTTACCGGAAAGTTACTCTCCAGTTGGAGAGACGGGTGGGATCGGGATCCATACAGCCTCCGGTAAGATTGATAGTAGAAAACGCCGCGGATTATACGCAGAAATTCATAAGGTTTGTGACAATTAGAGCGATATAATAACGTCAGGCAATTCAACGGTACATCAACCATCAGGTTGGTGGCATAAAATATTCACGCGGGGCAACTATTATGGAAAATCGGCTGACTATTAAAGATATCGCTCGCCTGAGCGGTGTCGGGAAATCAACCGTCTCCCGCGTGCTGAATAATGAAAGCGGCGTTAGCGACCGCACCCGCGAACGCGTCGAAGCAGTGATGGCGCAGCACGGCTTCTCCCCTTCTCGCTCCGCGCGCGCCATGCGTGGGCAAAGCGATAAAGTGGTGGCGATTATCGTCACTCGCCTGGACTCACTGTCGGAAAATCTAGCGGTACAAACCATGTTGCCCGCCTTCTACGAGCAGGGCTACGACCCTATCATGATGGAAAGTCAGTTCTCGCCAGAGAAGGTGGTCGAGCATCTGGCAATGCTCAAACGCCGCAATATCGACGGCGTGATCCTGTTCGGCTTTACCGGCGTGACCGAAGCTATTCTGGGCGACTGGCACTCGACGCTGGTGCTGATGGCTCGCGATGCCAAAGGCTTTGCCTCCGTCTGCTACGACGATACCGGCGCGATTACGCAGCTGATGCAGCGCCTGTTCGAACTGGGCCACCGCCACATCAGCTTCCTCGGGGTTCCTCCTGCCGACGTCACCACCGGGCAGCGTCGTCACGATGCCTACCAGGCGTTCTGCAAGCGCCACAAGCTCACACCGGTCGCCGCGCTGCCGGGCCTGGCCATGAAGCAGGGTTACGACTTCGCCAGTCAGGTTATCACGCCGGATACCACCGCGCTTATCTGCGCTACCGATACCCTCGCCCTCGGCGTGAGCAAGTACCTTCAGGAGCAGCGTATTGATAACGTCCAGCTGGCAAGCGTCGGTAATACACCGTTGACCAAGTTCCTGCATCCGGAAATTATCACCGCCGATCCCGGCTATGCCGAGGCCGGACGCCGCGCCGCAGAACAGCTTATCGCCCAAATCAGTGGTCGAAGCGAACCGCATCAGATCGTGATCCCCGCCATTCTGTCCTAAGCTTAACATCAGCTTTAATGTGATCGCCGCAGCGTTTCGGGAACGTTCCCATTTTCCCGAAACCGCAAACCCGTTACGCTAATATTCAGCATATTAATAACGGTTCGATCCTGTGTCCGTCAGATAGCTCGCTAAAAAGAGCGTCTGAAGTGGCGGTATCGGGGAGATCTCACCTCTGTTTTAAGGCCCTATCATGAGCAAAAAAATAGACCAAAAGAACATCGATAAACTTATCGAACTGGTTGGCGGGCGCGAAAACATCGCCACCGTTAGCCACTGCATCACGCGCCTGCGCTTCGTGCTTAACGATCCGGCCAAGGCCTCCCCGAAAGCCATTGAAGAGCTGCCGATGGTTAAAGGCTGCTTCACCAACGCCGGTCAATTCCAGGTAGTTATCGGCACGGAAGTGGGCGACTACTACCAGGCGTTGCTCGCCACCACCGGACAGAGCGGTGCGGATAAAGAGCAGGCGAAACTGGCGGCCCGTCAGAACATGAAGTGGCACGAGCAGATGATTTCCCACTTTGCGGAGATCTTCTTCCCGTTGCTGCCTGCGCTTATCAGCGGGGGTTTGATCTTAGGCTTCCGCAACGTGATCGGCGACTTGCCGATGAGCAACGGCCAGACGTTGGCGCAGATGCACCCGTCGCTGCAAACCATCTATGACTTCCTGTGGTTGATTGGCGAGGCTATCTTCTTCTACCTGCCGGTGGGCATCTGCTGGTCTGCGGTGAAGAAAATGGGCGGCACACCGATTCTCGGCATCGTGCTTGGCGTAACGCTGGTTTCCCCACAGCTGATGAACGCCTATCTGTTAGGTCAGCAGGTGCCGGAAGTGTGGAACTTCGGCCTGTTTACCATCGCCAAAGTCGGCTATCAGGCGCAGGTTATCCCGGCGCTGTTGGCGGGTCTGACGCTCGGCTTTATTGAGACGCGCCTCAAGCGCATCGTGCCGGATTACCTGTATCTGGTTATCGTACCGGTATGCTCGCTGATCCTCGCCGTTTTCCTCGCTCACGCGATTATTGGGCCATTCGGTCGCTTGATTGGCGACGGCGTTGCTTTCGCCGTGCGTCACCTGTTGACCGGTAGCTTCGCGCCAATTGGCGCCGCATTGTTCGGCTTCCTGTATGCGCCGCTGGTGATTACCGGTGTGCACCAGACCACGCTGGCTATCGATATGCAGATGATTCAAAGCATGGGCGGCACCCCGGTGTGGCCAATGATTGCCCTGTCGAACATCGCGCAGGCCTCTGCCGTCGTCGGCATCATCATTTGCAGCCGTAAAGCTAACGAGCGTGAAATCTCCGTTCCCGCGGCTATCTCCGCCTACCTCGGCGTAACCGAACCGGCGATGTACGGGATCAACCTGAAGTACCGCTTCCCAATGCTCTGCGCGATGATCGGTTCCGGTATCGCTGGCCTGCTGTGCGGCCTGTACGGCGTGCTGGCGAACGGTATCGGCGTCGGCGGCCTGCCGGGCATTCTGTCGATTAAACCAACTTTCTGGGGCGTCTACAGCATCGCAATGATTATCGCCGTCGTCGTACCGATTATTTTGACCATGATGGTCTACAAGCGCAAAGAGAGTCAGGGCACGCTGCCCGTCATGTAAAGCACACCTTCTTCGGGGCGCAATTGCGCCCCTGATTCTTATTAGAGGACAACCCAATGAATACACTGCCTCACTGGTGGCAAAACGGCGTGATTTACCAGATTTACCCGAAAAGCTTCCAGGACACCACCAGCAGCGGAACGGGAGATCTGCGCGGGGTGACATCACGTCTCGACTATCTGCAAAAGCTCGGCGTTGATGCCATCTGGATAACACCATTCTACGTCTCGCCGCAGGTCGATAACGGCTACGACATTGCCAACTACACCGAGATTGACCCCTCTTACGGCACGCTCGACGATTTCGACAAGCTGGTTGCCGAGGCGCATCAGCGCGGAATTCGTATCGTGCTGGACATGGTGCTCAACCACACCTCCACCCACCACGCGTGGTTTAAGGAGTCGCTGAAGAAAGAGAGCCCATATCGCCAGTTCTATATCTGGCGCGACGGTACGCCGGACGCGCCGCCGAACAACTGGCGCTCTAAGTTTGGTGGCAACGCCTGGCAGTGGGACGCGGCCAGCGGTCAGTACTATCTACACCTGTTCGCCACCGAGCAGGCGGATCTCAACTGGGAAAACGAGACGGTACGCGCCGAGCTGAAAAAGGTCTGCGAGTTCTGGGCCGATCGCGGCGTAGACGGCCTGCGCCTCGACGTTATCAACCTTATCTCCAAAGATCAGAACTTCCCGGACGACCATCAGGGTGACGGTCGCCGCTTCTATACCGATGGCCCACGCGCCCACGAGTTCTTGCAGGAGTTCAGCCGCGATGTCTTTACGCCGCGCAACCTGATGACCGTTGGTGAGATGTCTTCCACCTCCCTCGAAAACTGCCAGCAATATGCGTCTCTCGACGGCAAAGAGCTGTCGATGACTTTTAACTTCCATCACCTGAAGGTGGACTATCCCGGCGGCGAGAAGTGGACGTTGGCGCGCCCGGATTTCGTGGCGCTGAAATCACTGTTTAGCCATTGGCAGCAGGGCATGCACAACCGCGCCTGGAACGCACTGTTCTGGTGTAACCACGACCAGCCGCGCATCGTCTCGCGCTTTGGCGACGAAGGTGAACATCGTGTCACGGCGGCGAAGATGCTGGCGATGGTGCTGCACGGAATGCAGGGCACGCCGTATATCTATCAGGGCGAAGAGATTGGCATGACCAACCCACACTTCTCCACGATAGAGCAGTACCGCGACGTTGAGAGCCACAACATGTACAACGAACTGCTGGCGCAGGGGCGTGATGCCGACGAGCTGCTGGCGATTCTCGCCAGTAAATCCCGCGACAACAGCCGTACGCCGATGCAGTGGGACGCCAGCCCTAACGCCGGGTTTACCACAGGTAAGCCGTGGATTGGCGTCAGCAATAACTATGCGGAGATTAACGTCGAACGCGCGCTGGCAGAGCCTGATTCGGTGTTCTACACCTACCAGCAGCTGATTGCGCTGCGTAAATCCGAGCCGGTGCTGACCTGGGGCGATTATGAGGATCTGCTGCCCAACCATCCGTCGCTGTGGTGCTACCGCCGTCAGTGGCAGGGTCAGACACTGCTTGTGGCCGCAAACCTCAGCGATGAGCCGCAGGCCTGGGAGCCACCGTCAGGCTCCACCGATGGCGAAGTATTGATGAGTAACTACGACACCCCTGCGGGCATGACGCTACGACCGTTTGAAGCCATCTGGTGGCTTCAGCGCTAACCCTCCGGCCCGGCAGCGCCCTGCTGCTGGGCTTCTTCGCATCACGCTGTTTTTCAGTCCTTTTTTGGGCATTTATTAAGCAGTAAAATTTACATTACCCTCAACGCCTGTCATCTGTACTCTTGCATTTTTACTTTGTTCTGAATCAATAAAAGCGTAAACATGTTTGATGCAAATCACTACATATAGAACTTAAAATGCGTCCCGGCCCAACATATGGTATTTATCGTCTATCATTGCAACAATGATAATCACGAAAAAGATAGTCGATATGTGGATAACCTGGGCCACACATGAGGGAAAGTATTGGTTAATGGAGTGATTACGCCAATCGTCGTTTTCCCGCCTCTGTGGATAACCTGTTCTTATAACGTAATGATAAAAATTGGAGTGATCATGACACCGCATGTGATGAAACGAGATGGCTGTAAAGTGCCGTTCAAGTCAGAGCGCATCAAAGAAGCAATTCTACGTGCAGCTAAAGCAGCGGGAGTCGATGACGCAGACTATTGCGCCACCGTCGCAGCAATCGTTAGCCAACAAATGCAGGGTCAGGCGCAGGTTGATATCAACGTAATTCAGACCGCCGTTGAGAACCAGCTGATGTCCGGGCCGTACAAGCAACTCGCTCGTGCCTATATCGAATATCGCCACGACCGTGACAGCCAGCGCGAAAAACGCGGCCGCCTGAACCAGGAAATTCGCGGCCTGGTTGAGCAGACCAACTCGGCGCTGCTGAACGAGAACGCCAACAAAGACAGTAAAGTGATCCCGACCCAGCGCGACCTGCTGGCCGGTATCGTCGCTAAGCACTACGCTCGCCAGCACCTGCTGCCGCACGACGTGGTGATGGCGCACGAGCGCGGTGTTATCCACTACCACGACCTCGACTACTCACCGTTCTTCCCGATGTTCAACTGTATGCTGATCGACCTGAAAGGCATGTTGACTCAGGGCTTTAAGATGGGCAACGCGGAAATCGAGCCGCCAAAATCCATCTCTACCGCGACTGCGGTAACCGCACAGATTATCGCGCAGGTTGCCAGCCACATTTACGGCGGCACCACCATCAACCGTATCGATGAAGTGCTTGCTCCGTTTGTCGCGGCTAGCTTCAACAAGCATCGTCAGACCGCCGACGAGTGGCAAATTCCGAATGCGGAAGAGTATGCCCGCTCTCGTACCGAGAAAGAGTGCTACGACGCGTTCCAGTCGCTGGAATATGAAGTGAACACGCTGCATACCGCCAACGGCCAGACCCCGTTCGTGACCTTTGGTTTCGGCCTCGGCACCAGTTGGGAATCCCGCCTGATTCAGCAGTCCATTCTGCGCAATCGTATCGCGGGCCTTGGCAAAAACCGCAAAACCGCGGTGTTCCCGAAACTGGTCTTCGCCATTCGCGATGGTCTGAACCACAAGCCGGGCGATGCCAACTACGACATCAAACAGCTGGCGCTGGAATGCGCGAGCAAACGCATGTATCCGGACATCCTCAACTACGATCAGGTAGTGAAAGTCACCGGTTCGTTTAAAACCCCGATGGGCTGCCGCAGCTTCCTCGGCGTGTGGGAAAACGAAGACGGCGAGCAGGTTCACGATGGCCGTAACAACCTCGGCGTTATCAGCCTCAACCTGCCGCGCATCGCGCTGGAAGCGAAGGGGGACGAAGCGGCGTTCTGGTCACTGCTGGACGAACGTCTGGTGCTGGCGCGTAAAGCGCTGATGACCCGTATCGCCCGCCTGGAAGGGGTGAAAGCCCGCGTAGCGCCAATCCTCTATATGGAAGGGGCCTGCGGTGTGCGTCTGAAAGCGGACGACGACGTTTCCGAGATCTTCAAAAATGGTCGTGCGTCGATTTCTCTGGGCTATATCGGTATCCACGAGACCATTAATGCGCTGTTCGGCAATCAACATATGTACGATAGCGAAATGCTGCGTGAGAAAGGCGTGGCAATTGTTCAGCGTCTGCGCGATGCCGTTGACCAGTGGAAAGACGAAACCGGCTACGGCTTCAGCCTGTACAGCACGCCAAGTGAAAACCTGTGCGACCGCTTCTGCCGTCTGGATACCGCCGAATTTGGCCTCGTTGAAGGCGTGACCGATAAAGGTTACTACACCAACAGCTTCCACCTCGACGTAGAGAAGAAGGTGAACCCATACGACAAGATTGATTTTGAAGCGGCCTACCCACCAATCGCCAACGGTGGCTTCATCTGCTACGGCGAGTACCCAAACATTCAGCATAACCTGAAGGCACTGGAAGACGTGTGGGATTACAGCTATCAGCACGTACCGTATTACGGTACCAACACGCCAATCGACGAATGCTACGAGTGCGGCTTTACCGGTGAGTTCGAGTGCACCAGCAAAGGTTTCACCTGCCCGAAATGTGGTAACCATGACGCCGCGCGCGTCTCCGTCACCCGCCGCGTTTGCGGCTACCTCGGCAGCCCGGATGCTCGTCCGTTCAACGCCGGTAAGCAGGAAGAAGTGAAGCGCCGCGTTAAGCACCTGGGTAACGGGCAGCTCGGTTAAGTTCGGGCGGTTTATCCCTCTCCCTAACCCTCTCCCCTTAGGGGAGAGGGAACCGTTTTACCGCTCGCCGCATGACCGTATACCGGCCAGACAATCTGGAACGCGAAAATGAATTACCATCAATACTACCCCGTCGACATCGTTAACGGCCCCGGTACGCGCTGCACGCTGTTTGTTTCCGGCTGCGTGCACGAATGCCCCGGCTGCTACAACAAAAGCACCTGGCGGGTGAACTCCGGCCAGCCGTTTACCGCCGAGATGGCCGACCGCATCATCGCCGACCTGAACGACACCCGCGTAAAGCGCCAGGGGATTTCACTCTCCGGCGGCGACCCGCTGCACCCACAAAACGTACCGGAAATTCTCAAGCTGGTTCAGCGTATTCACGCCGAATGCCCCGGTAAAGATATCTGGGTCTGGACCGGCTATAAGATTGACGAGCTTAACGCCACGCAGATGGAGGTCGTCGACCTTATCAACGTGCTGGTTGACGGTAAGTTTGTGCAGGACTTAAAAGACCCGGCGCTTATCTGGCGCGGCAGCAGTAATCAGGTGGTGCACCACCTGCGTTAAGCGCTACAGCCGTTTATGCGCGTCCCGATAAACGGCTGACCTTTCTCGTTTTCCCACCGCGATAACAAAGACGACCACGACGTCGTCGCGAACCTGATATACCAGGCGATACCCGGATGATTTGAGCTTTATTTTGTAGCAGTCAGGAAATTCATGCAGCCTGGTAGAGGGTACTCGTGGGTTCTGTAACACCTTTGCCAAACGGCTTTTAAACTGTGCTTTTACCGTTTCACCGAGCTTATGCCACTCCCGAAGCGCACGAGGATCAAACTCCAGCTCATAGGTCATCCAGGCTAACCTTAATGCCCTTCTCCGGATTAGCCAGACGCTCGCGAACGCTTTGCAGCAGCGCCTCTTCACTATCGCTAATGGTCACCGTTTTTACCGGCATGCGCCCATTTTCGGCAACGTACTGAAAGAGAAGTCGGACGGCTTCGGTTGGCGTGATATCGAGTTTTTCCAGCACGGCGTAAGCCTCTTTTTTGAGATTATCGTCCAGTCGGACGTTGAGCGTGGCCATTATGCCTCCAGAAAACGTAAAGATGTAATGCATTATAGCATTACATCTGAATTACATTACTTTCTGGATAACGCCTCTCAAAACCGGCTGACGCACTCCATCGCCACCGCTTTAAACTCATCAAAGCTGCGGGTTGCCGACAGGCGCGTCATGGCGCGTTCGCGCAGGAAAGTGACGAAGATATCGTAGATAGCCATCGCCTCTTCATACTCGCTTTTACTGATCGCCAGCAGGAAGATGATGTGGGCAGTTTCATCACCCCAGGCGATACCCTGTGGGGCAATGACGGTGTAGACCACGGTTTTTTGCGCCAGCAGCCCCAGGGCGTGCGGCAGCGCGATGCCATCGCCGAGCATGGTACTGACAATGGCTTCACGCTCCACCACCGAGGCGTGAAACGCTTCATCGACAAACCCTTCCTGCTCAAGCTGCTGGCAGAGTTCGGCGAACAGCGTCTGCTGGTCCATCGGCCCGTCAATCACCCGAAAATGCGCGGCGTCGAAGAACTTATTCAGCATCCATGGGCGCGTACGGTCGACCAGCACCAGCTTGCCAATCTGGTCCAGCTGATAATCCGTGGGGAACGGTGAAATGGTGACGACCGGCTTCTCTTTTTCGCTGATGCGCACCGTTGAAATGACAAAATCTTCGCTCACGCTCGCCAGCTGTTCGTACTCGCGCTGAGAAAGCGTAACGGCTATCTCCACCTGCGGATATTTGCGCTGCAAAATGGCTTCAATCACCCGCACCATGGCGTTACCGGCATCGCACACCAGCAGCACTTTTGGCTGGCGCTGGTAGCCGATATTGTAGTGTCGCTCTAGCCCCACGCCGATGTGCAGCACCAGAAAACCGATTTCGTTTTCACTGATGGTATACGGCGTATATTTCCCCCAGCTTGAAACCGCCGCCAGCGTCATATCCCACGCCATCGGGTAGTGCTGCTTGATGTTATCGAGCAGCGGGTTAGGGATCATAATCTGGTAGCGCACGCGGGTGATCATAGTTTTGATGTGGGTCAGCAGGTCCGCGTGCAGCTGCGCGTCTTCCAGCAGGTTGTAGTTATACTGCTGATTGATATAGCGCAGGATGTAGTTTACCAGCGCTTCGTCATCGTCGGCGCTGATGGTTTCCGGGTCGACGTCCTGTACCTGGCGAGCGGCAAGATGCACGCACAGCCAGGCTTCTTCGGCCTGGGAGAACGGTTTTCCAGTCAGTTTTTGCAGCGCGTTCGCCACGTCATGAGCCACATCACGCACGTTCTGCGCGACCTCTTCGGCGCTGAAATCCGCCAGCGGATAACCTCCGCTTACGCGACGAGCGGCGACCGCGCCGTACAGGCAGATAAAGCGCTCACCCACGTCGGTAAGGCGCACGCGATGGCGCACCAACGTCTCTTCCAGTACAGCTTCCAGCGCGGCGGGCACGCTATCATCAAACGCTTCCTGGCGGATCATCGGATTCAGCGGCCCCTGCTGGCTGAGCTCCCACAGCAGGTCGGTAAGACAGGCGCGAATCGACACCTCGCCGCCGAACAGCTTCATGCCGTGACGCGGGCGCGTCTCCAGCGTTAGCTGATAACGCTGAAAGCGTTCGCGAACGTCGACCATATCGCCCTGTAGCGTCGCCCGGCTGACAAACCATTCGTCGGCGAGATCTTCGAGCTTGATGGAGAATGCCGAAGTCAGAAAACGCACCAGCAGAAAGTGAATGCGATCCTGGGCGGTACGGGGAATGTGCTGCGGCTTGGGCGCGGTTGCTTCAAGCTGCTGATAGCGAGAAGGATCGTCAATCTTCAGTTGATAACCGCTGCCGCGGGCCAGGACAAACTGCGCGCCGTGATGCATCAGCAGCTCGTTTAAAGCGGTGATATCGGCGCGTACGGTGCGGGTCGAAACCGACAATCGCTGCGCCAGTTCGTCCTGCGGCAGCGTTTCGTTTTGCAGCAGAGTAAAGAGTTGCGCTAAACGTTGATTGGGAAATCGCATGTCGGTTCCTTCCTGTTACGGCTTAGGGTTGGGCAGAGATCACCATCTGCGATGGGCTGCCAACCGGGGTGTAGTCCGGGGAGAACGTCAGTTTTCCGTCCTTCGGCGCTACGCTAAAGCGGGTGATATTGTCGCTACGCTGATTCATCACATAGAGCCAGTGCCCTTGCTTATCCAGCGTTAACGTTCGCGGATAGTCGCCACGCGTCCAGATGTCATCCTGGTGTTTCAGGCTGCCATCGGCCATCACGGTAAAGTGGGCGATGCTGTTGTGTAAGCGGTTAGCGACGTACAGCTGCTTGCCGTCCTGGCTTAATACCAGACCGGCGGCAAAGCTGGTGCCTTTGTACTCTTTCGGCAAGGCAGAGACCGTTTTCCCTTCGCGCAGCAGTCCGCTCTGTTTATCGAGGTGATAAAACGTCAGCGTGGAAGCTTCTTCATTAATCAACCATAGTCCATCCCCGGCAGGGGTGAAGACAAAATGTCGCGGCCCCGCTCCGGCGGACGACGCGGCGATAAACGGCGGGTCGTTCGGCGTTAGCTTGCCGCTGGCGCTGTCCATCCGGTACTGGTAGATCCTGTCGAGTCCCAGATCGGTGGAGAAGACAAACTTCCCGCTCGGATCGGCCGAGATCATATGCGCATGCGGGCCGTTATGATCGCTGACGGCAAAGCTGCCTTCAGCCGCCGCAGCCGGTCGCGCGGCACCTGCGGGCCCTTGATCCTGACGTACATCGACCGCGTCACCCAGGCTGCCGTCCTCTTTCACCGGCAATACGGCAATCGAGCCGCTCACGTAGTTGGCGACAAGTAGATGGCGGCCATCTGGGGTCAGCGAGAGATAGACCGGGCCGGCGCCGCCGGAAGCCACCTGATTCAGCTCGCTAAGCTCGCCGTTGGCGGCAATGCGCCACGCCTGCACCACGCCTTTTTCAACTTCACTGGCGGCGTACAGGGTTTTGCCATCCTGGCTGACGGTCAGCTGCGCGACGTTCGGCAGCGAACTGACGAGCGTTTTATCGCGCAGCTCGCCGGTTTTTCCATCGACGGTAAAACGGTACAGGCCTTCACCGTTAGGGTTGTAAGTACCCACCCAGGCGTACTGAGTTTGCGCGGCGGCGCTGGCGGCAAGCAGAGAGAGTGAAGCAACAAGCAGGTGACGAGCGGTTGGCATGGTGACTCCTTGATGGTTCGGTGGGGGTTTTCCCCCTCACCCCGGCCCTCTCCCCACAGGGCCGAGGGAGAAAACCGGGTGGTCCCCTCTCCCCTGTGGGGAGAGGGTTAGGGTGAGGGGGTTAATCGCGCTACTTAACAAGCTGTTTCGTCATATCCAGCAGTTGACGCACATCCGCCGGACGCGTATTCCCGCTCGCCTTATCAATAATCGAGCTATAGATATGGGGGATAATTTTGCTAACTCCAGCATCCAGCGCAATTTTCAGGATTTCGCCGTAGTTGTCGAGGTCAATACCGCCGGTTGGCTCCAGCCAGAAATCATGGCGTGCGCAGGCTTCAGCTACCGCAACAAACTCATCGCGATGCTTCAGGCCGCCCATCGGGAAGTATTTAATCGAGCTGCCGCCCATATCTTTCAGCAGAGCAATCGCCGTTTCCAGCGGCACAATGCCGTCTGGCGCATTGCTGGAGAGCGGACCGGTTGAGATTTTGACCATGCCGACGGTGCCGGTTGGCGACACCAGGCCGTTGACCACGGTTTCGTTCTGACCCAGCAGCGCGCGGCTGGTTGCCACGCCGGTGAAGACCTGGTTAACGTGCTGCGGCTGCACCTGGCGGGAGATTTCGCTGACCATCGCCGACTGGTTCGGGTCGCCCGCGCCCAGGCCTACAGACAGTGCGTTATCAATCAGTTTCGCGTATTCACGCATATCGGCCACCGCGCTGGCGATGTCCGGATAGTTTTTGGAGAGCACACCCACCAGCACATGACCTTCCGCCGCTTCGTAAATCTCGCTGGCGTTCTGCTTGCTGCCTGCCAGAACGTTCAGGCAAACGCGGTCACGGTAAAAGTTTGGGGTCAGTTTCATGCTTTTTTCTCCTGGTTTAAGACTTCAGCAATACGGCGGGAGACAATCTCCAGCTGCTGTGCATCCACGCTGCGGACATCGGCTTCAATAATGCCTTCATTGGCCTTGTAACCGCGGAAGTAAATGGCGTATTCGCCCTGCTTCAGCGCCGCCACCAGGTCACCGGTGTGCACGCCGGTCACGGCTTCATCAAATTTAATCTCGGCGCGTGCAATGTCACGGCCTGCGCTGTCCCACACCACGCGAGCGGTCACGCCGTTGAGCGTATTCAGCGCTTCGATAAACGGCGTCATCTTCGCCACCATCTCTTCGCCGCTCTCTTTGGTCGCCGTCAGGTAATGTTCAATGGCACAGGTGAGGCCAAGAATGCCCTCTTTGCCCACCTTCATGGCGCGGCCAATACCGTTCGACTGACGCTTAACCCACTCAACGTACTGGGTTTTACCAATAACCAGCCCGCTGGTTGGCCCTTCAATGGCCTTCGCGCCGCTGTAGATAACCAGATCCGCGCCCGCACGGTAGTAGGCCTGTAGATCTTCTTCCGCCGCCGCATCGACGATCAGCGGCAGATTATGGCTGCGTGCCACCGCCGCGGCCTGCGCCACGTTGAGCATGCTTTTCTGCACGCAGTGGTGAGATTTGATGTAAAGAATCGCTGCGGTACGCGGGGTAATCGCCGCCGCTAGCTGATCGGCGGAGCATTCGTTGGCGTAGCCCGCTTCCATCAGCTTACCGCCGCCCAACGCTACCATGGTGCCGACCGGCGCGCCGAAGTTGACGTTGTGGCCTTTCGGCAGCACGATTTCGTTGTTTTCAATTGGGGTAACGTGCAGGTTTTCCAGCAGCCAGTCGCTGTCTTTTACCAGCACCGCCGCCACCGACTGCGCAATCCCGGCGGAGGCGCAGGAGACGACGGTCGCCCCTTCTACATCCAGCAGCTTCGCAATGTAGGCGCCGGTTTTATTCACCAGATCTTTCATCTCGAAGTACTGGTTCATACCCGCCATCGCGGCTTCCACCACTTCCGGACGCGGCGTAGAGACGCCAAGAATCGTCATACGGCCTGAGGTGTTAATCACCTGTTTTAAATCATATTTCTCAAAAATCGAAGGCATTTTCCGCACTCCCTTGTTCGGTCAGATAGCCCTTGCCCGCGCGAATCGCGGCAAGCGGCAGCAAAATTTTGTCAGCCTGAAGGCTCTCTTTTTCGGCATCGACCAGTACCGTTGGGGTCTGGGCCACGGTAAACAGCGTCAGGTCCGCGTCATAGCCCACCGCCAGACGACCTTTGTGCGTCAGGCGTAACCCCTCGGCGGCGTTCGCCGTGACGCAGTCAATGACCTGCGGCAGCGACATACCAATGGCGAGGAATTTCGACATCACCAGCGCCAGCGAGCGCACCGGGCCGTCGATGCGGTTACGACAGTAGATATCGGAGCTGATGGTGTGCGGCAGAATGCCCATCGCAATCGCCCGGCGGGCCACTTCAAAGCTGAAGCTCGCGGTGCCGTGGCCGACGTCGAGACGTACGCCGCGTTTTAAGGCGCGCACGATAGAGCCGCGCAGTTCGCCTTCCGGCGTCAGAATACGGTTCGGTTTACCGTTGTAACAGTGGGTGATGATGTCGCCAGAGCTCAACAGCTCGGCAATCTCATCGAGGTTTGGCGGGTTGTTGCCAATGTGCACCATCAACGGCAGGTCGCCGTTTTCTTTCTGAATGGCTTTGCCCCGCTCCAGCGGCGTAATGCCGTTTTCGCCGACCACGCTGCTGCTCATGCGCGCTTTCAGGCCCACGATAAAGTCCGGATGGCGCGCCACCGCCTGCTTCACCGCTTCCGCATCGATATTGGCCATATTGGCCAGTTCATTCTGGGCAATCAGCCCGACGCGGGAAATATTGAGCAGCGCATAGACGTCGGTCGCGGCTTTGCGGGTCAACTGGTAGAAATCATCCACGTCATCGGCACCTGTGCTGCCAGCATCAATCACGGTGGTGACACCGGTGGCGATACCGACGCTATCCGGTTCGTCGTGGTAAATCGGGGAATTCGGGTAGCAGTGGACGTGAGAATCAATCCAGCCCGCGCTGGCGTAGTATTTGCCATCAAGGTCGATGGTTTTAAGGGCAGGCGCGCTAATCTCGCCCAGCGCCGCGATTGAACCGTCCTTCATGGCGATATCAGTCAGGGTATCGTCGACGAGGCGCGCACGGCGCAGGAGTAAATCAAACATATCTCTCTCCTGTTAAGGCGGGCGCTAAAGCGCCCGCAAGGTTTAGCTAATCGCGACCGGGAAGATAGAGCCCAGCAGCATCGCGCCCAGAATGGCGCCGCCGGTAATCGGCTTCTGCCAGACATAGAAAATCAGCGCGCCAATCAGCGAGCCCACGCCGATAGGAATCGAAGCGGTCATGGCGCTGAGGATAATCAACGGGCCAAGGAAGCGGCCGGAGGCGTTACCCGCGCCCATCATCACATCGGCCCCGTAGGTGGAGTCACTCTGGTTGATGGTGAACTTACGCGCCAGGATGATGATGTAGCCAATCGCCAGACCAATCACCAGCCCGGTAATCAGGGAGGCGATAAAGTTGGTCACCGGGAACATGATGCCCGCGCCCAACAGCAGCGCCGGAACGCCGAGGCCTACGCCCGTTTGAATCGCGCCGCCGATGTCGAGAATCCCCACCAGCGAACCTTCGATGATACGGGCGAACAGGAAGCTCGCGCCGAACGCCGCCACCGCGCCGTAAGCCCCGGTATCAATCCCGGCTTTCAGCATCGCCACGAAGGCCACTTCGTTGAAGGCGCCAATGCCGTAGAGGTAGTACATATGCGTCCCGGCGAACACGCCGGAAGAGAGCAGGCCAACGAAGATCGGGAACGACCAGTCGGCATACCAAAAACCTTTATTTTGTTCCATGTCAGGCTCCCGTTATTTGCCGCTGATTGAGCTGTGGATCAGATCCAGCCAGTTCGGTACGGTCAGGTGGAAGGATTCAATCATCCTCATGTCAAAGCCGCGGAAGAAGGCGCTCAGGACAAACAGCGCAACGATGGCGCCCATCATCACTTTAGTGACGCGATGCCAGCCGCTCTCTTCAACGCCTTTACCAATCAGAATACCCAGCACCAGGCCCGGTACGGCGTTACCCATAATCAGCTGCGCCGCGCCGCCGAAGATGGTCGCCCAGAAGCCTGATTTCTTACCGGCATCAATCGCCGCCAGCCAGAAAATAACCGGCATCACGGTGTTCACCAGCAGGTTGGCTGCCGGAACCAGCACCTTAACGGCAGTCACCTGCAGCGCCTGCGGTACGGAAGAGGCCGTCAGGTTAAGGAAGGCCACTACGATCATGCCGATGATGCCGCAGGCAATTGCCATTTTGCGTGGATCATGCAGCGTTTCACCGACGTTGCGATTTTTCACCATCAGTGCCGCCGCGCCCCAGTTCGGGATAATGCGGTGGTCAACGTCCTGGGTGAAGGAACCTGCTGCAACGGAAGAAGCCCAGGCGTTAAAGAAGAAGCCGAGGCCAAAGGAGAAGTGGGAAGCCGGATCGCCTTCACAGGAGTTCAGCTCGCCCAACGTACGAAACGCCCCCATCCCCTGCGTGGTGGGCGCGTGAAACATGCGTGCCGCTCCGGCGCCCACGCCGACGCCAACCAGGCCGCCGATGATGAGCGATTTTATTAAAATTATCAGGAACATAGTCTGACCCTTTGGTAAAAATCAGGTTTGCGTGACGAAATCCACTTTATCGATATCGATGGCAGTCACGTTGACGGTCACGTCCAGCTCCACGCTGTACGCTCGTCGTTCACGGCGTAAAAAGAAGAATAAGAACGCCTCTTTTCGTACCGCTTCGCGCGCATGAACGACCTGCACATCCTGTGGCTCAATACGCAGTAAGATGCGCGATGATGTTTTCATCACCGCTGCCTGCACGTGGTTCAGAGCATCGGCGAACGCCCGTGTTTTGCTTTCGCCTTTGCCCGTGACCCTCACCGTGGTGGTGAATTGCTCTTTCATATCAAGCGCCGTACTTCTTCTTCCAGGCCTCTACCAGGCGTTCGCCCAGCTCTTCTTTGTCCATAAAGCCGAAGCCCAGCACGTTGCAGCCTTCGTTGATGGCGGTGACACCCTCTTCCACTGAACGCATGCCGTATTTCGCTTTGTAGCCATATTTGGTCTGCGCGGTGATAGCACCCGCGCCACCGCTACCGCAGAAGGAGATACCGAAGGTCGCGTTCTCGGCCTTCATCATGTCGCCCAGCTTCATGTCGGCGGCGACTCCCGGTACCACAACTGCACGAGCACCGGCTTTTTCCGCGCCAGCGGCAACTTTTTGTCCTTTACCCAGGCGGTCGCCAATTACTACGGTGATCTGTTCCATTTGTTGCTCCTTACAGGTTGTCTTTTGCTACTTCGAAGTGAACGGAGAGCAGCCAGGCCTCTTCATCAGGCAGGTTGCCGAACTCCGCGACCACTTCGCGGGCAAGCATCATTGAATCGTCAGAAATCTCTTCAAACAGGCTTTCATCCACTTCCGGCAGCGGCTCGCCGCTGATAGACCGGTGGGCCATGGCCCGCACGTGGGAGGTCAGCATTTGCTCCTGCACGTCGTTAGGGGTGATACCGCGGCGGCGTAACAGTGCGAACACCTGCTGCAACATCTTGTCGGCCAGCCGTTCGGTCTGTAGCGCCTGCTCCCCTGCGTCGTGTATTACCGCTCCGTTATTCACTCGTGTTACCCCGCTAATGTCTCTGGGGATAAACCTAACGCCGGGGGGTGGGAGTTTGTAGCGAGTTGTTTTCCACTTCGAAGTGGAAAGGTAGACGGCTTGAGTGATCGGATTCACACATTCACCACGAAAATAACGATTTCGATATATTCGCGTGATGAATATCACGTCTGTGGGACAAGGTCATTGGAAATGCGAATGGCAAAACGGAGGTGAAAAGTGTGATATCGGTGAAGTTTTCGGGGAAGAAAGACGGAAGGCGTCAGGCGACACCTTCCGGAGAAAGGATTAACGGAACTTCTTGTGGTTCTCGTTGCGGGTGGTTTTGAAATCTTCCGCGGCGGCCTGGGCTTCTTTCACTTTGCCCTCGTTCGCCAGCTTCATCGCACCGTCAATCTGACCAATCAGCGTATCCAGACCATGGCGATAGTCTTTCATTTCTGCGCTGTCTGCCGCTTTGCCTTCCAGCTTCGGCGGGGTCTCTTTTTTAGCGTCTTCAGCAGCGGTACGCATTTTCGTCAGTGCTGCTTTCAGTTCACCCGCGTCGGTGGTCTTCTGCACCACCTGCAGATTTTCCGCCAGGGTGTCCATATCTTCGCCCAGGTCAGCAAAGGCAGAAGCCGAACCCAGCGCCAGCGCGGAGACCGCCAGCATCGCTACCAGTTTTTTACGCATTGCTCACTTCCTTTTTATTATTTAAGCGAACGGGCGCAGCAGGATGCGCCCAATACGTGATTACTGTCCGGCGATTTTCATCTCCGGAAGCAGTACGGAACCACATTGAATATTACTGCGTGTCTCAATATCGTCGGCGATGGTGACCATATTGCGCCACATGTCTTTCAGGTTGCCAGCGATGGTGATTTCACTCACCGGATACTGAATTTCGCCGTTCTCAACCCAGAAGCCGGATGCACCGCGAGAGTAGTCGCCGGTGATGCCGCTAACACCCTGCCCCATCAGTTCAGTCACGACAAGACCCGTGCCCATCTCTTTAAGCAACTTTTCAAAACTTAGGCCGCGACCGGCAATACGCCAGTTGTGGATGCCGCCCGCGTGGCCGGTGCTCTTCAGGCCCAGTTTGCGCGCGGAGTAGTTGGTCAGCAGCCACTGAGTCAGCACACCGTCTTTGATGATGTCGCGACGCTCGGTGCGCACGCCTTCGCCGTCAAACGGCGTGGAGGCCAGCCCTTTCAGCAGATGCGGATGCTCTTCAATAGTCAGCCATTCCGGTAGAATTTGCTTGCCGAGAGAGTCCAGCAGGAAGGTCGATTTACGATAAACCGAACCACCAGCAATCGCGCCAACCAGGTGGCCGAACAGCCCGGTCGCCACTTCATTAGCGAAAATTACCGGCGCTTTCATGGTGGAGAGCTTGCGCGGCTCCAGGCGAGACAAGGTGCGGCGCGCGCACTCTTCACCGACCCATTCCGGTGACTTCAGGTCACCCAGCGCACGGCCGATGGTATAGGCGTAGTCACGCTCCATGTCGCCGTTCACTTCGGCAATCACGCAGCTTGAAAGGGAGTGACGGGTTGAGCAGTAGCTTTGCAACATACCGTGACTGTTGCCGAAGACTTTAATACCGTAGTGGCTGTTGAAGCTGCCGCCTTCGGTGTTGGTAATACGTTTGTCAGCCTTCAGGGAAGCCTGCTCAGCGCGGGCCGCCATTTCGATGGCTTCATCCGGGGAGACTTCCGCCGGGTGAAACAGGTCAAGATCCGGGGCGTCAAAGGCCAGCAGCTCTTTGTCTGCTACGCCAGCACAGGGGTCCGGCGAGGTGTAGCGCGCGATGTCCAGCGCCGCCTGCACGGTACGGGCGATAGCATCCGGGCTCAGGTCGGTGGACGATGCGCTGCCTTTACGGTTTTGGTGATAAACGGTGATCCCCAGCGCCCCGTCGCTATTGAATTCGACGTTTTCGACTTCACCATAACGGGTGCTTACGCCGATACCGGTGGTCTTGCTGACCGCCACTTCCGCGCCGTCTGATTGACTGGCTGCCAGCTCCAGCGCCGTAGAGACCGCTTTTTCCAGCGCAATACGTTGTTGTGCAACTTGTGTGATCACTTTCATCGTCTAAGCCATAATCTGAGGTAAAGTTAAATGAAGTCTAACAGAGAACCCTTTCTCAGTATGCGCTCAAGCTGTTAGTATTAGCCTCTTTTTTAAGGAGCCTGAAATGACAAAGCAGCCCGAAGACTGGCTCGACGACGTCCCCGGTGATGATATCGAGGACGAAGATGATGAAATTATCTGGGTCAGCAAGAGTGAAATTAAGCGTGATGCCGAAGAGCTGAAAAAGCTTGGGGCAGAGCTGGTTGACCTGGGTAAAAATGCCCTGGATAAAATCCCGCTGGACGCCGACCTGCGCGCCGCCATTGAGCTGGCGCAGCGTATCAAGATGGAAGGCCGCCGCCGCCAGCTGCAGCTGATTGGTAAAATGCTGCGTCAGCGCGACGTAGAACCTTTCCGTCAGGCGCTGGATAAGCTAAAAAACCGTCACAACCAGCAGGTTGTTGTTTTCCATAAACTGGAACAACTGCGTGACCGCATGGTTGACGGTAGCGATGAAGCCATCGAAGAAGTGATGAACCTGTGGCCTGACGCCGACCGTCAGCAGCTGCGTTCGCTGGTGCGTAACGCCAGGAAAGAAAAAGCGGGCAACAAGCCGCCAAAATCTTCCCGCCAGATTTTCCAGTATCTGCGCGAACTGACTGAAAACCAGGATTAAGCTTCAAGAAAATGCCCTCCTCGCGAGGGTATTTTTTTGCCCGTCTTGTGCGATATCCCGGCGTCGCGCTGCTCGGCCGGGCTACTTTCATGCCATCACAACCCGGCACAAATCATGATTGAAACGCTGGTACTGCGCCTCGTCAATCGGCTGCGGATAGCTCAGCACGATCAGCTCGTGATCGGCGATACCTGCATGATAAGTCGGGTGGGCATGCGGCCACGGGTTGGCGAAGAATCCCATACTTTCATAGAAGCGCAGACGCTTGTGGGCAATGTCGGTGGTCAGCGGATCGATTTCCAGAATGGTTTTCGGCGCACGCTCGAGGATCTGGCCTAGCAGACGTTTGCCGTAGCCCTGGGAACGTAAGCTGCTGTCGACCGCCAGATGTTCAATGTAGACGTAGCCGTCAAACGCCCAGCATCCGCTCATTCCAATAAACTGCTCACCGTCGAACCACGCTTCCAGCGCGTAGTGCGGGGAGTTGAGTGCTCGCTGTTTAGCGGGGAGTTCGCGCTGTTCGTGCCAGGGGAAGGCTTGAGTGTATAGGGTGTCCAGCGGGGGGAATAGAACGGAGTCGGTTGAGGTGATTTTTTTGGCGGTGAGCATTTTGGGGTTCCGGGAAAAGGACTAGATCTAGCGGGTACCCCCTCACCCCGGCCCTCTCCCCAAAGGGGCGAGGGAGAAAACCAACCGTGCTAGCTGCTCGATCGGTCCCCTCTCCCCGCTGGGAGAGATTAGGGTGAGGGGGAAAACCCGCTCAGCGCAACATCAGCGAATTACTCCTGCTGCGCTTTCTTCGCCAGCCCATCGAGCAGCTTCTGATGAATGCCGCCGAAGCCGCCGTTACTCATCACCAGAATATGGTCACCAGGCTCGGCGCTCTTCACAATCATATCGGCCAGCGCGTCAACGTCAGCGCTCCAGTGCGCAGGCTGCACGCAGGCTTCCGCCACTTCCGCGACCTGCCACGGAATATGCTGCGGCTGCAGCAGGAACACTTCATCCGCGCGGCCCAGAGACGGCGCCAGGTCGTCTTTGCAGACGCCCATTTTCATGGTGTTCGAGCGTGGTTCCAGCACGGCAATAATTTTCGCGGTACCGCCGACTTTGCCGCGCAGCGCTTGCAGCGTCGCGAGGATAGCCGTTGGGTGATGCGCGAAGTCGTCGTAAACGCAAACGCCGTTAGCTTCGCCACGAAGCTCCAGGCGGCGACGGGCGTTGATAAAGCTGCCCAGCGCGTTGGCGGCATCGGCTGGGGTGACACCGACATGACGCGCGGCGGCAATCGCCATCAGCCCGTTATGCATATTGTGTTCGCCGACCAGGCCCCACTTCACTTCGCCGACTTTTTCACCGTCGAGCAGCACTTCCCACTCGGAGGCATCGGTATTGAGTTTCTTCGCCTGCCAGTGGCCCTGTTCGCCCACCAGCTCCTGCTCGCTCCAGCAGCCCATCGCCATCACCTGTTTCAGGTTCGCGTCGTTTTCCGGCAGGATAATGCGACCCTGACCCGGAACGATGCGTACCAGGTGGTGGAACTGTTTCTGGATAGCTTTCAGATCGTCGAAGATGTCCGCGTGATCGAACTCAAGGTTGTTGAGGATCAGCGTACGCGGGCAGTAATGCACGAATTTAGAACGCTTATCGAAGAACGCGCAGTCGTATTCATCGGCTTCAATCACGAAGAACGGGCTGTCGCCCAGACGCGCGGAAACCTCGAAGTTACCCGGCACGCCGCCGATGACGAAGCCCGGCTTGTAGCCGCACTCTTCGAGGATCCAGGTCGCCATACCGGCGGTGGTGGTTTTGCCGTGGGTACCGGCAACTGCCACAACCCAGCGGTCGCGCAGCACGAAGTCGTGCAGCCACTGCGGGCCGGACATGTACGGAATGTTCTTCTCCAGCACCGCTTCTACGCACGGATTACCGCGCGTCATGGCGTTGCCGATGATCACCAGATCCGGCTGCGGGTCGAGCTGACTTGCGTCATATCCCTGAATTAAATCAATGCCTTGCTTTTCAAGCAGCGTGCTCATCGGGGGATACACATTGGCATCCGAACCCGTGACTTCATGACCCAGCGAACGAGCCAGCATCGCCAGACCGCCCATGAAGGTGCCACAAATACCCAAAATATGAATGCGCATACGTCACTATCCTTTTTTTATCTACCTCACATTTTACCCATATGTTTGCCGTCATAGAAATGCATTTAAGGATATTCCGTAGTTTGCTGGCGCGATTCACCTGTGCGAATTTTTTTTATTCTTTGTTAAGATTGTTGCAGTCGTTTTACTCAACATCCACTGTCAGGGAAAGTGTTATGAAAACGTTAGGTGAATTTATTGTCGAAAAGCAGCACGAGTTCTCTCATGCTACCGGTGAGCTCACTGCTTTGTTGTCGGCAATAAAGTTAGGTGCCAAGATCATCCACCGCGATATCAACAAGGCCGGCCTGGTCGATATCCTGGGTGCCAGCGGCGCAGAAAACGTACAGGGAGAAGTACAACAAAAGCTCGATTTGTTCGCAAACGAGAAGCTGAAAGCCGCGCTGCGCGCCCGTGACATCGTCGCTGGTATCGCCTCCGAAGAAGAAGACGAAATTGTCGTATTCGACGGCTGCGAACATGCGAAGTATGTAGTCCTGATGGACCCGCTGGATGGCTCATCTAATATCGACGTTAACGTCTCTGTCGGTACTATCTTCTCTATCTACCGCCGCGTTACCCCAGTGGGCACGCCTGTCACCGAAGAAGATTTCCTGCAGCCGGGTAACCGTCAGGTAGCTGCGGGTTATGTGGTTTACGGTTCCTCCACCATGCTGGTGTACACCACCGGCTGCGGTGTGCATGCCTTTACCTACGACCCGTCGCTGGGCGTGTTCTGTCTGTGCCAGGAGCGTATGCGCTTCCCTCAGCGCGGTAGCACCTATTCCATCAACGAAGGTAACTACATCAAGTTCCCGAACGGGGTGAAGAAGTACATCAAGTTCTGCCAGGAAGAAGATAAGTCCACGCAGCGCCCGTACACCTCACGCTACATCGGTTCTCTGGTTGCCGATTTCCACCGCAACCTGCTGAAAGGCGGGATCTACCTGTACCCAAGCACCGCCAGCCACCCGGAAGGGAAGCTGCGTCTGCTGTATGAGTGCAACCCGATGGCGTTCCTCGCGGAACAGGCAGGCGGTAAAGCCAGCGATGGGAAAGAGCGTATTCTGGATATCGTGCCGGAAACGCTGCACCAGCGTCGTTCGTTCTTCGTCGGTAACGACCATATGGTGGAAGACGTTGAACGTTTGATTCGCGAGTTCCCGGACGCGTAATTCGTCAGAAGTTGGGTG
>NZ_JMPL01000015.1 GCF_000735365.1 Kluyvera ascorbata ATCC 33433 | reverse complement strand
ACCAATTGATTAAAAGTCAACTGCTCTACCAACTGAGCTAACGACCCACTTTTTTCGTCACTTTCAGGATGTTTGATATCCCTTGGCAACGGCGGCATATATTACTGAATTCAGAATTCAGCGCAACAAAAATTTCGACAAAGATCACTTAACTGCTTATGTTTCATGCGGCAAGACCAGAAATAAAACAATTTCTGGTCTTACTTCGCGCATTACATCCCACTGAGACGTTTTTGCGCCTGCTTTGCACCATCGGTACCTGGGTATTTGCTGACAACCTGCTGGTATACCGCTTTCGCTTTTGCAGTATCACCTTTGTCCTGCATGATGACCCCGACCTTAAACATCGCGTCCGCCGCCTTAGGCGACTTCGGGTAGTTTTTCACCACCGATGCAAAGTAGTACGCCGCATCATCTTTTTTACCCTTGTTGTAATTCAACTGACCCAGCCAATAGTTGGCATTGGGTTGGTAGGTTGAATCAGGATATTTTTTGATGAAGTTCTGAAACGCAGCAATCGCGTCATCCTGGCGAGAACTATCCTTCACCAGCGCAATAGCCGCGTTGTAATCCGTATTGGCATCACCCGTCTGCACCGGCACACCTGACGCGCTAGCGCCCGCTGATGCTGCTGGAGCCGCCGCTGCTGGCGCTGCGCCGCTCTGGTCGCCCGTAGCCTGCTGAGCTGGAGCTGCACCGCTACCGCCCAGGCTGTCAATTTGCAGCATAATCTGCTTTTGACGTTCGACGACCTGGTTCAGCTGGTACTGACTTTCCTGGATCTGTCCACGGAGGGCATCAATATCAGTCTGGTTATCGGAGAGTTGCTGCTGAAGTTGGGTTAAAAGCTGACTGTGAGCGTTAGAAATACGCTCGAGTTGGGTGACACGGTCTTCGACCGAGCCTGAGCCGACACTACTGATTGGCGCCTGAGCAAAAGCGGCCCAGGGGGCCGCTATGCCAACCAGTAACGACAGACTCACCATGTGATGTCTGAAGTTACTGCTCATGCAATTCTCTTAGTAAACCAGTACGGCACGACGGTTTTTGGCGTAAGCCGCTTCGTCGTGACCCAGTACTGCAGGTTTTTCTTTACCGTAAGAAACGATGGAGATCTGGTCAGCAGAAACGCCTTTACCCTGCAGGTACATCTTAACAGCGTTAGCACGACGTTCGCCCAGGGAGATGTTGTACTCAGGAGTACCACGTTCGTCCGCGTGACCTTCTACGGTGACTTTGTAAGATGGGTTGCTACGCAGGAAGTTAGCGTGAGCATCCAGCATTGCTGCGAAGTCAGAACGGATATCGTACTTGTCCAGATCGAAGTAAACGATGTTGTTCTGCTGCAGCTGCTGCATCTGAAGACGCGCTTGCTCTTCAGAAGACATGTTGCCGCTACCGTTAGCATCCATACCAGTGCCGGCACCCAGCATGCCTTCGCCGCTCTGGTCATTGCTAGCGTTCTTGTTAGAAGAACATGCCGCGATTGCCATAACAGGCAGAGCGATCATCAGCCCTTTCAGCACTTTGTTCAGTTGCATTTCTATGATTCCTTTAGTAATCAATTCATTAATTATTATTACAGATACGGCGACCAGGCAGGGAATTTAACCTGTCCATCAGTTGCCGGAAGACGCGCTTTGAAACGCCCATCTGTAGAAACCAAATTCAGCACGGATCCCATCCCCTGAGAAGAGCTGTAGATTACCATAGTGCCGTTAGGTGCCAGACTTGGCGTTTCGTCCAGGAACGTTGACGACAGTACTTGTACGCCACCCGCTACCAGATCCTGCTTAGCAATGTGCTGCTGGCCGTTAGCCGAGCTGACCATTACCATAAACTTGCCGTCGCTGCTGACGTCAGCATCCTGGTTCTGTGAACCTTCCCAGGTAATACGCTGCGGAGCACCGCCGTTAACATTAACTTTATACACCTGTGGACGACCGGCCTGGTCAGAAGTGAAGGCCAGGTTCTGACTGTCCGGGAACCAGGTTGGTTCCGTGTTGTTGCTGCGACCGTTGGTTACCTGACGAATCTGGCCAGAGCCCAGGTCCATCACGTACAGGTTCAGGCTACCGGTTTTCGACAATGCGAACGCCAGTTTAGAACCATCAGGCGAGAACGCCGGTGCACCGTTGTGCTGCGGGAACGAGGCAATCTGACGCACTGCGCCGTTAGCCAGAGTCTGCACCACCAGCGCTGAACGGCCGCTTTCGAAGGTCACATAAGCCACTTTCGAACCGTCCGGAGACCATGCTGGAGACATCAGCGGCTGCGGAGAACGGTGAACCACAAACTGGTTATAGCCGTCGTAGTCAGAAACGCGCAGTTCATACGGGAACTGACCGCCGTTGGTCTGAACAACGTAAGCAATACGGGTACGGAACGCGCCCTTGATGCCCGTCAGCTTTTCGAACACTTCGTCACTGGCAGTGTGACCTGCATAACGCAGCCACTGCTTGTTAACTTTGTAGGTGTTCTGTGCCAGCACGGTACCTGGGGCACCGCCGGTATCAACCAGCTGATAAGAAACATTATAGCTGCCGTCAGCGTTAGGACTCACCTGCCCTACAACGACAGCATCAATACCCAGCGCAGACCATGCGGCCGGCTGAACTTCCTGAGCGCTGCCCGGCTGCTGCGGCAGACGAGAACGATCTAATGGGTTAAATTTCCCGCTGTTACGCAGGTCAGCGCCCACGATACCGCCGATATCTTCAGGCGCAGCACCTGGCCCCGCCCACTGGAAAGGTACGACGCCAATTGGGCGTGCCGAGTCCACCCCCTGGGTGATCTCGATACGTACTTCTGCGTGCAGCACTGCTGCCCACAGCATCAGAAAACCAAATGCTACTCGTAATGCCTGCTTCATCATTTCTCCCTTATCCAGGCGGAAAGCCCACGATAATTTAGCAGAATGTTAACAAACTAAAATACACAAAACTACCAAAACCCACCGGCGCCCGAAGATAGTTTTCCCCCGCCGGAGCGGGGAAAATTATGCTTACGGCTTGAAGTCCAGTGGTGCATTTTTAAACACTTCATATACTGCCTGGCTCGGTGGTTTTGGAATCTTCGCCTGACGGGCTGCAGCAAGTGCGGCCTGACAAAGTGCGGGATCGCCACCCTCAGACTGAATGTCCAGCAACAGGCCGTCTGAGGCGAGTTTTATACGCAACGTACAGGTTTTGCCTGCATAGGATGATGCGTCGTAGAACTTGCTCTCAATGGCAGATTTAATCTGCCCAGCATAGTTGCTGATATCCGCGCCTGACGCGCCATTATTTTTAGTATTACCACTCCCCGCTGCGGAAGCATTGTTACCTTTCGCTCCGCCGCCGGTTTTCGGTGCATTCTTACCAGAGCTAAGGTCACCCAGCAGGTCATCTACGCCGGAAGAAGCAGCGGCTTTCTCAGCAGCAGCTTTTTTCGCGGCGGCCGCTTTTTCAGCTGCTGCTTTCTTGTCCGCTGCGGCTTTTTCAGCCGCTGCAGCTTTCTTATCTGCAGCCGCTTTAGCAGCGGCGGCGGCCTTATCGGCAGCGGCTTTTTCAGCGGCAGCAGCAGCCTTCTCGGCGGCAGCGGCAGCTTTTTCTTCCGCGGCTTTTTCAGCAGCTGCTTTCTTCGCTGCTTCGGCTGCCGCTTTCTTCTCGGCATCCGCAGCCGCTTTCGCGGCGGCAGCTTCAGCTACCTTTTTAGCATCGGCTGCAGCTTTCGCCGCTTCCGCTTCTGCTTTTTTCTGCGCATCGGCAGCGGCTTTCTTCGCTGCCTCCGCCGCAACTTTAGCCTGAGCATCAGCTTTTGCTTTCGCATCAGCGGCCGCTTTCACCGCCGCATCAGCCGCGGCTTTCGCCTGAGCATCTGCCTTCGCTTTTGCATCAGCTGCTGCTTTCGCGGCAGCTTCTTCAGCCTGTTTCTGCTGTTCCTGAGCTTCTTTAGCCGCTTGCTGCGCCTGCAAACGCTCTTTCTCCAGCGCTTTTAAGCGTTCCTGTTCCGCAGCCTGTTTTTCACGTAACTCTTCAGCCTGCTGCTGAGCCTGCTTTTCACGTTGCTCTTGCGCACGTTTTGAGCTGGATTGCTGCTGCTGTTGACGATTATAGTTCTCAACGACCGCGCCGGGATCGACCATGACGGCATCGATGGACGAACCGCCACCGCCGCCCGCAGAAGCCTCTATATGTTCATCAAACGAGCTCCAGATCAGCGCCGCAAACAAAATGACGTGCAGCACTGCTGAAATAATTATCGCTCGTTTAAGCTTGTCGTTTTGTTCGGTTGCCTTTGACACTCTCGGTTCCCAAAAACTGTTCACCCGTTACTCTACAACGCAAAGAACAGGCCGTACCCGGCCCGTACCTTCCGCGTGTGTGCGGCATCTTGCTGGTTAAATTGGCTGGGTCATCAACCCGACCGATTTCACCCCAGCGCTGTGTAACAGGTTAAGCGCTTTAATTATTTCATCGTAAGGCACGTCTTTCGCGCCCCCAATTAAGAAGACCGTTTTCGGATTCGCCTGTAACCGGCGCTGCGCTTCTGCAACAACCTGTTCAGGTGGCAGTTGCGGCATCTTCTCCTGACCGACGTTCACGCTGTATTGTCCGACACCGGACACTTCAACGATGACTGGCGGCTCATCATTGCTGCTTACCGCCTGAGATTCTGTTGCATCAGGGAGATCCACTTCCACGCTCTGCGTAATGATCGGCGCTGTCGCCATAAAGATCAGCAGCAGCACCAACAACACATCCAGCAGCGGAACGATGTTAATTTCGGACTTCAGTTCGCGACGCCCGCGTCCACGTGCTCTGGCCATGGCTTACCCCTTGTTGCTCTCGCTGACGGTAAAGGCCTGACGGTGCAGAATGGCGGTGAACTCTTCCATAAAGTTGTCGTAGTTCAGTTCCAGTTTGTTCACGCGTTGGTTCAGACGGTTGTACGCCATAACCGCTGGAATTGCCGCAAACAGACCGATAGCGGTGGCGATCAGCGCTTCCGCGATCCCTGGTGCAACCATCTGCAGCGTAGCCTGTTTTACCGCGCCCAGCGCGATAAAGGCGTGCATGATCCCCCAGACGGTACCAAACAGACCGATATACGGGCTGATAGAACCTACGGTGCCGAGGAACGGGATATGCGTTTCCAGCGTTTCCAGTTCACGGTTCATAGAAATACGCATCGCACGCGAGGCCCCTTCCACAATCGCTTCCGGCGCATGGCTGTTCGCACGGTGTAAGCGCGCAAACTCTTTAAAACCGCTGTAGAAGATCTGTTCCGATCCCGCGAGGTTTTCACGACGTCCCTGGCTCTCCTGATACAGGCGAGACAGCTCGATGCCTGACCAGAACTTATCTTCAAACGCTTCAGCCTCGCGGGTTGCCGCGTTAAGGATGCGCGTTCTCTGGATGATGATGGCCCAGGAGGCGATTGAAAAACCAATCAAAATCAACATGATAAGTTTAACCAGAAGGCTAGCCTTCAGGAACAAATCAAGGATGTTCATGTCAGTCACTGCTTAAACTCCGCGACAATAGACTTGGGAAGCGCACGAGGCTTCATGATGAGTGGATCAACACAGACAATCAGGACTTCTGCTTCATTCAGAACCTTATTCTCAGCGTTGACTATTCGCTGCGTGAATACCATGGAGGTACCACGCATTGATGTAATTTCTGTCTGGACTTCGAGCATATCGTCGAGTCGGGCAGCCGCAAAATACTCCAGCGTCATTTTACGCACGACAAAGGCCACCCGCTCAGCCAACAGCACCTGCTGACTGAAGTGATGGTGACGCAGCATCTCTGTGCGTGCTCTTTCATAGAAAGCGACATAGCTGGCATGGTAAACCACACCACCAGCATCGGTATCTTCGTAATAGACCCGAACCGGCCATCGAAACAGCGTTGTATTCACTTTACATCCCAGTAATGCAAAAAATTTTTGGGTTTTTGAACTTCGCTACTATACGCGCGGGAAAGATGGTTTGGAATGGGGGGAAGTAAACGGAGAGTAAATTTTTATGGGCTTATGCAAGCCCATTATCATCAGGCGATAATTTTCAACGATAGAAGAAGAAAATCAAACCAGCCAGCAGTACCAGATCGGCGATAAGCGGACAAAAAATCCCCTGCCAGTGAACCGTGCGTAGGCGGAACCCTACCCCATGGATCACCCCCGCGCACACTGACCACATCAACAGGAAACCATGCCAGATTTCCAGTTCACTGGTCTTCGCCGCAAAGCGCGTCGGGTCCCAGAAAATGCAGCCTGCCAGCAGCAGGGCCATCACAAGGGAAAGCGCCCGCAAGGGGCGCTTATCCATTATCGCGTACAACATTGCGATAACATTTTTCATCAGTGCTTTTCTTCACCCGCTTTGGTCGCTTCGACGTGCTCTAACGCCAGCGCGGTGATAACGCCGAATGCACAGGCAAGAAGCGTTCCCAAAATCCATGCGAAATACCACATATTCAGCTCCTTACTTAGTACAGAGAGTGGGTGTTACGTTCGATATCTTCTTTCGTAATACGACCGAACATTTTCCAGTAACACCAGGTGGTGTAGGCCAGAATAATCGGTACGAAGACAGCGGCTACGTAGGTCATCAGATTCAGCGTCATCTGGCTGGATGTCGCATCCCACATCGTCAGGCTCGCGCTCATCATTGTGCTGGAAGGCATAATGAACGGGAACATGGCAATACCGGCGGTCAGGATGATGCACGCTAGCGTCAGTGAGGAGAACAGGAACGCCCACGCGCCTTTATCCGCCTTAGTGGTCAGGATGGTCAGCAGTGGCAGCACGACGCCCAGAGCAGGAATCGCCCACAGCGCTGGCATATTGTTAAAGTTCACCATCCATGCACCGGCTTCACGCGCCACTTCTTTGGTCAGTGGGTTAGACGGGCCGGAATGATCCAGAACCGATTTCACCACGTAGCCATCGATGCCGTAGTAAACCCAGACGCCTGCCAGTGCGAAGCACACCAGAGTGACCAGCGCCGTCACCATAGAGACGTTGCGGGTGCGCAGGTGCAGTTCGCCCACGGTACGCATCTGCAGGTAGGTCGCGCCCTGAGTCAGGATCATCGCAACGCTGACAATACCTGCCAGCAGACCAAACGGGTTCAGCAGCTGGAAGAAGTTACCGGTGTAGTACAGGCGCATATATTCATCGACGTGGAACGGTACGCCCTGCAGCAGGTTACCGAACGCAACGCCAATCACCAGCGGCGGCACAAAGCTACCGATGAAGATGCCCCAGTCCCACATGTTGCGCCAGCGGGTGTCTTCAATCTTAGAACGGTAGTCAAAACCGACCGGACGGAAGAACAAGGATGCCAGCACCAGGATCATCGCCACATAGAAGCCGGAGAAGGCAGCGGCATACACCATCGGCCATGCGGCGAACAGTGCGCCACCGGCGGTGATGAGCCACACCTGGTTACCGTCCCAGTGCGGAGCGATGGAGTTAATCATGATTCGACGCTCGGTGTCGTTACGACCGAGGAAACGGGTGAGCATGCCCACCCCCATGTCGAAGCCATCGGCGACGGCAAAACCAATCAGCAGAATGCCAATCAGTAGCCACCAGATAAAACGCAATACTTCATAATCGATCATTTGACGACTCCTGTCTTAGCGTGCCGGCTGAGCGGTAGGCTGCTCATAGTGGTAACGACCGGTTTTCAGGCTGCTAGGTCCACGGCGAGCAAATTTGAACATCAGGTACAGCTCCGCCACGAGGAACAGGGTGTACAGGCCGCAAATCAGCAACATCGAGAAGATCAGGTCGCCCGCGGTCAGGCTGGAGTTAGCCACTGCCGTTGGCAGTACCTCACCAATCGCCCACGGTTGACGGCCGTATTCCGCTACAAACCAGCCGGATTCGATAGCAATCCATGGCAGCGGAATCGCATACAGCGCGGTGCGCAGCAGCCATTTTTTCTCGCCGATTTTGTTACGAATAACCGTCCAGAAGGAGGTAGCGATAATCAGCAGCATCAAGATGCCGCAGCCCACCATGATACGGAACGCGAAGTACAGCGGCGCAACGCGTGGGATAGAATCTTTGGTTGCCATCTGAATTTGCGCTTCGGTCGCATCAGATACGTTTGGCGTATAGCGCTTCAGCAGCAGGCCGTAACCCAGGTCTTTCTTCACGTTGTTAAACTGATCGCGAACGGCCTGGTCAGTAGAGCCGCCACGCAGCTGTTCGAGCAGCGAGTAAGCCTTCATACCGTTACGGATACGTTCTTCGTGCTGAACCATCAGATCTTTCAGACCGGTAACCTGTTTATCAACAGAGCGGGTCGCGATGATGCCCAGCGCGTAAGGAATTTGAATGGCGAAGTGGTTTTCCTGCGCATCCTGGTCAGGAATACCAAACAGAGTAAAGGCGGCCGGTGCCGGCTGCGTTTCCCATTCGGCTTCAATCGCAGCCAGTTTGGTTTTCTGAACGTCACCCATTTCGTAACCGGACTCATCACCCAGAACGATAACGGAGAGGATAGCCGCCATGCCGAAGCTGGCTGCGATCGCAAAGGAACGCTTAGCGAAGGCGAAGTCACGACCGCGCAGCATATAGTAGGAGCTGATGCCGAGGACGAACATCGCGCCGCAGACGTAGCCAGATGCCACGGTATGGACGAATTTCACCTGTGCGACCGGGTTCAGGACCAGCTCAGAGAAGCTGACCATTTCCATACGCATGGTTTCGAAGTTGAAATCCGACGCAATCGGGTTTTGCATCCAGCCGTTCGCGACGAGGATCCACAGTGCTGACAGGTTGGAGCCCAGGGCTACCAGCCAGGTCACCGCCATGTGCTGGACTTTACCCAGACGATCCCAACCGAAGAAGAACAGACCTACAAAGGTAGATTCGAGGAAGAAGGCCATCAGACCTTCGATGGCCAGCGGCGCACCGAAAATATCGCCCACGTAGTGGGAATAGTACGACCAGTTAGTCCCGAACTGGAACTCCATGGTCAGACCGGTAGCCACACCCAGCGCAAAGTTGATACCAAACAACTTGCCCCAGAACTTGGTCATATCTTTATAAATCTGTTTGCCGGAAAGGACGTAGACCGTTTCCATGATTGCCAGCAGGAACGCCATACCGAGCGTTAGCGGAACAAACAGGAAGTGGTACATCGCGGTCAAGGCAAACTGTAAGCGCGACAGTTCGACTATATCTAACATCATGACTCCTTGCTCATCGCATGAAGACTCCGAGAATGAACCCGTAGACCGGGATTCAAACACATGCCCCAATACAAATTGATTTGTCCCCTTCCCTACTGCCGCCCCTTGGTGAACAGCGGAAACAGCAATAAGTGAAAGTTACAAACGTGTTAATAAAAAACTCAATTGATCCCTAAAATATATTACGCTGTAAAACCCTTACAATAAACAGGTTTTTATTGGAGAAGTTTTACGTTTTTCGACGGTGATCAATTTATAGCGAATCACACTGTTTTAGGCCAATTTGATCCACAACAATTTAGCCGTTTTAGTCGCTTATAGCCAGAGATTACATATTGATTTAAATCAACTTAACGTGAGATTGTTAATTATGTTTTTAATTGAATATTATGATGAACAAAATGTTAACAATGTGTTTTCGATTTGACTTTGATGGTTATCAATTGAAGTGAAATTGGACTTAGAGGTAATTGAATTTAACCTCGAGAAACCTGAATAACGTAAAATCGCCCGTATAGTTCAAAGTAGACCGTCCGTCATTTTTTTCCACATCAAACATTGCAGCATGACGCAAATAACATTTCATTTACTTTAAATATTAATAAATTAACATTTACCGATATCTAAACGGATTTCCACTGTTGACGAATAATTTTTCCTCGCTATTGCTTGCGCAAAAAACGAGCAATAAAGACGATGGCAGATAAAATCAACGGCGCAACATTCAGGGCGGGAGAACATGATAAAAAAAAGGCCACCCAGGGGCGGCCAACCATGTCGAAACTAGACATATAAGGCTCCCTCTTTTCCCTGTATGCAGCGGGAATTCGGTGAGGGAGCAGAGAGGATTACTTAATGACGGACTTCAGCGCTTCACCGATGTCAGCCAGGCTGCGAACGGTCTTCACGCCAGCGGCTTCCAGTGCAGCAAATTTCTCATCAGCGGTACCTTTACCACCGGCAATGATGGCACCAGCGTGGCCCATACGCTTGCCTTTCGGCGCGGTAACACCCGCGATGTAGCCAACAACCGGCTTGGTCACGTGATCTTTGATATAAGCGGCTGCTTCTTCTTCTGCGCTACCGCCGATTTCACCGATCATAACAATCGCTTCGGTCTGCGGATCTTCCTGGAACAGCTTCAGGATGTCGATGAAGTTAGAACCTGGGATCGGGTCACCGCCGATGCCCACACAGGTGGACTGGCCGAAACCGTAGTCAGTGGTCTGTTTAACCGCTTCGTAAGTCAGGGTGCCGGAACGGGAGACGATACCCACTTTACCTGGTTTATGAATGTGACCCGGCATGATGCCGATTTTGCATTCGCCTGGGGTGATAACGCCTGGACAGTTCGGGCCAATCATGCGCACACCGGCTTCATCCAGTTTCACCTTCACGGTCAGCATATCCAGCGTAGGGATACCTTCGGTAATGGTGATGATAAGCTTAATGCCTGCATCGATAGCTTCCAGAATGGAGTCTTTGCAGAACGGTGCTGGAACGTAGATAACGGTTGCGGTTGCGCCCGTCGCTTCTACCGCTTCACGCACGGTGTTGAACACCGGCAGGCCCAGATGAGTGGTACCGCCTTTGCCTGGCGTTACGCCGCCAACCATCTGCGTACCGTAAGCAATCGCTTGTTCGGAGTGGAAAGAACCCTGGCTACCGGTGAAGCCCTGGCAGATAACCTTGGTGTTTTTATCGATTAAAATGGACATTATTTCCCCTCCACTGCGGCAACAACCTGCTGTGCTGCGTCCGTCAGACTTTTCGCTGCAATAATATTCAGGCCGCTGTCAGCCAGTTTCTTCGCGCCGAGTTCCGCGTTGTTGCCTTCCAGACGAACAACCACCGGGACGTTAACGCCCACTTCTGCTACCGCGCCGATGATACCGTCAGCGATCAGGTCGCAACGTACGATACCGCCGAAGATGTTAACCAGAACGGCTTTAACATTGTCATCAGAGAGGATGATTTTGAACGCTTCGGTCACGCGCTCTTTGGTTGCGCCGCCGCCAACGTCCAGGAAGTTCGCTGGTTCGCCGCCGTGCAGTTTAACGATGTCCATGGTGCCCATTGCCAGGCCCGCACCGTTAACCATGCAACCGATGTTGCCATCAAGCGCAACGTAGTTCAGTTCCCACTGTGCAGCCTGCGCTTCACGCGGGTCTTCCTGAGACTGGTCACGCATTTCGCGCAGGTCAGCCTGACGGAACAGCGCGTTGCCGTCAGCACCCAGTTTGCCGTCGAGGCAGATAAGGTCACCCTGCTTGGTCACAACCAGCGGGTTGATTTCGATAAGCGCCAGGTCGCGCTCGAGGAAAATGGTCGCCAGACCCATAAAGATCTTAGTGAACTGCTGAACCTGTTTACCTTCCAGACCCAGTTTGAACGCCAGTTCGCGACCCTGGTAAGGCATTGGACCTGCCAGCGGATCCAGCGCTACTTTGTGGATCAGGTGCGGGGTTTCTTCCGCTACTTTTTCAATTTCTACGCCGCCTTCGGTAGAGGCCATGAAGACCACGCGACGGGAGCTACGGTCAACAACCGCGCCCAGATACAGTTCTTTACCGATGTCGGTCGCGGCTTCAACCAGAATCTGGTTAACCGGCTGGCCATGTGCATCCGTCTGGTACGTTACCAGGCGTTTACCCAGCCAATGCTCTGCAAAAGCGCGAATGTCTTCTTTAGAGTTTACGACCTTCACACCGCCCGCTTTACCGCGGCCACCAGCGTGAACCTGACATTTCACTACCCACGGGCCAGCGCCGATTTTTGAAGCGGCTTCTTCTGCTTCACGCGGAGTAGTACAGGCATAACCCACCGGAGCCGGTAAGCCATAGCGGGCAAAGAGTTGTTTTGCCTGATATTCATGTAAGTTCATGTGTTCTATCCATCCTATAAAATGTTGTTGAGTTGTTATCTGGATTTTTTCGTTCAGATAGCCCGAGCGGAACAACGCTCGGGCGACTCTTTACTACACGTCCAGCAGAAGACGGGTTGGATCTTCTAACAGCTCTTTAATTGCCACCAGGAAGCCTACAGACTCGCGCCCATCGATCAGACGGTGGTCATAGGACAGTGCCAGGTACATCATCGGCAGAATTTCCACTTTGCCATCAACCGCCATCGGACGGTCTTTAATGGCGTGCATACCCAGGATCGCGCTCTGAGGCGGGTTGATAATCGGGGTAGACATCAGGGAGCCGAAAACGCCGCCGTTGGTAATGGTAAAGTTACCGCCGGTCAGGTCTTCTACAGTCAGTTTGCCGTCGCGGCCTTTCAGCGCCAGCTCTTTAATGTTCTTCTCAATGTCAGCCATGCCGAGCGCATCAACGTCACGCAGTACTGGAGTCACCAGGCCACGTGGCGTAGAAACCGCCATGCTCACATCGAAGTAATTGTGATAAACCACGTCTTCACCATCGATAGACGCGTTCACTTCTGGGTAGCGTTTCAGCGCTTCGACTACCGCCTTCACGTAGAAGGACATGAAGCCCAGACGGATACCGTGACGTTTTTCAAACGCATCACCGTACTGCTTACGCAGGTCCATGATTGGTTTCATGTTAACTTCGTTGAAGGTCGTCAGCATCGCGGTAGAGTTTTTCGCTTCCAGCAGACGCTCGGCTACGCGCTTACGCAGACGGGTCATCGGAACACGTTTCTCGGAGCGACCTGCCAGCGGAGCAACCGGCGCTGCGGCTGCCGCAGCCGGTGCAGCAGCGGCTTTCGCCGGTGCTTTCGCCAGGTGTTTCTCAACGTCTTCACGGGTCAGACGACCGCCAACACCAGTGCCTTTAATCGCGCTGGCATCCAGATTGTGCTCAGCCAGCAGGCGACGAATCGCCGGGCTCAGCGCATCGTTATTCTGCTCTTCGAGTGAGGCCTGTTGGCGCTGAGCCGGAGTAGACTCTTTGCTTTCAGTTTTAGCGCTGGTTTCTTTACCACCGCTGTTGCCTTCACGCAGGCGACCCAGGATTTGACGGGAGGTGACGGTAGTACCTTCATCTTCCAGAACGGCATCCAGAATGCCATCCGCCGACGCCGGTACTTCCAGTACCACTTTGTCAGTTTCGATTTCTACCAGCACCTCATCACGAACTACCGCATCGCCCGGTTTTTTATGCCAGGTGGCCACGGTCGCATCTGCTACGGATTCAGGCAGGTCAGGGACCAGAATATCTACGCTACTCATTTTGTATCCTTAATTAATCGACGTTCAGCGCGTCATTGACCAGATCTTGTTGCTGCTTCTGGTGAACGGACATATACCCTACCGCCGGTGAGGCGGAGGCTGGGCGACCTGCGTAACGCAGACCAGCACCAAATGGAATCACATCACGGAAATGATGTTGGCTGCAGTACCAAGCACCCTGGTTAAGCGGCTCTTCCTGGCACCAGACAAAATCATGCACGTGAGCATAAGATTTCAATACTTCTTGTACCGCCTGGTGCGGGAACGGATACAGCTGTTCGATACGCACGATAGCGACATCTTTCTGATCGTTCTTGCGACGCTGTTCCAGCAGGTCGTAGTAAACCTTACCAGAGCACAGCACCACGCGTTTCACGCTTTGCGGATCCAGTTCGTCAATCTCACCGATGGCCGGCATAAAGGTGCCGTTTGCCAGCTCGTCCAGCGTAGAGACCGCCAGCGGGTGGCGCAGCAGAGATTTCGGTGACATCACCACCAGCGGACGGCGCATCCCGCGCAGCGCCTGACGACGCAGCATGTGATAAACCTGTGCCGGGGTAGACGGTACGCAAACCTGCATGTTCTGCTGTGCGCAAAGCTGCAAATAGCGCTCCAGACGCGCGGAAGAGTGCTCCGGACCCTGACCTTCATAACCGTGTGGCAGCAGCATAACCAGACCGCACATACGGCCCCATTTCTGCTCGCCGGAGGAGATGAACTGGTCGATAACCACCTGCGCACCGTTGGCGAAGTCGCCGAACTGCGCTTCCCAGATGGTCAGCGTGCGCGGCTCAGCCGTCGCGTAACCGTATTCGAATGCCAGAACCGCTTCTTCAGACAGTACGGAGTCCCACACCTTAAATACGCCCTGCCCGTTATGCACGTGCTGCAGCGGAGTGTAGGTAGAACCGTTAGACTGGTTATGAATTACCGCGTGACGGTGGAAGAAGGTGCCGCGACCAGCGTCTTCGCCGGACAGACGGACTGGAATGCCTTCATCGACCAGCGTGGCGTACGCCAGGTTTTCCGCGCCGCCCCAATCGAACAGCTTCTCGCCCGCCGCCATCGCCTGACGGTCGCCGTAGATTTTCGCTACGCGAGATTGCATTTCGATGGCTTCTGGTACGGTACTGATACGGGTAGCCAACTCCTGCAGGCGCTTCATCTCAACTTTGTTCGGGTAGCTTTCGTCCCACTCATGGTTGAGGTATGGCGACCAGGTAAAGGAGTGCAGGTTCATCGGACGCCACTCTTTCACCACGCATTCGCCCGCGTCCAGCGCGTCGCGATACAGGTTGACCATCTCAGTGGCATCTTCCAGCGTCGCGACTTTGTCCGCTTCCAGCTTGTCAGCATAGATTTTACGCGGGGTCGGATGCTTTTTGATTTTCTGATACATCAGCGGCTGGGTTGCGCTTGGCTCGTCGGCTTCGTTATGGCCGTGACGGCGGTAGCACACCAGGTCGATGAACACATCGCGTTTAAAGGTGTTACGGAAGTCCAGCGCCAGACGGGTGACGAAAGCAACGGCTTCCGGGTCATCCGCATTCACGTGGAAGATTGGTGCCATCACCATCTTACCGATATCGGTGCAATATGGGGTTGAACGCGCATCCAGTGGGTTAGACGTAGTGAAGCCCACCTGGTTGTTGATAACGATGCGAACGGTACCGCCCACTTCGTAACCACGCGCTTTGGACATGTTCAGGGTTTCCTGAACCACGCCCTGACCGGTTACCGCGGCGTCGCCGTGGATGGTAATCGGCAGAACTTTATTGCTGCTTGGCTCGTCCAGACGGTCCAGACGCGCACGCACGGAACCAATAACCACCGGGCTCACGATTTCGAGGTGTGACGGGTTAAACGCCAGCGCCAGGTGAACCAGGCCGCCTTCGGTTTCGATGTCGGAGGAGAAGCCCATGTGGTACTTCACGTCACCGGTGCCGAGGTGTTCTTTATGCTTGCCGGAGAACTCGTCAAACAGCTCCTGGGACTGTTTACCCAGAACGTTGATCAGCACGTTCAGACGACCGCGGTGCGCCATACCCAGCACCACTTCACGCGTACCGCTCTTACCCGCATGGCGGATCATCTCTTTGAGCATCGGTACCAGCGCATCGCCGCCTTCCAGCGAGAAGCGTTTTGCCCCTGGGAATTTCGCGCCCAGGTAGCGTTCCAGACCTTCTGCCGCAGTCAGTTCGCTCAGGAAGCGTTTTTTCTCTTCTGCGCTAAAGGTCGCATGCCCCGCTTCAAAACGCTGTTGGATCCAACGTTTCTCTTCGGTGTTCGTGATATGCATGTATTCCGCGCCGATGTGGCCGCAGTAGGTCTGTTTGAGAGCATCAATCAGATCGCCGAGCTTCATCGTGTCTTTGCCGATGGCGAAAGAACCTACGTTAAAGCTCTCCTGGAAGTCGGCCTCAGTCAGATCGTGGAAAGCGGGATCTAAATCAGCCACTTTATCCTGCTGCCACAGTCCCAGCGGATCGAGGATCGCGTTCTGGTGACCACGGAAGCGATAAGCGTTGATAAGCTGCAGGACTTTAACCTGCTTCGCATTCGTGTCAGGGTCGGAAATCGAAGAAGAGTAACGTGAGGCATCCTTCGCCAGACGACGGAAATAATCACGTGTTTTGGAATGAAATTGATCCGGTTTGACTCCGGTACCAGGTAACTGCTGGAACATTGAACGCCAGTGAGCGTCGACAGAGTCAGGATCGGTTAAGAAGTCTTCATAGAGCTGTTCTATCCAGCTCTGGTTCGCGCCAGAGAGGTAAGAAGAGTCCAGCCAGGCTTTCATTGCGCCGTTCTGCATCGTGATCCCTTAAGCATCTTATGCTTATTTCGCCGTGGATAACTACGACGTACGCCGGTATAGCACACGTCCCAGGGTTCACTTGCGAGCTCTTGTATTTGCACTGGCCCGCGAAGGAACCTTTAGAAACTGTCTTAAGCGCTTTGCGCTCACCCTTTCTCATGAGAGAAAGCAGATTTGACAGTTTTTAAAGGTTTCCTGCATTTTTGTTGCCTGATGGCGCTTCGCTTATCAGGCCTACGGGGGATGTAGGCCGGATAAGACGGTACGTCGCCATCCGGCAACAATGACTACTTACGCACTACGTTGCAGCAGCATCGACTTAATGTGACCGATGGCGCGCGTCGGGTTCAGACCTTTCGGACATACACTGACGCAGTTCATGATGCTATGGCAGCGGAATACGCTGAAAGCGTCACTTAACCCTTCCAGGCGGCTGTCGGTTTCGGTATCACGGCTATCAATTAAGAAGCGATACGCAGCCAGCAGGCCTGCCGGGCCGATAAACTTGTCCGGGTTCCACCAGAATGATGGGCAAGAGGTCGAACAGCATGCACAGAGAATACACTCGTACAGGCCATCGAGTTTCTCACGCTGCTCTGGCATCTGCAGATGCTCACGAGCCGGAGGATTTTGCCCATTATTCAACAAGTAAGGCTTAATCTTCTCATACTGTGCGTAGAATTGCCCCATGTCTACCACCAAATCGCGGATAACCGGCAATCCAGGCAGCGGACGGATAACAATTTTCTTACCCGGCTGATTCAGCGCGGAGATCGGCGTGATGCATGCCAGACCGTTTTTCCCGTTCATGTTCAGACCGTCAGAACCACAAACCCCTTCACGGCAGGAGCGGCGGAACGACAGGCTTGGATCTTTTTCTTTCAGCTGCATCAATGCATCCAGCAGCATCATGTCGCGACCTTCTTCCGCTTCCAGGGTGTAATCCTGCATGCGCGGAGCATCGTCAACGTCCGGGTTATAACGATAAACTGAAAACTCGAGTTTCATATTCCTGTCTCCGCATTAATAAGTACGAATCTTCGGCGGGAATGCCGGACGCAGTTTCGGTTCCATATTGACGCTACGACGCGTCATGGATTCCGACTCTGGCAGATACAGGGAGTGGCACAGCCAGTTTTCATCATCACGATCCGGGAAGTCGAAGCGGCTGTGTGCGCCACGGCTTTCGGTACGGAAGTTTGCAGACACCGCGGTGGCGTAAGCCGTTTCCATCAGGTTATCCAGCTCCAGACACTCAACGCGCTGAGTGTTGAATTCGCTTGAGGTGTCATCAAGACGGGCATTTTTCAGACGCTCGCGAATCGCTTTCAGTTGCTCAAGACCTTTGGCCATCGCATCGCCTTCACGGAATACCGAGAAGTTATGCTGCATACATTCCTGTAGCGCTTTGCGAATTTCGACCGGATCTTCACCGTCACGGTTACCGTTCCAGCGATTCAGACGTTCCAGAGAAGCGTCGATTTCTTCTTCGGTCGCATCACGCAGTACGCCCTGCTCGGCGATAGACTCTTGCAGATGCAGGCCCACAGCGCGGCCAAAGACCACCAGGTCAAGCAGCGAGTTACCGCCCAGACGGTTTGCACCGTGAACGGATACGCAGGCAATTTCACCTACTGCGAACAGGCCAGGAATCACTACATCTTCGCCCTGCTCGTTCACGGTCAGCGCCTGACCGCTTACTTTGGTCGGAATACCGCCCATCATGTAGTGGCAGGTTGGGATAACCGGAATAGGTTCTTTAACCGGGTCAACGTGTGCGAAGGTACGAGACAGCTCCAGAATGCCCGGCAGACGGGATTCCAGCACCTCTTTACCCAGGTGATCCAGCTTCAGCTTGGCGTGTGGACCCCATGGGCCGTCACAGCCACGACCTTCACGGATTTCGATCATGATGGAGCGCGCCACCACGTCACGACCCGCCAGGTCTTTCGCATTCGGCGCATAACGCTCCATGAAGCGCTCACCGTGTTTGTTCAGCAGGTAACCACCTTCACCACGGCAGCCTTCTGTCACCAGAACGCCCGCGCCGGCGATACCGGTTGGGTGGAACTGCCACATTTCCATATCCTGCACCGGAACACCGGCGCGAATAGCCATACCAACGCCGTCACCGGTATTGATGTGGGCGTTAGTGGTGGACTGATAAATACGCCCTGCCCCGCCGGTTGCCAGCACGGTTGCGCGCGCTTTGAAGTAAACCACTTCACCGGTTTCGATGCACAGTGCGGTACAACCCACAACGGCACCATCGGCATTTTTCACCAGGTCCAGCGCATACCACTCGGAGAAAATAGTGGTGTGGTTTTTCAAATTCTGTTGATAAAGCGTGTGC
Organism: Kluyvera ascorbata ATCC 33433; assembly: GCF_000735365.1. Lineage (GTDB taxonomy): Bacteria > Pseudomonadota > Gammaproteobacteria > Enterobacterales > Enterobacteriaceae > Kluyvera > Kluyvera ascorbata. The sequence goes on along the minus strand of NZ_JMPL01000015.1, from coordinate 46,671 downwards.
AGCAGTGCGTGACCGGTACGGTCAGCCGCCGCTGCGGTACGTGCCGCCTGCTCGCCGCCGAAGTTTTTCGACTGACCGCCAAACGGACGTTGATAGATGGTCCCATTCTCCAGACGGGAGAACGGCAGCCCCATGTGGTCCAGTTCCAGAATCGCTTCCGGCCCGGTCTTACACATGTATTCAATAGCGTCCTGGTCACCGATGTAGTCCGACCCTTTTACGGTGTCGTACATGTGCCATTCCCAGTTATCTTCATGGGTATTACCGAGCGCAACGGTGATACCACCTTGCGCAGATACGGTATGGGAACGGGTTGGGAACACTTTAGACAGCAGCGCACAAGTCTGGCCGCTTTGGGAAATTTGCAGCGCCGCGCGCATACCTGCGCCACCGGCACCAATCACAACAGCATCAAATTCTCTGACTGGCAGTTTCATCACACACCCCACACCACAACAAATCCATAGATAACGTAAACCAGCAGGGCCACAACAATAACCAGTTGCAGCGTCAGGCGCAGAGCCAGTGGTTTAACGTAGTCGGTCAACACCTGCCACATGCCGATCCAGGCATGAATCAAGATAGAAAACAGAGCCAGCAGGGTGAACACTTTAGTGAACGCAGAGGCAAAGAAACCGCTCCAGATTTCCCAGGTGACTTCACCGTGAATCGCAAAAAAACCCACCATGTAGATGATGTACAGAGTCAGGACAATAGCGGTGGCGCGAACGAGGATGAAGTCATGTACGCCGTTGCGTCCTAATGCTGAGGCGTTGCTTACCATACGAGGACTCCTGCAAGAATTGAAAGCACGACAGTAATAACAAAAGAAATTTTCGCAGAGCGCTGACCGGCTTCGAGGGTTTCTTCGATATAACCGAAATCCATTAACACGTGACGAATACCTACGACAGCGTGATACGCCAGCGCAGTAAGGATGCCCCACATAATGAATTTAACGAAGAAGCTGCTCATAATAGAGGAAGCGGTCAGGAAGCCTTCCGGGGAGGAGAGACTGGTGCCCAGCAGCCATAGCAAAATACCGACCGCCACAAACGTGATCACACCGGATACGCGATGGAGAATGGACGCTATCGCTGTTATTGGGAACCGGATTGTTGTCAAATCCAGATTGACAGGTCTTTGTTTTTTCACATTTCTTATCATGAATAACGCCCACATGCTGTTCTTATTATTTCCTTCCTCCGGTCCGCAGGCGGGTCAAGCAGCGTCCTTTCTATAACTTCGCGTCATGGTTAAATCTGCTCACAGATGCTAAATCGACACGTTAAAACGCTGGGTGGCTCGGGATTGCAGGGTATTCCGGAGACCTGGCGGCAGTATAGGCCGTTCACAAAATCATTACAATTAACCTACATATAGTTTGTCCGGTTTTATGCAGAACAGTGATCATGCTCACGATTAAAACAATTTTTTAAAAATTAATCACGTGATTTGACAAATATTAAACATTATTGTTACAACCATCACCTGTAAAAGCATATAATGCTCAAAAGTTATGGGGTCACTCTTTCACCTGATAATAAGTTATGTAACAGTGTGACGGTATTGACCGAACTTATCAGGACAGTTATTAGTGTTATACAGGTTTGAATCATCGGATTGCTAAGACCCTGATTTGCTGTTGTTTCACTGTAGATTAGACGTGCACCGTCAAGCGCCCTTGCTCTGTACCCTCGCTTCATCTCTACAGCAGAGCCGTGAGCCAAATAACAAACTGGCAACGTCGAAATATGTTTTGAATTGCAAATCCGGCATCCAGCAGTCTTAAGCAAAAAGGCGCTAAGGAGACCGTAAATGGCTGATACGAAGGCAAAAATCACTCTATCAGGTGATACTGCTATTGAACTGGATGTGCTAAAAGGCACGCTCGGTCAGGATGTTCTTGATATCCGTAGTCTGGGTTCGAAAGGCATTTTTACCTTTGACCCTGGTTTTACCTCTACCGCATCTTGCGAGTCTAAGATTACTTTTATTGATGGCGACGAAGGGATTTTGCTGCACCGCGGCTTCCCTATCGATCAGTTAGCCACAGAATCTAACTATCTCGAAGTGTGCTACATCCTGCTGTACGGTGAAAAACCGTCCCAGGCTGAATTTGACGAGTTCACGACTACCGTAACTCGCCACACCATGATCCACGAGCAGATCACCCGTTTATTCCATGCGTTCCGTCGCGACTCTCACCCTATGGCGGTGATGTGCGGGATTACCGGTGCGCTGGCGGCGTTCTATCACGACTCTCTGGATGTGAATAACCCGCGTCATCGCGAAATTGCCGCATTCCGCCTGCTGTCGAAAATGCCAACCATGGCCGCGATGTGCTACAAATATTCCATCGGTCAGCCGTTTGTGTATCCACGCAACGACCTCTCCTACGCCGGTAACTTCCTGCGTATGATGTTCGCGACCCCATGCGAAGATTACGAAGTGAACCCGGTCCTGGAACGCGCGATGGATCGTATTCTGATCCTGCATGCTGACCACGAGCAGAACGCATCCACCTCTACCGTGCGTACCGCCGGTTCTTCTGGTGCTAACCCGTTCGCGTGTATCGCGGCCGGTATCGCTTCTCTGTGGGGGCCAGCACACGGTGGTGCCAACGAAGCAGCACTGAAGATGCTCGAAGAGATCAGCTCCGTTGAGCACATCCCTGAATTCGTGCGTCGTGCGAAAGATAAGAACGACTCTTTCCGCCTGATGGGCTTCGGTCACCGTGTCTACAAGAACTATGACCCGCGTGCCACCGTGATGCGTGAAACCTGCCACGAAGTGCTGAAAGAACTGGGCACTAAAGATGATCTGCTGGAAGTGGCGATGGAGCTTGAGCACATTGCGCTGAACGACCCGTACTTCATCGAGAAGAAACTGTATCCGAACGTCGATTTCTACTCCGGTATCATCCTGAAAGCGATGGGTATTCCATCGTCCATGTTTACCGTTATCTTCGCGATGGCGCGTACCATTGGCTGGATTGCGCACTGGAACGAAATGCACACCGACGGCATGAAGATTGCGCGTCCGCGTCAGCTGTACACTGGCTATACGCAGCGTGACTTCAAATCAGACCTCAAGAAGTAATCGAGAGTTTGAGAGTAAAAAAGCGCCTGCGGGCGCTTTTTTTATGGCTGTGGTGGGCGTTTTTCTCGGGGTCGCTGCGCTCGCCCGGGAGATCTCACCGCTTAATGCTGACACCCCGGACACCAATAAAACGGTCTTGAGGACAGCATCGTCTTCTCAATAATGCCACCGCAGCGCTCGCACGCCTCGCCATCGCGATGAAACACCTTAAAGCTGAACAACGCGCCGTGATGCTTGTTATCATCCACCTGCCCGCGCGTGTTGTAGGAGAGCCGAGGAATGTCGAGCAGCGCATGCGACAGCGCCTCAAGCTGCTGTTCATCCAGCTGCGAAGCTTTATGATTCCCGGTTAATCTCACCTGCCAGAGGATCTCAACCCGAAGATAGTTACCCAGCCCCGCAAGAAACGCCTGATCCAACAACAGGCCAGAGAACTGGCGGTTGCGGAATTTTGCCGACAGCAGCCGCGCTTTTACCGCCTCCGGCGTTAAGGCCATATCAAGCACATCGGGCCCGACACGTAGTAAAAACGGGTGCGTTTTTACCTGCTCTGGCGTCAGCATCTCAATATCAGAAGCGCTGTAGAGCAGAATCGCTTTGTCCGCGGTTTGTAATTTTACCCGCAGCACCCGCGTGGTATCTGGCATCTCCCCGGCATTAACCACTCGCCACACGCCGTAGAGTTGATTGTGGCTGTAGAGCGTCAGGCCACCAGAAAAATGGGTCAGCAGCGCTTTACCGCGGGTTTCAACGTGGGTGACGTGCTGGCCTATCAGATCGGGGGCATAAGAGGATAATTCAGGGTAGGCAAACCAGACTTCAGTCAGCGGTTTATCCTGAATCGCCTTTTCCAGGCTGTCCGCCGCCCGGCGGATCTCTGGACCTTCAGGCATAGTGATGGCTCCCTTTCAAACGTCAAGGCAACAATATTATCAATAATACGTTTGGCTCGCACACGGCGCGTCGAATACAAGAACGGGTGCATGAGGATAGCAACAACACCGAAAAAAGGCGGGGATGACTCCCCGCCGGCGCTCTTACTTAACAGATTCGTAAGCTGTGAAGACAGCGAGCTCCGCGTGGCCGGTTCGGAGCCGTACCTCGCAGAGATCTTCTCTTGTGATCAGCACCACCAGAACGAAAGTGATACAGATAACAATCAGGGCGATAACCATCGCCTTTTCCTGTTTCATAGCCTGCTACTCCTTGACCCGAAGGTCGGTAAGAGGCTAACCTTAATGGGTCTAGCATTAGATTTGGCCTCAGATTAATGTTTAACGTCCTGCAAGACGTTGAAGGTTATCTGGGGCTTTTCTCTATCTGCCTTTCGGCTAATGCCTGAGACAAATAGCCTCAAGCACCCGCCGAGAGTGTACTGCAATACCCGCCCGTTTCAGCCTTGATGAATTCCGAATTACCAGTGGGTTTGTCAGTGCTCGCTTAACAACATCATGCCGTTATCTGAATACCCTGCGCCGTAAATTCACGCCGCAAGCGACGAGCGAACGCCAGCGCATGTGAGCCATCGCCGTGTAAGCAGACCGTTTCCGCCGTTACCCTGGACCACTGACCGTCAACGCTTCTCACTCGCCCGCGCTGCACCATCTCCAGCGTTTGCGCCAGCGCCTGGTCTTCATCGCTAATCAACGCGCCCGGCTGGCCGCGGGGTACCAGAGAACCGTCAGACTGATAGCCGCGGTCGGCAAACACTTCCTGACGCGTGGCGAGTCCGTAGCGCGTTCCGGCGTGAATCAGTTCGCTTCCCGCCAGGCCGACCAGAATAAGCATCGGATTGGCCGCGAACACCGCCTTAGCGATAGCGTCCGCTAAAGCAGGGTCTTTAGCGGCCTGGTTATAGAGCATACCGTGCGGCTTCACGTGACGCAGTACGCCGCCTTCAGCCTGGACTATCGCCGACAGCGCACCGATTTGATACAACGTCTGGGCATAGACCGTTTCCGGCGGTAGCTGCATCGCGGTACGGCCAAAATTTTCCCGGTCGGGGAAGCTTGGGTGCGCCCCCACGGCCACGCCATTTCTCAGCGCGGCACGTACACAGGTCAGCATCGTGCTTGCATCCCCAGCGTGAAAGCCGCAGGCTATATTGGCCGATGACACCAGCGTGAGCAGTTCTGCATCGCTAGCCGCGCCTTCACCGAGGTCGGCGTTAAGATCAATCGTCATCATTCAGTCGCCAGGCCAGTTGTTCCAGATAACGCTGCTGATCGTGTCGCGCTTTTAGCGCCTCTTCCAGCGAACACTGGATAAAGTGTATCGGCTGTCCGAGCGGGATTTGCGCCAGTTGAAACATGTCGGCCTCGATAATGCAGGCAATACGCGGATACCCCCCGGTGGTCTGCGCGTCGTTCATCAACACAATGGGCTGGCCATTATGCGGCACCTGAACCACGCCAAGCACCAGACCATGAGATACCAGCTCGCGAACGTTGTCACGCACCAGCGGCTGCCCTTTCAGACGGTAACCCATGCGGTTACTTTGCGGACTTAACTGCCACGGAGATCGCCAGAAGGTCTCCTGAGAAGTGGCGTCAAACTCCTGATATTCCGGCCCCGGCAGCGCACGAATACGGTTGCTGGCGATAAGCGGCTTGACGCCGCGTGGCTCGCGGAACGTACGCACAGGTTGACCCAATGGCAGCACATCACCATCTTGCAAACACCGACCTTCGAAGCCGCCTACGCCGACGTTAAGATCGGTACTACGTGAGCCCATCACGGCAGGCACATCAATGCCGCCAGACAGCGCCAGATAGCTACGAATACCGTGCTTCGGACGCTTGAGCGTCAGTGTCTGCCCGGCTTTCGTCCAGTGCCGCCAGCCGCTCCACACCGCCTCACCGTCGAGCGTGGCTTCGCAGCCTGCCCCGGTAAGGGCAAACCAACCTTCACGCACAAAGGTGAAGGTTGCCATGCCCAGAGTTATCTCCAGCGCCGCGGCGTTGGCATCATTACCAACCAACAGGTTCGCCGTTACCAGCGCCGGTTTATCCAACGCCCCGCAGCGGCTTACGCCGAACTGCCGTAATCCTTCGCGGCCTGCATCCTGAACCGAGGTATACATGCCTGCACGAGTCACCTTCAGCATACGCCCTCCTTTTGCGGCACAAAGCGCACCGTATCACCGGGGCGTAGTAAAATCGGCTCCTCACGATTAGGCGAGAACAGCGGCAAAGAAGTGCGGCCAATCAGCTGCCAGCCGCCCGGCGTGGACAGTGGATAAATTCCGGTTTGCTGGCCACCGATGCCCAAGGAGCCCGCGGGTACTTTTAACCGCGGCTCGGCGCGACGTGGCATTCTCAGGGGTTCCGGCAGCCCACCGAGATACGGAAAACCCGGCTGGAAGCCGAGGAACCACACGACGTAGTCAACCGATGCGTGCAGCTCCACCACCTGCCGCGGCGTCAGGCCGCTAATGTGGGCCACTTCAGGAAGATCAGGCCCCTGTTCACCGCCGTAAATTACGGGAATATCAATGGCCCGAAATTCAGGCTCCAGGGCTTCGCTCTCTTCCCACCAGCGCTGAAGACGTTCAATCGCATCCAGCGCCAGGCTCTGCGGGTCACGTAGCGTGACCGTGATATTATTCATGCCCGGAATGACGTCCACCACGTCCGGCAACTTTGCCGCCCGCTGAGCCAAACGCCAGACTCGTTTCTGCGCCGCCAGCGTCACCGGCGGCTCCAGCTCCAGTACGACAGCCGTTTCACCTAACAGATAACAACGCGCTCGCTGCACTTTATTCCCTCATCATCAGGCCGGATTGGGGATGTCCACGAAGGTGACATCCAGATCGGTCGTTTCAGTGAGCCACTCGCCGAGGGCGCGAATACCGCCGCGCTCCGTGGCATGGTGGCCCGCTGCATAAAAGTGTAGCCCCTGCTCGCGGGCAGAATGAATAGTCTGTTCTGACACTTCACCGGTAATAAACGCATCGACGCCAAAACGAGCTGCGCTGTCGATAAAGCCCTGACCGCCACCGGTACACCAGGCAATACGAGAGACCTTATCTGGCCCGGTATCCCCACTCCATAGCGGTTTACGCCCCAGACGGGCTTCAATCCACGACGCCAGCTCCAGACCAGATACCGGCATCGACAGCTCACCCCAAGGCACCAGCGGTTCGATTTCCCCCATCACGTTGATACCAAGAAGCTGTGCCAACTGCGCGTTATTGCCCAGCTCAGGATGCGCGTCCAGCGGCAAATGCCAGCCATAGAGATTAATATCGTTTTCCAGCAGGGCTTTCAGACGGTTACGTTTCATACCGCGAATCACCGGCGACTCACCTTTCCAGAAATAGCCATGATGCACGATCACCGCATCCGCCTGCTGACGCACGGCCTCATCAATCAGCGCCTGGCTGGCGGTCACGCCGGTGACAATTTTCTGCACCGTTTCACGTCCTTCAACCTGCAGGCCGTTAGGGGCGTAATCGCTGAAGGCGGCACCGTTGAGTTTTTCATTAATCAATTGTTCTAGTTCGGTATTTTTCATCGTCGCTCTCTTCAAAAGTGATGCTTTACTACAGGATAAAATAGCGTCCCCAGCGCATTGCGTCGATACACAATTCGTTAACCTCTTTCCGGACCCGCTTAATTACGCGCAATAAGTGCTTAAACAACACAATTTGTCTGTTTTTGTGTGACCAAAATCATGTATATTTATGCAACCATACCGCATATTACAAAGATAATACGATTATCCTCGTATTATTACATAAATGAAACAAAGCCTTGCGTAGCGTGATGTTGCCGGGTTTCGAGGTCTAATTGGTAATGAATAAATCACATTCGCAGCCTAAGGCAATTTACTACGTTGTCGCGCTGCAAATTTGGGAATACTTTAGTTTCTACGGCATGCGCGCACTGCTGATCCTGTATCTCACCAATCAACTGAAATACAACGATACCCACGCTTACGAGCTGTTCAGCGCCTACTGTTCACTGGTTTACGTCACGCCAATTCTTGGCGGCTATCTGGCCGATAAAGTGCTCGGCAACCGGATGGCGGTGATGCTGGGTGCCCTGCTCATGGTCATAGGCCATATGGTGCTTGGGGCCAGTGAAGTGGCGCCGATGTTCCTTTATCTGTCGCTGGCGATTATCGTCTGCGGCTACGGGCTGTTTAAATCCAACATCAGCTGCCTGCTGGGTGAACTGTACGAACCTACCGATCCACGTCGTGACGGCGGTTTCTCGCTGCTTTATGCGGCGGGTAACGTCGGTTCTATCGTCGCGCCTATCGCCTGTGGTTTCGCACAGGAGCAGTATAGCTGGGCCATGGGCTTCACCCTGGCGGCAGTGGGTATGCTGGCGGGTCTGGTTATCTTCATCAGCGGCCGTCGTCACTTTGCCCACACTGCCGGTGTGAACAAAGAAGTGCTGTGCGCGAAGAAGTTCCTGCTGCCCAACTGGGGTTGGCTGCTGGTGCTGCTGGTGGTTGCGCCGCTGTTTATTACCGTGCTGTTCTGGAAAGAGTGGTCGGTCTATGCGCTGATCGTGGCGTCAATCATCGGTCTGGTGGTGCTGGCAAAAATTTATCGTCGTGCCGAAACCGCCGAACAACGTAAAGACCTGCGCCTGATTGTCGTACTGACCTTCTTTAGCCTGCTGTTCTGGGCGTTTGCTCAGCAGGGCGGCAGCTCCATCAGCCTCTATATCGACCGTTTCGTTAACCGTAATGTGCTGGGCTATGAAGTGCCAACCGCGATGTTCCAGTCGGTTAACGCCTTTGCCGTGATGCTGTGCGGTATCGTACTGGCCTGGCTGATCAAAGAAAAAGTGACCACCAACCGCGATCTGCGTCTGTGGGGCAAATACGCATTAGGCCTTGGCCTGATGAGTGCAGGCTTCTGCATTCTGACCCTGAGCGCACGTTTGTCCGCAAGCTACGGCCACTCCTCCATGCCGCTGATGCTGTTGGGGCTGTCGGTGATGGGCTTTGCCGAACTGTTTATTGACCCGGTGGCGATGTCGCAAATCACCCGCATCCAGATCCCGGGCGTCACCGGCGTGCTGACCGGCATCTATATGTTGCTTTCCGGTGCGGTGGCAAACTACGTGGCAGGGATTATCGCCGACCAGACCTCTCAGGGTTCATTCGACGCTGCGGGCGCGGTGGATTACTCCATCAACGCCTACATTGACGTGTTCGATCAGATAACCTGGGGCGCTCTGGCCTGTGTCGCCGTCGTGCTGGTTATCTGGCTGTACCATTCGGTGAAAGTTCGCTCCCGCCGCCTGGCCGCCGAAGCGTAACCACAACCTGTATCCCGGAAGAGGCGCGCTAGCGCCGACTCCGGGAATTCTCCAGTATCACATCCCGTGTTTTTTTGCCGCTTCGTAAGCAGCAAGCGTTGCTACCCTCGCCTCAGCGTGATCGACAATGGGTCGCGGATAGTTAATCTCAACCTTCTGCTTTTCCGCCCACACCCACGGCTGGTGAATCGCCTTCTCCGGAACCTCGGCTAATTCCGGTAGCCACTGACGAATAAATGCGCCGCTTTTATCAAAACGCTCCCCCTGAGTGGTGGGATTGAAAATTCGAAAATAAGGCGCTGCATCCGTTCCCGTCGAGGCCGCCCACTGCCAGCCGCCGTTGTTAGCCGCCAGGCAGCCGTCCACCAGCTGTGACATAAAATACTGCTCGCCCTGTCGCCAGTCGATCAGCAAATCTTTGACCAGGAAGCTGGCAACAATCATCCGCAACCGATTATGCATCCAGCCGGTTGCATTAAGCTGTCGCATCGCCGCATCCACAATCGGGTAACCGGTACGCCCTTCCTGCCAGGCGATAAGTGCTTCTGACGGTTCTTGCCAGCGCACGCGATCGGTCCAGTCGATAAACGGGCGATGTTTGCAAAGTCGAGGAAAGTAGGTCATCAGATGGCGGTAAAACTCGCGCCAGATAAGTTCGTTCAGCCAGACGCTACCCGCGCCGCCGTTCAGCGCTTCGGGTTGTTCCGCCAGCAGACGGTACAGGCACTGGCGAGGTGAAAGCACGCCAACCGCGAGGCAGGCCGACAGGCGGCTGGTGCCTTCAATCGACGGGAAATCGCGCTGAGCCTCGTATTCACCCGCGCCGTCCTGACAAAAACGGCGAAGCTGGCCGATAGCTGCCTTTTCATCCGCAGGGAAAGCGCCGGGTCAAAGGGCTGCTGGGGATACTGAAAATGAATGGTTGCCGCGTCGGTTACCGCCGAAGTATTCCGTGACCCAGGAGCACGCACGCATTCCGGCATGTGCTCTTTTAAGCGCCGCAGCCAGGCATTTTTATACGGCGTAAAAACTTTATACATTTCGTGATTGCCGGTCATCACCGCGCCGGGAGGTAGGATCACGCTGTCATCAAAGCCCTGACAAACCGTGTCCGTCAGCACCCGCTCTACGGCGGCGTCACGCTGGCGCTCGTTGAATTCATACTGGTAGTTATAAAAAAGCTGCGTCACCTCGTGCTGCTGACAAACCGTTTTTACGATTTCGACGCTGGCGGCAAAGTCGGCCACCTCATGAAAAATTAGCGGGATATTTTTCTCTGCCAGCGCCTGACGCAGCGCATTCACCTGCGCGGCGATATAGGCCGCCTGGCGCGGAGCCATATGGTGCGCTTTCCACTGTTCAGGAGTCGCAATAAACAGCGCCAGCACCTGCGCATCGGGATCGCGGCAGGCGGCAGCAAGGGCAAAATTGTCGTGCAGTCGGAGATCGGCGCGAAACCAGACCAAATGGGTAGACATAAATATCCTGAATGTATTTATCTAATACATTCATATTACACAATTATTCAATAACGTGCGGCTCGACAGCCTGATGGCGCTGCGCTTATCAGGCCTACAAAAACAAAAAAGCCGCCCTGGTAAGGACGGCTTTGTAGCCCGGCCAAGCGAAGCGTCGCCGGGAATAGCACGACACTATCAATAGAAGTCGCAGGCGGCCTCTTCAGCCTGCGCCATCCAGACCGGCTTATCGCTGGTTTTCGACCAGACGCGGTGCAGATAGCTGTAGAAGCGGGCGCGATCTTTCCAGAACAGCATCACCGGTAATGCGACAATCCCCGCCACCACGGCGAAAGTACGACGCAACAACACAATGTGTGCAGGATATTTTCTATACAGGTCCATATTCTCTCCCCTAAGTTGGCCGGCAACGCACGCCGGAAAATGAAGCTCAGTAATCTGACTAAAAGAGTACCGTTATTTGTGTAATTTTACTACTCATCCGACCACTAATTTTTGTGCATTTAGTGTTTATTTACATTCATGCCGTAATTGAGTTACATGATTGTTAAATTAATACTAATCATTAGTTAAATTGTGGATTACGCCATTTTTATACTTTTTTTACACCCCGCCATTCTATTTTTGCGAAATTTTTGCACCCAAAAACCTACGCTTAGCGCAATAACTCAACCAACCGGAGGTGGATTGTGACTACAGGCGTAATAGCCGGCACGGTGCTGGTGTTCCTGTTACTGGCGTATCTGGTTTATGCCCTTTTCAAGGCGGAGGCGCTGTAAATGGCTGCTCAAGGATTTTTACTCGTTGCCAGCTTCCTGCTGGTGCTGTTTGTGCTCGCCCGTCCGCTGGGCAAAGTGCTGGCAGGGATGATCAACAACACGCCGCTGCCGGGGCTTGCCCGCTGTGAAAGCGGGCTCTGGCGCGTCATGGGCATTTCCGGCCAGGAGATGAGCTGGGGGCGTTATACCATTGCCATTCTGCTGCTGAATCTGGTCGGGCTGCTGGTGCTGTTCGCCATGCTGATGCTGCAGGGCGTGCTGCCACTGAACCCGCAAAACCTTCCGGGGCTGTCATGGCATCTGGCGCTTAATACCGCCGTTAGCTTTGTCAGCAACACCAACTGGCAGTCCTATAGCGGTGAAACCACCCTGAGCTATTTCAGCCAGATGGCGGGTTTGACGGTAGAGAACTTCCTCTCTGCCGCCACCGGGATCGCCGTGCTGTTTGCGCTGGTGCGTGCATTTGCCCGCCACAGCGTGAACACGCTGGGTAACGCGTGGGTCGATATCACCCGCATCACGCTGTGGCTGCTGCTGCCGATTTCCCTGCTGCTGGCGCTGTTCTTCATCCAGCAAGGGGCATTGCAGAACTTCCTGCCCTACCAGCCGTTTACCAGCATTGAGGGCGCGCATCAGTTGCTGCCAATGGGGCCGGTCGCCTCTCAGGAAGCCATTAAGATGCTTGGTACCAACGGCGGCGGCTTCTTTAACGCCAACTCTTCGCATCCGTTTGAAAACCCAACGGCACTCACCAACTTTGTGCAGATGCTGGCTATTTTCCTGATTCCTGCCGCGCTGTGCTTTGCCTTTGGCGAAGCGGTGGGCGATAACCGCCAGGGCCGCGCCATTCTCTGGGCTATGACGCTTATCTTTATCATCTGCGTGGCAGTGGTGATGTGGGCTGAAACCCGCGGTAACCCGCACCTGTTGGCCTTCGGTGCCGACAGCAGCATCAATATGGAAGGTAAAGAGAGCCGATTTGGCATTCTTGCCAGCAGCCTGTACGCCGTGGTGACTACCGCCGCCTCCTGCGGTGCGGTCAACGCCATGCACGACTCCTTTACCGCACTCGGCGGCATGATCCCGCTGTGGCTGATGCAGATTGGTGAAGTGGTATTCGGCGGCGTCGGTTCTGGTCTCTACGGCATGCTGCTGTTCGTGATGCTGGCAGTGTTTATTGCCGGTCTGATGATTGGCCGCACTCCGGAATATCTCGGTAAAAAAATCGACGTGCCGGAGATGAAGATGACCGCGCTGGCGATTCTGGTCACCCCGACGCTGGTACTGCTTGGCACTGCGCTCGCGATGATGACAGACGCGGGCCGCAGCGCGATGGCTAACCCCGGTTCACACGGCTTTAGCGAAGTGCTGTACGCCGTATCGTCAGCCGCCAACAACAACGGTAGCGCCTTTGCCGGTCTTAGCGCCAACTCACCGTTCTGGAACTGCCTGCTGGCGTTCTGCATGTTCGTCGGTCGCTTCGGCGTCATCGTACCGGTGATGGCAATTGCCGGTTCGCTGGTCAGCAAAAAAATCCAGCCTGCTACCCCTGGTACGCTTGCCACCCATGACGCGCTGTTTATCGGCCTGCTGATGGGGACCGTACTGCTGGTCGGTGCCCTGACCTTTATTCCCGCCCTGGCGATTGGCCCTGTTGCGGAACATCTTTCCCTGTTTTGAGTGATGCGGAGCTATTGGTTATGAGTCGCAAACAACTGGCCCTGTTCGAACCCTCTCTGGTTCGCCAGGCGTTGATCGATGCCGTGAAGAAACTGAGCCCTACCATTCAGTGGCGTAACCCGGTGATGTTTATCGTCTGGATAGGCAGCGTACTCACCAGCGGGTTGGCCGTCGCCATGGCGCTGGGAACCCTGCCGGGTAATGCCTGGTTCAGCGGTGCTATCGCGCTGTGGCTGTGGTTTACCGTACTGTTCGCTAACTTTGCTGAAGCGATGGCGGAAGGCCGCAGCAAGGCGCAGGCCAACAGCCTGAAAGGGGTCAAGAAAACGGCGTTTGCCCGCAAACTGCGCGAGGCCCGCTACGGTGCCGCAATGGATCACGTCCCGGCAGACGAACTGCGTAAAGGCGATGTGGTGCTGGTGGAAGCCGGAGATATCATTCCCTGCGACGGCGAAGTTATTGAGGGCGGTGCGTCGGTGGATGAAAGCGCCATTACTGGGGAATCTGCACCGGTAATCCGCGAGTCCGGCGGTGACTTTGCCTCCGTCACCGGTGGGACGCGCATTCTCTCCGACTGGCTGGTCGTGCGCTGTAGCGTCAACCCAGGCGAAACCTTCCTTGACCGGATGATCGCCATGGTTGAAGGCGCGCAGCGTCGTAAAACGCCTAACGAAATTGCCCTGACTATTCTGTTAGTCGCGCTGACTATCGTATTCCTGCTGGCGACGGCCACCATCTGGCCGTTCTCCGCCTGGAGCGGCACGCCGATTAGCGTCACCGTGCTGGTTGCGCTGCTGGTGTGTTTGATTCCTACCACCATCGGTGGCCTGCTCTCCGCCATCGGCGTGGCCGGGATGAGCCGTATGCTCGGCGCTAACGTGATTGCCACCAGCGGTCGCGCAGTAGAAGCGGCGGGCGACGTGGACGTGCTACTGCTGGATAAAACCGGCACCATCACCCTCGGCAACCGTCAGGCTTCCCAGTTCCTGCCAGCCGATGGCGTGGACGAGAAAACGCTGGCCGATGCCGCACAGCTCTCATCGCTGGCGGACGAAACGCCGGAAGGCCGCAGCATCGTGGTGCTGGCAAAACAGCGCTTTAATCTACGCGAGCGGGATCTGCAAACGCTGCATGCCACCTTTGTGCCGTTTACCGCCCAAAGCCGCATGAGCGGGATCAACATCGACAACCGCATGATCCGTAAAGGCTCCGTCGATGCCATTCGCCGCCATATTGAGAGCAACGGCGGCAGCTTCCCGCAGGACGTGGAGCAAAAAGTCGAGAGCGTTGCCCGCCTTGGTGCCACGCCACTGGTGGTAGCCGAAGGGGCTCGCGTGCTCGGCGTTATCTCGCTGAAAGATATCGTCAAAGGCGGCATTAAAGAGCGCTTCGCTCAGCTGCGCAAAATGGGTATCAAAACGGTGATGATCACCGGTGACAACCGCCTCACCGCGGCCGCGATAGCCGCCGAAGCGGGCGTGGATGATTTCCTGGCCGAAGCCACGCCGGAGGCCAAACTGGCGCTGATTCGTCAGTATCAGTCTGAAGGTCGCATGGTGGCGATGACCGGCGACGGCACTAACGATGCTCCGGCGCTGGCGCAGGCCGACGTAGCGGTGGCGATGAACTCCGGGACCCAGGCGGCGAAAGAAGCTGGCAACATGGTGGATCTGGACTCAAACCCCACCAAACTGATTGAAGTCGTGCATATCGGTAAACAGATGCTGATGACTCGTGGTTCCCTGACCACCTTCAGTATCGCCAACGACGTCGCCAAATACTTCGCCATCATTCCAGCGGCGTTCGCGGCAAGCTGGCCGCAGCTGGGCGTGCTCAACATCATGCACCTGCACTCGCCTGACTCGGCCATTCTGAGCGCGGTGATTTTCAACGCCCTGATTATCGTCTTCCTGCTGCCGCTGGCGCTAAAAGGGGTGAGCTACCGCCCGCTCTCCGCCTCGGCCATGCTGCGCCGTAACCTGTGGATCTACGGCGCAGGTGGTCTGGTTGTGCCGTTTATTGGCATTAAAGTTATCGATTTACTGCTGACCCTGCTGGGTCTGGTCTGAGGAAATAGCCATGTCTGCATTACGTCCTGCTATCGTGATTTTTCTGTTCCTGGCGCTTATCACCGGGGGGCTCTACCCTCTGCTGACCACCGCGCTGGGGCAGTGGTTCTTCCCGGCGCAGTCGGGAGGGTCATTAATTATCGAAAACCATGAGATTCGCGGATCGTATCTGATCGGGCAGAACTTTACCGATCCCCGCTATTTCCAGGGTCGCCCTTCCGCGACCTCGGACGCCCCGGATAACCCGATGGCATCCGGCGGCAGTAATCTCGCGGGCAGCAACCCGGCGCTGGATAAACTGTTTACCGACCGTATCGCCGCGCTGCGTGCCGCTAACCCGGATGCCAGCCATGAAGTACCGGTTGAGCTGGTTACCGCCTCCGCCAGCGGCCTGGACCCGAATCTGACGCCAGCCGCCGCGCTGTGGCAGGTACCGCGTATTGCCAAAGCGCGTAACGTCCCGGCGGAGTGGCTGCGTAAAGAAGTTGAAGCCGCGACAAACTCTCCGCTGCTCGGCTTTCTCGGACAACCTGTGGTAAATATTACTAAGCTGAATATGGCGCTGGATGCCCACAAGGATAACTGATGATGACCGACGAGCCGCTGCGTCCCAACCCGGACCGCCTGCTGGAACAAACCGCCGAAGCGCACCGCGGTAAGCTGAAGATTTTCTTCGGTGCCTGTGCTGGGGTAGGAAAAACCTGGGCGATGCTGGCCGAGGCGCAGCGTCTGCGGGCACAAGGGCTCGATATTCTGGCGGGCGTGGTGGAGACACACGGACGTAAAGAGACCGCCGCAATGCTCAGCGGCCTCACCCTCCTGCCACCAAAGCGCAGCGCCTATCGCGGGCGCTACGTTTACGAGTTTGATCTCGATGCCGCCCTCGCCCGTCGTCCGGCGCTGGTATTGATGGACGAGCTGGCACACAGCAATGCGCCCGGCTCGCGTCACCCTAAACGCTGGCAGGATATCGATGAACTGCTGGAAGCGGGCATCGATGTCTTCACCACCGTTAACGTTCAGCATCTGGAGAGTCTCAACGATATCGTCAGCGGCGTCACCGGTATTCAGGTACGCGAAACGGTACCCGATCCCTTCTTTGATGCCGCCGACGAGGTGGTGCTGGTCGACCTTCCCCCGGACGATCTGCGTCAGCGCCTGAACGAAGGTAAGGTCTATCTTGCCGGGCAGGCCGAACGCGCCATCGAGAATTTTTTCCGCAAAGGTAATCTGATTGCCCTGCGCGAACTGGCGCTGCGCCGTACCGCCGACCGCGTGGACGATCAAATGCGCGCCTGGCGCGATGGTCAAGGGCAAGAAAAAGTCTGGCACACCCGTGATGCCATTTTGCTGTGTATCGGCCACCACAGCGGCAGCGAAAAGCTGGTGCGCTCCGCCGCGCGCCTGGCGGCCCGCCTTGGCAGCGTCTGGCATGCCGTATATGTGGAAACCCCTACCCTGCACCGCCTGCCCGAACCTCAGCGTCGGGCTATTCTCAACGCCCTGCGTCTGGCGCAAGAGCTGGGTGCCGAAACGGCTACGCTTTCTGAGCCGTCGGAAGAGGCGGCGGTGATCCGCTACGCGCGCGAGCACAATCTTGGCAAAATCGTGATTGGCCGTCAGAAAAAGCGCCACTGGTGGCGAGGCGAACGCTTTGGTGAGCGGCTCGCCCGCCATGCACCAGAGCTGGATCTGCTGGTCGTCGGCGTCGATGAATCGCCGCTTCCCCTGCCGGAGCGATCGCGCGATCAGCGACCATTTATGGATAAGTGGCGGGTACAGATTCGCGGCTGTCTGGTGGCGCTGGGGCTGTGCGCCGGTATTACGCTGATTGCCAACCAATGGCTGATGGCCTTTGAGGCCGCCAACCTGGTGATGCTTTATCTGCTGGGCGTGGTGATTGTCGCGCTATTTTACGGCCGCTGGCCATCGGTGCTCGCCACGGTGATTAACGTGGTCAGCTTCGACCTCTTCTTCATCGCCCCACGCGGGACGCTTGCCGTCTCCGACGTGCAGTACCTGCTCACCTTCGGCGTAATGCTCACCGTGGGGTTAGTTATTGGTAATCTTACCGCGGGCGTCCGTTATCAGGCGCGCGTTGCACGCTATCGTGAGCAACGCACCCGTCATCTTTATGAGATGTCCAAAGCGCTTGCCGTGGGCCGCAACGCCCACGATATCGCCCACACCTGCGAGCAGTATATTCGCACCACCTTCCACGCCCGTAGCCAGGTACTGATGCCGGATGAACACGGCGCGTTGACGTCACTGACCCACCAGGAGGGCATGACGCCGTGGGATGAAGCCATCGCCCACTGGAGCTTTGATAAAGGGCTACCGGCCGGTGCGGGAACCGATACCCTGCCCGGCGTGCCCTACTTGCTCCTCCCGCTGCGCAGCGCCGATAAAACCTACGGACTTATCGTGGTCGAACCCAATAACCTGCGCCAGTTGATGATCCCCGAGCAGCAGCGTCTGCTGGAAACCTTCACCTTGCTGGTTGCCAGCGCGCTGGAACGCCTGGCGTTAACCGAAAGCGAAGCGCAGTCGCGGCTTATCAGCGCCCGCGAGAGCCTGCGCAACTCGCTACTGGCAGCGCTTTCTCATGATCTGCGCACACCGCTGACCGTGCTGTTCGGCCAGGCGGAAATCCTGACGCTCGACCTTGCCAGCAGCGGCTCGCCGTACGCGCCTCAGGCCAACGAAATTCGCCAGCACGTGCTCAACACCACCCGGTTGGTGAACAATTTGCTGGATATGGCGCGACTACAGTCGGGCGGCTTTAATTTGCATAAAGAGTGGCTGACGCTTGAGGAAGTGGTCGGTAGCGCGCTGCGTATGCTGGAGCCGAGCCTTAACGGTCGGCATATCGCCCTCTCCCTGCCCGACCCGCTGATGCTGGTACATATCGACGGCCCGTTGTTCGAGCGCGTGCTGATTAACCTGCTGGAGAACGCCGTGAAATACGCGGGTAGCGAAGCGGAGATCGGTATCGCTGCCACCACCAAAGATGACCATCTGCTGCTAGACGTCTGGGACAGCGGCCCCGGCATTCCCGGCGGGCAGGAAGAACATCTTTTTGCCAAGTTTACCCGTGGGCATAAAGAGTCTGCGATCCCCGGCGTGGGGTTGGGGCTCGCTATCTGCCAGGCGATCGTCGATATTCACGGCGGTACACTCACCGCCAGCAACCGCCCGGAAGGCGGCGCCTGTTTTCGTGTTACACTAGCGTTAGAACAACCGCCAGAACTTGATGAGGGACACGACGGCCTGTGACCAGCGTTTTAATTGTTGAAGATGAACAAGCCATCCGCCGTTTTCTGCGCACCGCGCTGGAGGCAGAAGACCTGCGCGTTTTTGACGCCCCCACGCTACAGCGAGGCCTGCTGGAAGCCGCCACGCGCAAGCCTGACCTGATCATTCTCGACCTCGGTCTGCCCGATGGCGACGGGTTGGATTTTATCCGTGATATTCGCCAGTGGAGCCCGGTGCCGATTATCGTGCTGTCAGCGCGCAGCGAAGAGAGCGATAAAATTGCCGCGCTCGACGCGGGTGCGGATGACTATCTCAGTAAGCCTTTTGGTATTGGCGAGCTTCAGGCTCGTCTGCGCGTTGCGCTACGCCGCCATGCGGGCAGCCAGCCGAATGATCCTATCGTGACCTTTTCAGATACCACCGTCGACCTCGCCGCGCGTCGTATCACTCGCGGCGGAGAAGAAATTCACCTCACCCCTATTGAATTCCGTCTGCTGGCGGTGCTGCTCAACAACGCGGGAAAAGTGCTCACCCAGCGCCAACTGCTTAACCAGGTCTGGGGACCCAACGCCGTAGAACATAGTCACTATTTGCGCATTTATATGGGGCACCTTCGCCAGAAGCTGGAAATAGATCCCGCGCGCCCACAGCATTTATTAACCGAAACCGGAATTGGTTATCGGTTTATGTTATGAATATTTATTCATAACCTCTCTATTCTTTATTTATTATTTCACCGCAAGATTAACCTCAAGCCGAAAATATTTACTCGGCGTCATTACCCTTATTTAAAATAATTATTAAACAGTTTATTTACAATATTTAAACAAAACAGCATTTAATCCTGGCATCACCACTACCAATAATGGATAATTTCACTATTGATCTTGTTATATTGATCAATCTCACAGTTTTGAACCAATTCAGAGATAAAATGACCTCGCCATAAGATATTCATCGAAGGTATACGAAATGGAAAACAATAACCGATTGATGCCTCATATTCGACGGACAACACATATTATGATGTTTGCCCATCGCAGTAGTTTCGATTTTCACTTCTTTAACGCCCGATAAGTCTCCCGACTTCGGGCGCCTCGCAGTTATTCCCTGCTAATACGGGCTCACGCCTGTAGCCAGCGCTCGCTCTGACAAACCTATACCCTAAATAATTCGAGTTACAGGAAGGCGGCAAGAGAGTGAATCCCGATGAGCTTACTCTAGTAAGTCATTCGGGTGAACGAACGCAGCCAACGCACTTGCAGCTTGAAGTATGACGGGTAAAAGCTTCCGGCCACCGGACCGGCTGGGTTTGCCACATTCAAAAGAAGCTCACGCCCTGACGTTATTGTCAGCGAGATCGTTTTGCTTTTTTTCCGGCGATATCAATTTCTCATTCGGGAAATTGAGGGACTGCTATTACCTAAAATAAAGAGATGAAAAATGTCTGAATTAAAAATTGCCGTAAGCCGTACTTGCCCGGACTGTTTTACTACCCAGCGCGCTATTATCAATACCTGCGACACTCACTTTATTGATGTTGCTGCTGCCGTATTATCTATTGAAGACGTTGAGTGCGGTAAACTCGATGAAATAGATGCGACGGGTTATAACCTGCCAGTATTTATTGCTATTAATAAAGACCAGATTGTTCCCGCCGAATATCTCTCACGTATTCAAGGGGTATTCGAGCATGACGAAACCCGCAATGACTTCTATGGTCGTCAGCTGGAATCGGCCGCGCACAAGTATGAAGTGAACCTGCGCCCACCGTTCTTCAGCGCGCTGGTTGATTACGTGGCACAGGGTAACAGCGCGTTTGACTGCCCGGGGCATCAGGGGGGTGAATTCTTCCGCCGTCACCCTGCGGGCAACCAGTTTGTTGAATACTTTGGCGAAACCCTGTTCCGCTCTGACCTTTGCAACGCCGACGTGGCGATGGGCGATCTGCTTATCCACGAAGGTGCGCCGTGCATTGCACAGCAGCACGCCGCCAAAGTGTTTAACGCTGATAAAACCTACTTCGTCTTGAACGGCACCTCGTCTTCTAACAAAGTGGTGCTGAACGCCCTGCTCACCCCGGGTGACCTGGTGCTGTTTGACCGCAACAACCACAAATCCAACCACCACGGCGCGCTGTTACAGGCGGGGGCTACGCCAATTTATCTGGAAACCGCGCGCAACCCGTACGGCTTTATCGGTGGTATCGATGCCCACTGTTTTGAAGAGGGTTATCTGCGTGAACTGATTGCCGAAGTTGCGCCAAACCGCGCGCGTAATCAGCGCCCGTTCCGCCTGGCGGTGATTCAGCTTGGCACCTACGACGGCACCATCTATAACGCCCGTCAGGTGGTTGATAAAATTGGTCATCTCTGCGACTACATCCTGTTCGACTCCGCGTGGGTTGGCTATGAACAGTTTATTCCGATGATGGCCGACTGCTCGCCGCTGCTGCTTGAACTCAACGAAAACGACCCAGGGATTCTGGTCACTCAGTCGGTGCACAAACAGCAGGCAGGCTTCTCTCAGACTTCACAGATTCACAAGAAAGATAGCCATATCAAAGGCCAACAGCGCTATGTTCCGCATAAACGCCTCAATAACGCCTTTATGATGCACGCCTCCACCAGTCCGTTCTACCCGCTGTTTGCCGCCCTGGACGTGAACGCCCGTATGCATGAAGGTCAGGCTGGCCGCAATATGTGGATGGACTGCGTTTCCAACGGTATCGAAGCGCGTAAGCTTATCCTCGATAACTGCCACCATATTCGCCCGTTCGTACCAGGCGAAATTGACGGTAAAGCATGGCAGTCATGGCCGACCGAAACCATTGCCAACGATCTGCGCTTCTTCCACTTCGTACCGGGCGAGCGCTGGCACGGTTTTGAAGGCTATGCTGAACATCAGTACTTTGTCGACCCATGCAAACTGCTGCTGACCACCCCGGGCATTAATGCTGAAGGCGAATATGACACCTTCGGCGTACCGGCCACCATTCTGGCGAACTACCTGCGTGAACACGGCGTGGTGCCGGAAAAATGCGACCTCAACTCCATCCTGTTCCTGCTGACGCCAGCGGAAGATATGGCCAAGCTGCAACAGCTCGTCGCGCTGCTGGTCCGTTTCGAAACGCTGCTGGAAGCCGATGCGCCGCTGCAAGAGGTTCTGCCATCGCTCTACGGTCAGCATAAAGACCGCTATGCCGGTTACACCCTGCGCCAGCTCTGCCAGGAAATGCATGACCTGTATGCGCGTCACAACGTGAAACAGCTGCAAAAAGAGATGTTCCGTAAATCACACTTCCCACGCGTCAGCATGAATCCGCAGGACGCCAACTACGCCTACCTTCGTGGTCAGGTTGAGCTGGTACCGCTGTCGATGGCGGAAGGCAAAATCGCCGCCGAAGGTGCCCTGCCGTATCCTCCAGGCGTGCTGTGCGTTGTTCCTGGGGAAATCTGGGGTGATTCCGTTCTGCGTTACTTCAAAGCGCTGGAAGAAGGCATCAACCTGCTGCCAGGCTTCGCGCCAGAGCTGCAGGGGGTTTATATCCAGGAACACGACGGCCGCAAAGAAGTGTGGTGCAACGTGATTGAGACTCAGCAGCCGCAACCTGCCCTGCTGAAAGGGGAGAAATTATGAGCAAAGCCAACAATAAGATGGGTGTTGTTCAGCTCACCATCCTGACAATGGTGAACATGATGGGCTCCGGGATTATCATGCTGCCCACCAAACTCGCTGAAGTCGGCACCATCTCCATTATCTCCTGGCTGGTCACCGCCGTCGGCTCGATGGCGCTGGCCTGGGCCTTTGCAAAATGTGGGATGTTCAGTAAGAAACCCGGCGGTATGGGCGGCTACGCGGAGTATGCCTTCGGTAAGTCGGGCAACTTTATGGCTAACTATACCTACGGGGTTTCACTGCTGATTGCCAACGTCGCTATCGCCATTTCGGCGGTGGGTTACGGTACCGAGCTTTTCGGTGCCGCACTGAGCCCGGTGCAGATCGGGCTTGCCACCATCGGCGTGCTGTGGATCTGTACCGTTGCTAACTTCGGCGGTGCGCGCATTACCGGGCAGATCAGCAGCATCACGGTATGGGGCGTCATTATTCCGGTGGTAGGTCTGTGCATCATCGGCTGGTACTGGTTCAGCCCGACAATGTACGTCGAATCCTGGAACCCGCACCACGTGCCGTTCTTTAGCGCCGTCGGTTCTTCTATTGCCATGACGCTGTGGGCGTTCCTTGGTCTGGAATCTGCCTGTGCCAACGCCGAAGTGGTGGAAAATCCGGAACGTAACGTGCCGATTGCCGTGCTCGGCGGGACGCTCGGGGCGGCGGTGATTTACATCGTCTCCACCAACGTGATTGCCGGTATCGTGCCAAACATGGACCTGGCCAACTCCACCGCGCCGTTCGGCCTGGCCTTCGCGCAGATGTTCACCCCGGAAGTCGGGAAAGTGATCATGGCGCTGATGGTGATGTCCTGTTGCGGTTCGCTGCTCGGCTGGCAGTTCACCATTGCTCAGGTGTTCAAATCCTCGGCGGACGAAGGTTACTTCCCGAAAATCTTCTCCCGCGTCAGCAGTGCTGATGCGCCGGTTCAGGGGATGCTGGTCATCGTGATTATCCAGTCCGGGCTGTCGCTGATGACCATTAGCCCGTCGCTGAACAACCAGTTCAACGTGCTGGTTAACCTGGCCGTCGTGACCAACATTATTCCGTACATCCTGTCGATGGCTGCGCTGGTGATTATCCAGCGGATGGCTAACGTGCCGGTGAACAAAGCACGCATCGCCAACTTCGTAGCATTCATTGGGGCAATGTATAGCTTCTATGCGCTCTACTCTTCCGGCGAAGAAGCGATGCTGTACGGTTCCATCGTGACGTTCCTCGGTTGGACGCTGTACGGGCTGGTATCGCCGCGCTTTGAACTGAAAAACAAACACGGTTAAATCTATCCGGGCTGCAGACCACTGCAGCCCACTTTTCTTCTTTTCTGATAAGACCATCATCATGAGCAATCCAGAACGCATCGTCAGCGACACCGATAAAATTCGTAGTCTGCTTCAGCACCATCAGATTTGCCGCATCGCCCTTAACGATGAGTACAGCCCATATATTGTGCCCGTCAATTTCGGCTATACGCATGAAGACGGGCGCTGGACGTTCTATTTTCACGGCGCGCGTAGCGGAAAAAAGATGCGTTTACTGCGTAAAGACCCTGCTATTAGTCTTGAAATTGATGGCGATCACCAATTAATTCCGGCTGCCGATGCATGCGACTATAGCTTTGCTTATTCCAGTATTATTGCCAGCGGATGGGCGACTATTTTGCATGAACGTGAGGAAATGGTGCACGGACTAAATGTCATTATGCGCCAGGCCGTGCCGGGACAAACATTCAGCTATCGGGATGACATGCTGAAAGCGGTTTGCGTCGTGCGCATCGATTGCCAGATGTTAACCTGCCGCCAGCACGCGGAGAGATAAAAAAGGGAGCCATTCGGCTCCCTTTTTCTTACCCCATCACTCAGGCGTTTTTCAGCACTTCGCTGACAATCTCTACCGCTTCTTTCTCAATCTGCTTACGGTGTTCAGCACCGAGGAAGCTTTCGCAGTAAATCTTGTAGGCATCTTCGGTACCGGATGGACGCGCCGCGAACCAGCCGTTGTCGGTCATCACTTTCAGACCGCCGATAGAAGCGCCGTTACCCGGTGCCGCCGTCAGACGCGCGGTAATCGGGTCACCCGCCAGCGTGCTGGCGCTCACCATTTCTGGAGAGAGCTTAGACAGCGCCGCTTTCTGTGCGGAAGTGGCGCTAGCCTGCAGACGGTTGTAGCTTGGCGCGCCGAAACGAGCCGCGAGTTCGTTGTAGTGCTCCTGCGGATTCTTACCGGTGACGGCAGTAATTTCCGCCGCCAGCAGGCACATGATGATCCCGTCTTTATCGGTAGACCACGGTGTACCATCGAAGCGCAGGAAGGAAGCGCCCGCGCTCTCTTCGCCGCCGAAGCCGAAGCTACCGTCGAACAGACCATCAACGAACCATTTGAAACCGACCGGTACTTCTACCAGCTTACGGCCCAGGTCGTTCACCACGCGGTCAATCATTGCTGAAGAGACCAGGGTTTTACCCACGGCAACGTCTTTGCCCCACTGCGGGCGATGCTGGAACAGGTAGTTGATTGCCACTGCCAGATAGTGGTTCGGGTTCATCAGGCCAGCCGGCGTGACGATACCGTGACGGTCATAGTCCGGGTCGTTAGCAAACGCCAGGTCAAACTTATCACGCAGCGCCAGCAGGCCCGCCATGGCACACTCGGAGGAGCAGTCCATACGGATCGCGCCGTCTTTATCGAGGTGCATAAAGCGGAAAGTCTGGTCAACGTGATCGTTAACGATGGTCAGGTTCAGGTTGTAGTGCTTAGCAATACGCTTCCAGTATTCGATACCGGAACCGCCCAGCGGGTCAACGCCCAGGGTCAGACCGGCTTTCTGGATAGCCGCCATATCGACGATATCCGCCAGCCCTTCAATAAACGGCTGCACCAGATCGACTTCTTTCACGTGACCGGAAGCCAGTGCCGCGTCGTACGAAATACGCTTCACGCCTTCCAGATTTGCTGCCAGCAGCGCATTCGCGCGGTCTTCAACCACTTTGGTGACGTTGGTATCAGCCGGGCCACCGTTTGGTGGGTTGTACTTGATGCCGCCGTCTTCCGGTGGGTTGTGGGATGGCGTAATCACGATCCCATCGGCCAGCTTGCCGCCTTTTTTGTTGTGAACCAGGATAGCGTTAGATACCGCTGGAGTTGGCGTAAAGCCATTGTCTTCCTGAACAATGACATCCACCCCGTTTGCTGCCAGCACTTCGAGAACGGAGATAAACGCCGGCTCAGAGAGCGCGTGAGTATCTTTCCCGACATAGCATGGGCCCGTAATTCCATTTTTCGCGCGCTCTTCAGCAATCGCCTGAGCAATGGCCAGAATATGCTTTTCATTGAAGCTGTGACGACCCGCGCTCCCACGGTGTCCGGACGTACCGAACTTCACCGCATGTTCCGGGTTACTCACGTCAGGCTGCAGCACGTAGTACTGCGCCGTCAGTTGTGCGACGTTGATCAAATCACTCTGCTGTGCAGGTTGTCCTGCACGGGTATGGTTTGCCATTGCCTGGTCCTTCTTATGCAAGGGTTAGATTGTCAGTATTAGATAGTACCGCAAACCTTCTCAATCAATTCCGCCGGGAATTGCATTGATTGCATGATGTGTTCGACCATGCTGCATTTACGGCCTGTATTGGTATTGGTAATGACCCAGTATGGCGTATCCGGAACCTGTTTTGGTTTTGTCTGATTGCCGTTTTTGAGCAGCGTTTGCTCATCAGCCGCAAAATAGACACGGGTACGACCGTGAAGGGATTCGGTAGCTTCTGCAAACGCTTTGTTGTCCAGAGCGTACAGCGTAGTCAGAACCAGCATGAAGCGGTTAACCGCTTTCTTCTGCTCGGCATACTCATCAGAGAGCAGCAGCTCGCGCATGGCACGAACTTTATCTTTGGCGGTTTTCACCGTTTTTACGTCAGCAACGGGAGCAGCAGCCGGGGCCGGAGCAGGAGCCGGTTCTGCTTTGACGACCGGCGCAGCGGCAGCAGCCACGGGCTGGGAAGCGGCGGAGAATTTCAGCATACGCCGTAAAATGTCGGACGCGCTCTCGCCAATGTGCAGAGTGTGAGCCGCAATATAGCGATAGAGCTCGTCATCAACTTCGATCGTTTTCATCTTAATCCGGTGCGATAATTTTTCTGAATACAATTCATTGGGATTATAAAGTCAAAACCCAACAGCGGGTAGCGCCAAACCAGGAAGACGGCAAAATTCGGATGAGTTCCTCTCTTGCCCCTGAGCGTTAGAATGTCCAACATGATACCCTAACCCGACAATGCGAAAAAAAGAACTTTGCTATGAAATTGAATGTCCGAGCGCAATCTGCACAAAACCTGCACAATAATTCTCCCATCGTTCTCGTCCACGGCCTGTTCGGCAGCCTCGATAATCTGGGTATCCTGGCCCGCGACCTGGTTACCGATCACGATATCATCCAGGTCGACATGCGTAACCATGGCCTCTCACCGCGTGCCGATGAGATGACCTATCCCGCCATGGCTCAGGATCTTCTCGACACGCTTGATGCCAACGGCATCGGAAAAGCCACGGTTATCGGCCATTCCATGGGTGGCAAAGCGGTGATGGCGCTTACCGCGCTGGCCCCAGAACGCATCGACCGCTTGGTCGCAATTGATATTGCACCGGTGGATTATCACGTCCGTCGCCACGATGAGATTTTTGCGGCCATTAACGCCGTCACCAGCGCCGGTGTGGCAACTCGCCAGCAGGCCGCGACGGTAATGCGCGAATACTTAAAAGAAGAAGGTGTGATTCAGTTCCTGCTGAAATCCTTCGTCGACGGCGCCTGGCGCTTTAACGTACCGGTGTTGTGGGAGCAATACCCGCATATCGTGGGCTGGGAAGCCATTCCGGCCTGGGACCACCCTGCTCTGTTTATTCCCGGCGGCAATTCACCGTACGTCACCGAAGCCTACCGCAGCGCGCTGCTGGCTCAATTCCCCCAGGCAAAAGCACACGTCATCGCCGGTGCGGGCCACTGGGTTCACGCCGAAAAACCGGACGCGGTACTGCGGGCTATCCGTCGTTACCTCAGTGAATGATTAAAAATGCATCGACCGCGCGCCAGAATGGCCGTGGTCGTTGGCGTGTGGGTCTCACTGATGTATGATTGCGCGCTGTCTGCACTGGGCACCGCCCGGTAGCTTGTTTCCCCGAAGTCACTCAGAACCATGGCAAAAGAACAAACGGACCGTACGACCTTAGATTTGTTCGCAAATGAGCGTCGGCCGGGAAGACCAAAAACCAATCCGCTTTCGCGTGACGAACAGCTGCGCATTAATAAGCGTAATCAGTTAAAACGCGACAAAGTGCGCGGTCTGAAACGCGTGGAGCTGAAGCTGAATAACGAAGCCGTTGATGCGCTCAACGAGCTGGCGACTGCCCGTGATATGAGCCGTAGCGAACTCATCGAAGAGATGTTGATGAGCCAGTTGGCCCAGCTACACGGACAGGGGAAAGTCTGAAAATCCCCCCAAAACACACTTTCATGTAGCAGAGTGTGCAGTACGGCACGATAGCGGTTTCCGCACGCTTCTCAGTTCTGCTATGATTGCCCTTATCTGTGGGCAATAAGCCACCACCATATCATTAAGTTTCAAGAGGTTATTTTACTCATGGCAATCGTTGGCATCTTTTTCGGTAGCGATACCGGGAACACCGAAAATATCGCAAAAATGATTCAAAAACAGCTTGGTAAAGATGTCGCTGACGTTCACGACATTGCCAAGAGCAGCAAAGAAGATCTGGAAGCATTCGATATTCTGCTGCTGGGTATCCCAACCTGGTACTACGGCGAAGCGCAGTGCGATTGGGACGATTTCTTCCCAACGCTGGAAGAAGTGGACTTCAACGGCAAGCTGGTCGCGCTGTTTGGCTGCGGCGACCAGGAAGACTATGCTGAATATTTCTGTGATGCGCTGGGTACCATTCGCGACATCATTGAACCACGCGGCGCGACCATCGTCGGTCACTGGCCAACGGCAGGTTACCATTTCGAAGCGTCTAAAGGCCTGGCCGATGACGACCACTTTGTTGGTCTGGCCATCGACGAAGACCGTCAGCCTGAGCTGACCGCTGAACGCGTTGAAAAATGGGTTAAGCAGGTTGCAGAAGAGCTGCACCTGGAAGAGATCAAAAACGCCTGATGCAAAACAGTGAGGCGTAGTGATGAAACTACGCCTCATTAATAGGTAAAAGCAATTAAAATAATAGCTACAATTTTTTAACTTTTTAGCGCATACCTGTACAATATCTTCTGATTTAGCGCGGTCTCATCGTAACTTTGTCGGTGAAGCCTCGTTTTTGATAGCTTAGTTTACCCGGCTCTTGCTGTTTTCATTTCAATAGGGTCATTCTATAATGAGACGCATTAATTCGGGTGCATTCTCTGTGATACTTTCACTGATGGAAGTTGATCGTTTAGCAACAGGACAGATTCCGCATGACTGACAACAATACCGCATTAAAGAAGGCTGGCCTGAAAGTCACACTTCCACGGTTAAAGATTCTGGAAGTCCTTCAGGAACCGGATAACCACCATGTCAGCGCGGAAGACTTATATAAACGCCTGATCGACATGGGTGAAGAGATTGGTTTGGCCACGGTTTACCGCGTACTTAACCAGTTTGATGACGCCGGCATCGTGACTCGTCATAATTTTGAAGGCGGTAAATCCGTTTTCGAACTGACCCAGCAGCATCACCACGATCATCTGATTTGCCTCGACTGCGGCAAAGTGATCGAGTTCAGCGATGATTCCATCGAAGCTCGTCAGCGTGAAATCGCGTCGAAGCATGGTATTCGCTTAACGAACCACAGTCTTTATCTCTACGGTCACTGCGCTGAAGGCGACTGCCGTGAAGATGAACACGCGCATGACGCAGTCGCAAAATAAGCGTACTGCCTCTCGAAAAGCCAGCCTATGCGCTGGTTTTTTTATGCCCTGCGTTTACGACACCCACAAAAAAACCGCTGCAAGCAGCGGTTTTTTATTATCAGCATAAGCCTATTTCTGCGGCGTATTGTTGCTGCGAATTTCTTGCCAGATCTTATCGCAGTTTTTTGCTACTGCTTCATCATTACCCATTTTTCTAGCGTTAATGCATTTCTGGTAGTCGATGACGCGCACGCTTTCCTGGTTCGCGAACTGCTCGTGTGCTTTCTCTTGCTTCAGCACATTCAGTACGCTTTGACAGGCCTGAATTTTATCCGGGTTGCCTTCTGCGGTGTTAATACAGGCGCTGTAGGCATCCTTCAGCTTGCTATCTTCCTTCGGCGCAGGAGATTGCGCACAGGCGGTTAACCCGGCGGCCATCAGCGCAACAATAATCAGTTTTTTCATACGATGAGCCTCTTAGCGGCGGCAGAGGTTTCCCCCTGCCGCGTTAGCATCAGAAAATGGTGAACGGTGCGATAACCATGAATTTCACGTCACGCTCATCCTGGAAGATGTTGCCGTAACCACCGCCCCAGCTTGGGATATCGGAGTGGTTGTCATACTGAGTGAAGTGCAGTTTGAACAGCGTACCTTTCGCACGACCATCCTGTACGGTGTATGCCACATCGAGGCTGTAGGCAGACTCTTTGATCTTGTTGTTCTTGTCGTAGTACGCATCCGGGTTCATCTGCCAGGTCGCTGGCTTAGCATCCCATGCGTAAACGTAAGAAGCACCCACTGCCCAACCCGGCAGATCCCAGTTTTTCAGGTCATACATAGTACCGAAGAAGACCGCTTTTTCGCCGTTGGCGTTGAAGTCAGAGCGGTTATCCCACCAGATATCCAGACGACCGTTAGAGGAGGCGTAGGTTGGCGTCATACGCTGCAGGAAGTAACCCTGCTGGCCTTCTGCTTTAACCCAGGTCCCTTCCAGACGGAAGTCGAAGACTTCTTGCAGCTTGTAGCCGAAGGTTAATGCTTGCAGCCATGCGGTGCCGTCATAGATGTCGTTGACGCCGTGATCGCTCACCTTGTCACGGGTACCGTAGAACTGGTAGCTGGTGGTCAGCGGGCCGCCAGGGATATCAAATTTGTAGCTACCTTTGGCGAAGTACTGATCGATATAGCCTTCTGCCTGACCAAATGCGGCTTCCAGCACCAGGTCATTTTTGAAATCGTATTTCGCACCGATGGAGTGCAGGTAATCAACTTTGGTCTTCTTATCGTTCTGATAGAAGTTGTCCATTTCAAGGTGCCAAGGCGCCTTGTAGTTGTTGGTCCACATGTAGGAGAAGCTCAGCGCGCCAGCATCACCGTAGTCGAAATTGGCCCCGGCTTCAGCACCCTGATAGGTACCTGGCATAAAGCTCCAGTGCGGCGCCAGCAGCGTCTGACCGGTTGGCTGGATGTAACCTGCGCGAGCCCATGCAGGCCCTAATTTAAATTTAGCTGCCGCTTTATACAGGCTGATACCGCTCTTATCGCCGCTGTAATCTTCGCTGTAGCCTTTGTTCTTAGAGGAGAACGCAATTTCGTTCGGGTGACCGCTTTCTGCGCTTTCCGCCATTTCAATTGCGGTGAACGCAGCAATATCGATACCGAACATATCGGCAGCATAGCCAGACTGGAAGTCGAGGTTGGCGTTCCAGGTGGAATGAGAAAGGTTGGTTTTGTATTTGTCATTATCGGTGACATCTTTACGGTCACGCTCACGCTGCCAGTAATAGATACCGCCGGTCAGTGTAGAATCATCGATGAAACCTTCTGCTTTTGCTTCCGGGGTCATCATAAAGCCTGACATTGCTGTCACACCGGCGATAGCCAGCGCCAGCGTACTACGTTTGCCACTAAACGTACGCATAGTTATATCCTCTTTGACTTTTAAAAATGCCGCTGCAAAGCAGAAGCAAAAAATAAAAACTTTAAAAAAAATGAACTTCTTAAAAAAGGTGTTTCGCTACACCGATAGACTATTTTTCGCGACGCGAATTATCAATCCTTTTCCTCAACGAGAGTGCAGGATTATGACAAAGCGCACATATTTGGTTTCTGTTTGTAACAGCGTGCGTTATTGAAACATATTCACGTCAGGCCTTGTGGGCTCTGGGTTAAATGTGAATGAGAGCGTTTACATAATGTTTCTGTGATAGAAGAGATCAAAAATGAAGAAGCGCTTAGGCTTAGAAGGTTTGCATTAATTCGCTACGCGAAACTATGAGGGGACGTATTTTTTCATCCGAAAGAACACCGTTATTCCAACGAAAGTTTTCGTTAAAAACGAGGCAAAAAAAACGCCGCATGGGCGGCGTTTTTATTATTGGGTGTTAATTACCCCACCCAGGTGTCTCGTAAACCAACGGTACGGTTAAACACCAGCTTCTCAGCCGTGGTGTAGCGGCTGTCCAGGCAGAAGTAACCCTCACGCTCGAACTGGAACGCTTTACCGGCTTCAGCGGCCTGCAGAGACGGCTCAGCGTAGCCCTGCTTGATAACCAGTGACTCTGGGTTCATTACCGACAGGAAGTCTTCTGCGGCACCAGGGTTTGGCACGCTGAAGAGACGGTCGTACAGACGAATTTCAACCGGCAGCGCATGTGCCGCGCTAACCCAGTGAATGACGCCCTTCACTTTACGGCCATCTGCTGGGTCTTTGCTCAGGGTATCAGCATCGTAGGTACAGAAGATGGTGGTGATATTGCCTTCAGCATCCTTCTCTACGCGCTCTGCTTTCACCACATAGGCGTTACGCAGACGAACTTCTTTACCCATCACCAGGCGCTTGTACTGCTTGTTAGCTTCTTCGCGGAAGTCCGCTCGGTCGATCCAGATCTCAGCGCTAAACGGCACGTCACGGCTACCCATTTCCGGCTTATTCGGATGGTTAGGCATAGAAACCAGCTCGCTTTCGCCCTGCGGGTAGTTTTCGATAACCAGTTTAACCGGGTCGATAACCGCCATCGCGCGCGGCGCGTTTTCGTTGAGATCTTCGCGAATGCAGGATTCCAGCGAAGCCATCTCAATGGTGTTGTCCTGCTTGGTGACGCCGATGCGCTTACAGAATTCACGGATAGACGCCGCGGTATAACCACGACGACGCAGACCGGAAATGGTCGGCATGCGTGGGTCATCCCAGCCTTCTACGTGTTTTTCCATTACCAATTGGTTCAGCTTACGCTTGGACATCACGGTGTATTCCAGATTCAGGCGCGAGAATTCGTACTGGCGCGGGTGAACCGGGATGGTGATGTTGTCCAGCACCCAGTCGTACAGACGACGGTTGTCCTGGAATTCCAGCGTACACAGGGAGTGCGTAATGCCTTCCAGCGCATCGCTGATGCAGTGAGTAAAGTCGTACATCGGGTAGATGCACCACTTGGTGCCGGTCTGGTGGTGATCGGCAAATTTAATGCGGTACAGCACCGGATCGCGCATGACGATAAACGGCGAAGCCATATCGATTTTAGCGCGCAGGCAGGCAGTACCTTCAGCAAAGCCGCCAGTACGCATTTTTTCGAACAGCGCCAGGTTCTCTTCCACGCTGCGATCGCGGTACGGGCTGTTTTTGCCCGGTGCGGTCAGCGAACCGCGGTATTCGCGGATCTGCTCAGGCGTCAGTTCATCAACGTACGCCAGGCCTTTGTTGATAAGCTCGACCGCGTAGGCATGCAGCTGATCGAAGTAATCAGAAGAGTAACGGACGTTGCCAGACCAGTGAAAACCTAACCACTCGACGTCGTTTTTGATGGACTCAACGTATTCGATGTCTTCTTTAACTGGGTTGGTGTCATCGAAACGCAGGTTGCACTGGCCTTGATAATCTTGCGCAATGCCAAAGTTCAGGCAGATGGATTTCGCATGGCCGATGTGCAGATAGCCATTCGGCTCTGGCGGAAAACGAGTATGCACCGTGTTGTGCTTACCGGTAGCCAGATCTTCATCAATGATCTGACGAATAAAGTTAGTCGGGCGGGCTTCAGCCTCACTCATCGTGGATTCCTCAAAGCGTAAACAACGTATAACGGCACATGATCTTATAAGCCGCGCCCGGAGACAACTATTTGTTGCACAAAAAAGGCGATGGAATATCGAATATGGGGGTATTTGCTGCAAAAAAAAGCGGCGGAGGATTTCCCCCCGCCGCTTAAGGCACTTAACTCACTTTACTCAGGAGCAGTTATTTACCTTTAATCTCATACAGTGGCGTTTGACCGGCAACCACATGACCTTCGGCTTTGATCACCAGACCACCGAAATCATCGCTGTTGCTGCAAACTACCGGGCTAATCATCGAGCGCGCATTGGCGTTTAGGAAGTCCAGGTCCATTTCCAGGATTGGCTCACCCGCTTTCACTTCTGCCCCCTCTTCAACCAGACGTTTGAAGCCTTTACCTTCCAGCGCCACGGTATCGATACCCATGTGGACAACGATTTCCGCGCCTTTGTCAGTTTCCAGGCAGAACGCGTGGTTGGTGTTGAAGATTTTCACGATGGTGCCCGCTGCTGGGGAAACTACGGTTTTATCCGTTGGTTTAACCGCCACACCGTCACCGACCGCTTTGCTGGCGAAGGCTTCATCAGGAACCTGCTCCAGCGCAACCACATCACCGGTAATCGGAGAAACCAGAGTTTCTACGGTCGCGGCGTTAGCCACAGCCTGCGGTTTTGCCGCCGCTGGTGCTGCTGGCGCTGCGCTTTCCGCTGCTGCTGCGGCAACCGGGCCACGAGCAACGACTTTCTTCATCGCGTCGCCGATAGACTCAGCTTTCGCACCCACGATAACCTGGATGGTTTGTTTGTTCAGTTTCACCACACCGGAAGCGCCAAGACGTTTACACATCGCGTCGCTCACCTTCGCGGAGTCGCCTACGGTCAGGCGCAGACGGGTAATACAGGCATCAATCGCTTTCAGGTTGTCAGTACCACCAACCGCGGCAATGTAGTTAGTTGCCAGCTGATTCAGACCTTCTTCGGTGTTGCTGTTGGCTTCTTCAGTCACCACGTTGTCGTCTTTATCTTCACGACCTGGTGTTTTCAGGTTGAACATGCGGATAACCACGCTGAACAGCACGAAGTAGATAACGAAGAACACCAGACCCATTACCACCAGCATCCAGACGTTCTTACTTGCTGCCGGCAGGCTGTACATCAACACGTAGTCGATAGCGCCTGCGGAGAAGGAGAAGCCTGCGTGGATACCCAGCAGCGTTGCGATGAACAGGCTAACGCCGGTCAGAATCGCGTGCAGCAGGTACAGTACCGGCGCCAGGAACATGAACAGGAATTCCAGCGGCTCGGTTACACCGGTCAGGAATGCGGTGACCGCCACGGACAGCAGCATACCGCCAACCATTGGACGACGCGCTTTCGGTGCTGCGAAGTACATCGCCAGCGCCGCACCCGGCAGACCAAACATCATGATTGGGAAGAAGCCGGACATGAACATACCCGCAGTGCCGTCACCCGCATAGAAGCGGTTGATGTCACCGTGGAAGACCGCACCGGCCGCGTTGGTGAACTCACCAATCTGGAACCAGGCGATGGTGTTCAGCACCTGATGCAGACCGGTTGGGATCAGCAAACGGTTGATGAAGCCAAAGATACCGGAGCCCAGCGCGCCAGCGCCAACGATCCACTCACCACCTGCGTGGATGGCGTTCTGCACCGGTGGCCACACGTAGCCAAAGATGGCTGCCAGCACCAGACAGAAGAAGCCAGTGGCGATTGGCACGAAGCGTTTGCCGCCGAAGAAGCTCAGGAAGTCAGGCAGTTTGATACCCGCCCAACGGTTATAAACGGCACCACCGACCAGACCGGTAATGATACCTGCCAGGACACCCATGTTAATGGCTGGGTTGATGGTGACCATTGCTTTAGTCAGTACGAAATAACCGACCGCGCCTGCCAATGCTGCTGCACCCGCGCTGTCTTTAGACCAGCTGGATGCCACACCGATGGCAAAAATCAGCGCCAGGTTATCAAAGATAGACCCGCCCGCTTGCGCGATGAACGGCACGTTAAGTAAGTCTGGCTGACCGAATCGCAGCAACAGCGCCGCCACCGGCAGCACGGCGATAGGGAGCTGTAACGCCCTACCTAGTCGCTGGAAAAACCCTAAAATATTCATCTTATTCCCCCTACGAGCCCCCGATACGGCTCATTTAAGCCATTTTTTTATTGTGCAAAAAAGCATGACACTGCGATGTCTTGTAAACTGCAATCACAACTCTGAGGATTATGAGTGTGTGGAAGTTTAATTCGTATCGCAAATTAAACACGTGTTTTTTGTGACTATTGTCACCAAATATTGTTATCACCACTCCCTTTCGCTGGCTAACCATGAAAACTTATTTTATGATTCAAAAAATCAAAACGGATTGCTCCCTGACGATGCAAACAGGTGACGCTTAAAGCGTGTACGGAGATGCCATCCGCCAACTTCTTACATTTTACATTTTGAGGTGAAGAATGAGACTGATTCCTCTCGTTAACGCTGAACAAGTCGGCAAATGGGCTGCCCGCCACATCGTTAACCGTATCAATGCTTTCAAACCTACCGCGGACCGTCCGTTCGTCCTCGGCTTGCCAACCGGCGGCACCCCGCTGGCAACCTATAAAGTATTAGTTGAAATGCATAAAGCGGGCCAGGTGAGCTTTAAGCATGTCGTCACCTTCAACATGGACGAATACGTTGGTCTGCCAAAAGAGCATCCGGAAAGCTATTACAGCTTCATGCACCGCAACTTCTTCGACCACATTGATATCCCAGAAGAAAATATCAACCTGCTGAACGGCAACGCGCCGGATGTTGACGCAGAATGTCGTCGTTATGAAGAAAAAATTCGTTCTTACGGTAAAATTCACCTGTTTATGGGTGGCGTGGGCAACGATGGTCACATCGCGTTCAACGAACCGGCGTCTTCCCTTTCTTCCCGTACCCGTATCAAAACGTTGACGCATGAAACCCGCGTCGCAAACTCCCGTTTCTTTGACGGCGACGTTGCACTGGTACCAAAATATGCGCTGACCGTTGGCGTAGGTACACTGCTGGACGCTGAAGAAGTGATGATTCTGGTGCAGGGATCAACTAAAGCGCTGGCGCTGCAGCAAGCGGTTGAAGGCAACGTTAACCATATGTGGACCATCACCTGTCTGCAGCTGCATCCGAAATCGCTGATTGTCTGCGACGAACCTTCTACCATGGAGTTGAAGGTCAAGACCCTGAAATATTTCAATGAATTAGAAGCTGAAAATATTAAAGGCCTGTAATGTCTTATCGTCCCGTGGTCTACCGCGGGACAAATTTTTAGAACACCGGGGGTCGTAATGTATGCATTAACCCATGGCCGAATCTATACCGGCCACGAAATTCTGGATGACCATGCGATTATCGTCGCCAATGGCCTTATTGAACGTATTTGCCCACTGGCCGATGTACCAGCGAACGTCGAACAGCGTTCTGTTAATGGCGCCATTCTCGCCCCTGGTTTTATCGACGTTCAGCTTAACGGCTGCGGCGGCGTTCAGTTCAACGACACCGCCGAAGCGGTCACCGTTGAAACGCTGGAAATCATGCAGAAAGCCAACGAGAAATCAGGCTGCACCAACTATCTGCCTACGCTCATCACCACCAGCGACGACCTGATGAAACAGGGTATCCGCGTGATGCGCGAATATCTGGCGAAGCATCCTAACCAGGCGCTGGGTCTGCACCTTGAAGGCCCGTGGTTGAATCTGGTGAAAAAAGGCACTCACAACCCAAGCTTCGTGCGTAAACCCGATGCTGAATTAGTGAAGTTCCTCTGTGATAACGCAGACGTCATCACCAAAGTGACCCTGGCACCCGAAATGGTTGCACCGGAAGTCATCACCGCGCTGGCCAATGCCGGTATCGTCGTTTCTGCGGGCCACTCCAACGCCACCGCGCAAGAAGCACGCGTAGGTTTCCGCGCAGGTATCACCTTCGCGACGCACCTGTTTAACGCGATGCCTTATATGTCTGGCCGCGAACCGGGTCTGACCGGGGCTATCCTGGATGCGAACGAAATCTACTGCGGCATCATTGCTGACGGCCTGCACGTGGACTACATCAATATCCGTAACGCCAAGCGCCTGAAAGGCGATAAGCTGTGTCTGGTAACCGATGCCACCGCACCGGCAGGCGCCGATATTGATCAGTTCATTTTTGCTGGTAAAACAATATACTACCGTAATGGACTCTGTGTTGATGAAAACGGTACATTGAGCGGTTCCTCGCTGACCATGATCGAAGGCGTTCGCAATCTGGTAGAACATGCCAATATTGCGCTCGACGAAGTGCTTCGCATGGCAACGCTCTACCCTGCTCGCGCCATTGGCGTTGAAAAACGTCTCGGCAGCATTGCACCGGGCAAGGTCGCGAACCTGACCGCATTCACGCACGACTTTAAAATCATCAAGACCATCGTTAATGGCAACGAGGTCGTTACTGAGTAAGAGAAAGTATGACATCAGGCGGACAAGCTCAAATTGGTAATGTTGACCTCGTAAAACAGCTTAACAGCGCGGCCGTTTACCGCCTGATTGACCAGCATGGGCCAATCTCGCGTATTCAGATTGCCGAGCAGAGCCAGCTTGCTCCCGCCAGCGTGACCAAAATCACGCGTCAGCTTATTGAGCGCGGATTGATCAAAGAAGTCGATCAGCAGGCCTCCACCGGAGGCCGCCGCGCTATCTCCATCATTACCGAAACCCGTAATTTCCACGCCATTGGCGTTCGTCTTGGCCGTCACGACACGACCCTCACGCTGTACGATCTAAGCAGTAAAGCGGTTGCTGAAGAGCATTATCCGCTACCTGAGCGCACCCAGGAAACGCTGGAACATGCCCTGCTTAACACCATCGGTACTTTTATTGAATCGTGCCAGCGTAAAATTCGTGAGCTGATTGCTATTTCAGTAATTCTGCCTGGGCTGGTTGACCCTGAGAGCGGCGTTATTCGCTATATGCCGCACATCCCGGTGGAAAACTGGCGTCTGGTTGAAGCGCTGGAAAAACGCTTCAAAGTGACCTGTTTTGTGGGTCACGATATCCGCAGCCTGGCGCTGGCCGAGCACTACTTTGGTGCAAGCCAGGACTGTGAAGACTCCATTCTGGTGCGTGTGCATCGCGGCACCGGCGCAGGCATTATCTCCAACGGGCGCATTTTTATCGGCCGCAACGGCAACGTCGGTGAGATTGGTCATATTCAGGTCGATCCGCTCGGCGAGCGCTGCCACTGTGGTAACTTTGGCTGTCTGGAAACCGTGGCCGCCAATGCCGCTATTGAGCAACGCGTGCGTCATCTGCTGGAGCAGGGCTACCAAAGCCGTGTAACGCTCGACGATTGCCACATCAAAACTATCTGCAAAGCCGCTAACAAGGGCGACGCGCTGGCAACCGAAGTGATTGAGCATGTAGGCCGTCATCTCGGTAAAACCATCGCCATTGCCATTAACCTGTTTAACCCGCAGAAAGTGGTAATTGCCGGTGAAATCATCGAGGCCGACCGCGTGCTGCTGCCCGCCATTGAAGGCTGCATTAACACGCAGGTTTTAAAGGCTTTTCGCAAGAATCTGCCGGTGGTACGTTCAACCCTCGACCACCGCTCCGCGATTGGCGCATTTGCGCTGGTCAAGCGCGCAATGCTCAACGGTATCCTGCTACAACATTTGTTGGAAGGTTAGTCCTAAGAGGCAACGCCGGGGATAACGTGTATAATTACGCCTCTTTAAAAACAAACGCCAGGTAGTCCATGACCATTCAGAATGTAATCTGTGATATTGACGGCGTGCTGATGCACGACAACGTTGCCGTGCCGGGTGCGGCGGAATTCGTCGCACGCGTACTGGATAAAGGTATGCCGTTTCTCTGTCTGACCAACTACCCTTCACAGACGGGCCAGGATTTGGCAAACCGCTTCGCCACCGCAGGCATCGACGTGCCTGACAGCGTGTTTTATACCTCCGCCATGGCAACCGCCGATTTCCTGCGCCGCCAGGAAGGGAAAAAAGCGTACGTGGTTGGTGAAGGGGCATTGATCCACGAGCTCTATAAAGCCGGGTTCACCATTACCGACGTCAACCCGGACTTCGTTATCGTGGGTGAAACACGTTCCTTTAACTGGGAAATGATGCACAAGGCGGCATTCTTCGTCGCCAATGGCGCTCGCTTCATCGCCACAAACCCAGACACCCATGGCCGCGGCTATTACCCAGCCTGTGGCGCACTGTGCGCCGGTATCGAAAAAATCTCTGGCCGTAAGCCGTTTGTTGTTGGCAAGCCAAGCCCGTGGATCATCCGCGCCGCACTGAACAAAATGCAGGCCCACTCTGAGCAGACGGTTATCGTCGGCGATAATCTTCGCACCGATATTCTGGCTGGCTTCCAGGCAGGGCTCGAGACCATTCTGGTTCTCTCTGGCGTCTCCACCGTTGATGACATCGACAATATGCCGTTCAGGCCATCGTGGATTTACCCATCGGTTGCCGAAATCGATATCCTTTAATGATCCAGCCGCTGCAAATGGCAGCGGCAACACCGGTGCCCGCTCGGGCATCGGTCCAACGAATCCCTCTGACTTCTCTCTTCTTTTTTTCTGTTGCTTAGACCCGTTCTAACGTCACCCGGCAATATCTGAAGAGTTGGCTAACAACTTGCCCCACAGAAAACATATTCACTAAAAAAAACACGTTTAAAATAACAATTCATCAATAATAGAGAAGTTAACGTACGTATTTTTTAGTATTCATTAACCCCTATTGCATTATTTCTTTCAGGGGCTGAAAAAACCTTGCGCCTGCTCGCCCTTTGCGGCATTTTTTTAGTCATGCAAAGACGCTGCGACAGTACAGCGCCGCACAATTTCACAGCACAACAGGGTTAACGGAGAAGTCTATGTGTTCTATTTTCGGTGTACTGGATATTAAAACTGATGCGGTCGAGCTGCGTAAAAAGGCGCTTGAGCTCTCCCGCCTGATGCGCCACCGTGGCCCGGACTGGTCTGGGATCTACGCAAGTGATAAAGCGATTCTCGCACATGAACGCTTGTCGATTGTTGACGTCAACGCCGGTGCCCAGCCGCTGTATAACGAAAAGAAAACGCACGCTCTGGCCGTCAACGGTGAAATCTACAACCATCAGGCACTGCGCGCTGAATACGGCGACCGTTACCAGTTCCAGACCGGTTCTGACTGCGAAGTCATCCTCGCGCTGTATCAGGAAAAAGGTCCAGAATTCCTCGACGATCTGCAAGGGATGTTCGCCTTCGCGCTGTACGACAGCGAGCAAGACGCGTACCTGATTGGCCGCGACCATATCGGTATTATCCCGCTGTACATGGGTCACGACGAATTCGGTAACTTCTACGTCGCTTCTGAAATGAAAGCACTGACCCCAGTTTGCCGCACCATTCAGGAGTTCCCTGCCGGTAGCTATCTGTGGAGCAAAGACGGTGAAATCCGTCAGTATTACCAGCGTGATTGGTTCGACTACGATGCGGTTAAAGACAACGTAACCGACAAAAACGAACTGCGCCAGGCGCTGGAAGAATCGGTGAAAAGCCACCTGATGTCTGACGTACCGTACGGCGTGCTGCTTTCCGGCGGCCTGGATTCTTCGGTTATCTCGGCAATCACCAAGAAATTCGCCGCGCGCCGTGTAGAAGATCAGGAACGCTCAGAAGCCTGGTGGCCGCAGCTGCACTCCTTCGCCGTCGGCCTGGAAGGGTCTCCTGACCTGAAAGCCGCGCAGGAAGTGGCAAACCACCTGGGTACCGTGCACCATGAAATTCACTTCACCGTGCAGGAAGGCCTGGATGCGATTCGCGACGTGATTTATCACATCGAAACCTACGACGTGACCACCATTCGTGCCTCAACGCCGATGTATCTGATGTCACGTAAAATCAAAGCGATGGGCATCAAAATGGTGCTGTCCGGTGAAGGTTCTGATGAAGTGTTTGGCGGCTACCTGTACTTCCACAAAGCGCCAAATGCCAAAGAACTGCATGAAGAGACCGTGCGTAAACTGCAGGCGCTGCACATGTACGACTGCGCCCGCGCCAACAAAGCGATGTCCGCCTGGGGCGTGGAAGCGCGTGTACCGTTCCTGGATAAAAAATTCCTCGACGTGGCGATGCGCATCAACCCACAGGACAAAATGTGCGGCAACGGCAAGATGGAAAAACACGTGCTGCGTGAGTGCTTCGAATCGTATCTGCCAGCAAGCGTTGCATGGCGCCAGAAAGAGCAGTTCTCCGACGGCGTAGGCTATAGCTGGATTGATACTCTGAAAGAAGTGGCGGCGAAACAGGTGACCGATCAGCAACTGGAAACTGCGCACTTCCGCTTCCCGTACAACACGCCAACGTCTAAAGAAGGCTATCTGTACCGTGAAATCTTTGAAGAGCTGTTCCCGGTGCCAAGCGCTGCGGAATGCGTTCCAGGCGGCCCATCCGTTGCATGCTCTTCCGCGAAAGCGATTGAGTGGGATGAAGCGTTCAAAACCATGGACGATCCTTCTGGTCGTGCGGTAGGCGTGCACCAGTCGGCTTACAAGTAAGCATGGCAGTGAGATAGAAAAAAGCCCCTGATGGTGACATCAGGGGCTTTTTATTTGCCGGGGTGAGAGCAAAACTACTCCCTACGCCCCTTCTTCGCCGCCAGCGATCGCAGCAACACGCCCAGCGTCGTCCCATTATGCAACATGGCACTCGCCCCCGGCGTCAACCAGCCCAGCGCCGCTGCCAGCATAATGGCGCTGTTCACCCACTCGGTCAGCTTGATGTTGCTGTTCACCAGCTTCATTGCCTCCAGTGAGAGTTGACGCGCGGTAACCACGCCATACAGGTTGTCCTGTAACAGCACGGCGTCCGCCGCCTGCTGCGCCAGCTCTGTACTCTGGT
Organism: Kluyvera ascorbata ATCC 33433; assembly: GCF_000735365.1. Classification (GTDB taxonomy): domain Bacteria; phylum Pseudomonadota; class Gammaproteobacteria; order Enterobacterales; family Enterobacteriaceae; genus Kluyvera; species Kluyvera ascorbata. Next base: position 4,487 of record NZ_JMPL01000015.1, on the reverse strand, counting down.
TCATGGCTAAACCAACGTCCGCCTGCGTCAGCACCGGCGCATCGTTGATACCATCGCCCACGAACATCACCTTGTGCCCCGCCTCCTGCAACGCTTTCACCACCTCGACCTTACTCTCCGGCGTGGCTTCGGCAACGTAGCGGTCAATGCCTACGCGTTCTGCAAGCTGGCACGCCTTCTCAGCGCGATCGCCAGTCAGCAAGACCACCTGGCGAATGCCGGACGCTTTAAGCTGCTCAATCACTTCAGAGGCTTCATCGCGCAGATGATCCTGCAGGCCGATCATCCCCACCAGTTGATTATCAAAACCGATAAACAGCAGGTGCCGCCCCTGGGCCGCCAGTTCATCGATCTCCGCTTCATACGGCGTGAAATCGATGTCGTAGTGGCAATCCAGGAAGTGGCGGCTGCCAATCACCAGCTGATGATCTTCCAGCGCGCAAAGCAGACCATGTGCAATGACATACTCCACTTCACCATGCGCAATATGCGGCAGTTCGTGGTGTTCTGCCGCCGCCACGACCGCATGGGCCAGCGGATGATTACTGTGCTCTTCTACCGAGGCAGCAATCGCCAGCAGACGCTTGGCCTGCACCAGTTGGTCGTTGAAGCTGATGACATCCGTCACCTGCATCTCGTCGTGAGTCAGGGTACCGGTTTTATCGAACACCACCGTATCGACATCCGCCAGCTTCTCGATCGCTCGCCCACCTTTCAGCAACAGACCGTTCTGCGCAGCCCGGTACATAATCGATTTAAAAGCGATTGGTGTACTGAGCTTCAGCGCACAGGAATAGTCCACGAGGAAGACGGAGGCCAGACGCTGCCAGCTACGAGTCATGGCAAACACCGCCGCGCCCACGCCAAGCGTGATGCCAACGCGACGGTCGGCCATGGCCTGAGTGACCTGCTGGGTTTCACTACGCTGGGTCAGCGAATCGCGGATAAAGCGGCGAATATGCGCCGTCGAGGAAGACTCCCCAACCTGCTCGGCGGTAATCGCGACATTTCCGTCCTGGATTTGCGTTCCCGCATAGACCCAGGAGCCCGGTTCACGACGTACCGGCACGCTTTCCCCGGTCATCGACGCCTGATTGACCTGAGCAATACCGCGCAGCACCGTGCCGTCGGCCGGGATATTATCCCCCGGACCAAGCAGCATCACATCGCCCGCCACCAGCTCACTGCTGTTGATCTCCACGCTTTCGCCATCGCGCTCAACCCATACCGGGTGCTCGCGCGGCTGCATCAGGTCAGCCAGCAACGCATCGGAGTGACGGCTGGTCTCCTGCTCCATGTACTCACCAAGCGTCAGCAGCGACTGCGTCAGCATGGCGGTACGGTTATCCCCGCGCAGCATCGACAAACTCAACGCCAGCGCATCCAGCACTTCGACCTTCAACTGCCCCTGGCTTAGGGTGTTCGCCCCTTCCAGGATAGTTGGAGCGGTCAACAGCGCCGCCGGTAGACGCGCCCAGCGAGGCGGCAGCACCTGCGTTAGCGCCAACCCAGCGAGGTTGAGGAGGTTATCGCCGCCGCAGTATTCGGTTTCAAACTCGCAGTCGTCCGCCGCTTGCCAGTCCAGCGTTTCCACCGCCGCCACAATGGCGGCAAGTGACGTTCGCGCGCGATCCCATTGGATCACCGCACTGCGCGCCGAAGGACGAATGCGCACACCGCTGACGCCGGGCAGCGTCAGGATCTGCTGTTTCAGCCACCCAGCGGCATCCGGATAGTCACCTAGCGCCGCGATTCGCAGGCGCACACGTCCGGGGATCTGGTGAACGACGGTAACCCGTTCGCCTACCGCACTCACTCGATCTCATCCTTATTCTGGCTACGGTAGTAGTCCAGTTCCGCCTGCAGATCGGCAATGCGTTCTTTCATCTCTTCCATTTCGCCTCGCACGGTACCCCAGGCTTTACTCGCCGTATTGGTGATCCCCTGCTGTACGTTACGGTTGGTCAGAAGATAGGTGATTGCCGCACCGGCCACCAGCCCGGTTAACAGGTGGGTGCGGCTATTGCTTGTCGTTGCCGCTGGTGCCTGCACCGGCATGGCTGCCGGATTACGTTCCCACGCACCGGTCCATGGGTTGTACAGGTATTCAGGCTGATTCATCGTTTCCTCGCTTAGCTATCGCATCCATAAGATAAAGAGAAGCGGCACCCACCCCGATAAGGGTCAGCACGGACTGCAGCGGACGGGTCTTATTGGCATCCGCTATCGCCATCACCGTTCCGCTGATAAGACTGGCCTTCGCCGTCGCCTTCATCACCGTGCAGGCCGCTTCATTCAGCGTTTGTTCATTTTCCTGGTAGCGCTGCCATTCACGCGCGCAGGCAGCACTTCCCCCGACAAGCGCGCCGGCAATAGCGGCGCGGCCTACTCGGTTTTGTCTGTCACGGCTGTTGTTCATCCGCTACGTCCTCATCATCAAACGGCATGGCACCCGGTTGGCGATGGCGCTCTACGGACTCCTGAAAGCCCTCTTTTCCTGCTTTCATGGTGTCGCGAAAGATAGCCGCGCTGGAGGTTGCCGTCTCTTTGATGGCCTCAGAGCTATTCTTCACGCCGTCTTTGACTTTGCTGGAACCGGCTTTGAGCATGTCACCTGCGCCCGCCAGCGTTTGCATCAGCATGCCGCGCACGGAATCGTTAGTCAGCAGCAGCGTCACTGCCGCCCCAACCATCGCCCCTTTCCAGAACTCTTTGTCGTCCATCCCAACGGTGCTGATGATATTTTTCAGCAGGCCAGCCTGGTCGCCCATCGCGCCATCAACTACGTGCTGCGCGTACTGGCTCCAGTCCACGCCCTGCTGCGCGGCAGCATGGTGATGATGGTGATGCGGGTGAGCAAACTGTGGAGGCACCGCGCCCTGAGGTGCCGGAGGGAAGCCCATAGGTGGGAACCCCATCGCCATTTGTGGTGGCATCTGCATTTGCGGCTGCGGTGGCATCTGTGGCTGAGGAGGAACCTGCCCGTTCTGCGGCCACGCCATTCCCTGCGGCATTGGTGGGTACGGATACCACGGGTAGCCGTATGGCGGATAGTAACCGGCCGGTGGAACTTGCTGTGCGTTGTTGTCATTGGTGCTCATGATGACTGTCCTTTTTCATTTAGTGAGAGGGGCTAAGAATGGCGGCCAGTTGCTCCAGCGCCTGCTGGGCCTGCTCGCCATCCTGACCAAACAGCTGATTGAGGATGTGCGGGCGAATCGCGGCTGCATCGTACTCAAGGACAATAGAGCCGGTATCGCTATTGATCTGATAACGCCGGAGGTACCCTTCAGGAGAGCAATAAGCATCAAGCTGCTTGAGCTTCCCCTGGCTAAGGCTGGCTATAAGCTTGTTGGAAAACCGCAGGCGTAAGCGCCCGGGGATATGGTGTGCCACTTCAACAAAGCGGCGCAAAGTCAGTAAGTCGCCCAAGGATTCAGCAGGCATATCATTTAATACCCTGATATTTATAGGTGGTATTAATGAAATCACAGATAGAAAACGCCAGATAGCACTAATCGCCCTTCTCTTGCGATGCGTCAAAAGGGAGCGTCCGATTCTTTTTTGCGCTGCGTGCGGTGAAGGCTGGACATGGGCGGAATGCAAATATAAATTACTCTCATTACCACTATATAAGTAAAAATGAGGCGGCTATGACTCCTTACCTGCACCAGACTCCCAATCGCATCCGCATCCGCTCAAGCTGGATACAGCGCCATCCGCACGAGGTTGAAAAGTTGATTGAGCAACTGCGCGCCCGTGACGGTATTAAAGAGGTGATTCACCGCTTATATGCCGGTTCCGTGGCGGTAAGCTTCGATCCCGCGCGTATTTCTGCCTCAACCCTGCTTAATGAGCTGGAACAGGCGCAATGGCTTAGCAGCCAGAAAGATAAAAGCTACATCGAGAACACCCTACGCGTAGGGGCCAGTCATTTATTAAAAACGCTGGCTTTCGGCGCGCTTAAGCGTACCGTGGGTGGTCCGGTGGTTTCTCTTGTTAGCGTATTAACGCGATAACCTTGCAGTGAATCCGGATGTATTGATGGCATGATTTAACGCGAAATAACCAATAATTGCCGAATAATGCGCCAGGCTGTTCACAACCCAACCAAACAGTCACATTCCGGTGAATTTCATTGAAAAAGGTGTTGACGGTATTGGGCTCAATACGCATAATGCGCCCCGCAACGCCGATAAGGTAACGCGAAAAAAAAGATGGCTACGTAGCTCAGTTGGTTAGAGCACATCACTCATAATGATGGGGTCACAGGTTCGAATCCCGTCGTAGCCACCATCTTTTTTTGCGGGAGTGGCGAAATTGGTAGACGCACCAGATTTAGGTTCTGGCGCCGCAAGGTGTGCGAGTTCAAGTCTCGCCTCCCGCACCATTCACCAATAAGCGTTGCACGGATGGGGTATCGCCAAGCGGTAAGGCACCGGTTTTTGATACCGGCATTCCCTGGTTCGAATCCAGGTACCCCAGCC
>NZ_JMPL01000014.1 GCF_000735365.1 Kluyvera ascorbata ATCC 33433 | reverse complement strand
TTTTTTATGCTTAATCAGTATTCTTTTCTTTAGAGTTCCGTAGCATAGAGAAGTTGCATGTTTACTCGTCACTCATTAATTAACCGCCGCATTGTTCTGACTAGCGTTGTCGTCGGCCTGCTCATTGCCCTTGCAGCGGGATTGGCACAGTATTCTATTTTTCATCATCGTCGTGCGGCCCAGTTCGATAACACCATCTCCAGCCTGCAAAGTTATCTGGACAACTACTTTAATCAGATACTGGTCACTATCGACTCCCTGCAACCGCTCACGATGGACTCCTGCCAAGCAGTCTCTTCGGAACTCACCGCACGCGCGGCGTTCAGCATGAACGTACGCGCCTTTCTCCTGGTTAAAGATAATATTGCCTACTGTTCCTCCGCTACCGGCCCGATGTCACTGGGACTCAAGGAGCTAGTGCCGGATCTCGATCTGACCAAATCGCATGTGATGGGGATCGTCTCCGGCACGCCAATGATGCCGACCACCCCGGCTTTCGTGCTGTGGGTCAAAAGCCCGCTGCTGGAAAACCGCGGCATCTTTGCCTCCATTAACGCCAACCTGATGCCCTGGGTGCTCTATTCCTCAAAGCAGAGTCCCTATAATGGCGTCGCGCTGGTCGTCAACGGCAAAACGGCTATTTCCACTTTCAGTAGCAAACCGCTTACGCTCGACCAGATCCCCGACACCGCCGTTCGCCACGTGAAGATCAAAGGTGTCCCGCTGGAGGTCTATCTCTATAGCAATGCGCTCGGCACCGATAACTCGCTCTATTCTCTCCTGCTCGGGTTGACGTGTGGCCTGCTTGGCGGCCTGCTCTGTCTCTACATTCTGGCGATCCGCTCACGTCCGGGAAAAGAGATCCTTGCCGCGATTAAACATCGACAGTTCTATGTGGTTTATCAGCCGGTCGTGGACGCGAAAAACCGCCAGATTACAGGCGTAGAGGCGCTCATGCGCTGGTCGCATCCAACGGTCGGGAATATTCCGCCCGATGCGTTCATCACCTACGCCGAAGCGCAGGATTTAATTGTTCCCCTCACCCACCATCTATTCGAACTGATTGCCCGCGATGCGCCGATGCTGAAAGACCTTCTGCCGCCGGGTGCTAAGCTCGGTATCAATATCGCACCCAGCCATCTGCACGCCGAGAGTTTCCAGCACGATATCCGCCAGCTGGCGGCAAGCCTGCCGGATAACTATTTCCAGGTGGTGCTGGAGATAACGGAGCGCGACATGCTGAATCAGGAGCGGGCTATGAACCTGTTTGCCTGGCTGCGTGGCGAAGGTATTGAGATCGCTATTGATGATTTCGGTACCGGGCACAGCGCGCTTATCTATCTTGAACGCTTTACCCTCGACTACCTGAAAATCGACCGTGGTTTTGTCAACGCCATCGGTCGCGAGACGATTACCTCGCCGGTTCTGGATGCCGTACTCACGCTGACCCATCGTCTTAATCTGGTCACCGTGGCCGAAGGCGTTGAAACTGAAGAACAGGCGGCCTGGCTGCGCGATCACGGCGTCGACTACCTGCAAGGCTACCTGATAAGCCGCCCACTCACGCTACAACAGCTGATTGAGGAATATCGTAAGCCGGCAAAGTATTTCACAAGTTAAGCAAGGTCATTTAAGATTCAGGGATAAAAGCCGTTTTCAATCAATACTTTTCCATGCGGGGTAACCTTATCGTGATCGTAGCGCGCGTCTTTTTGCCCCTGCTGATGCTGTTCAGCCTGCCGTTGCAGGCACAGACCATCAAAGAGAGCTACGCCTTTGCGGTTATCGGTGAGCCCAAATACGCCGTCGATTTCAACCATTTTGACTACGTCAACCCTGCGGCACCAAAAGGCGGTAGCGTCACGCTTGCCGCGCTTGGCACCTTCGATAACTTTAACCGCTTTGCGCTGCGGGGGAACGCGGCCGTTCGCACCGATTCCCTCTATGACGCTTTGTTCACCACTTCTGATGACGAACCGGGCAGCTACTACCCGCTGGTTGCCGACCGGGCACGCTATGCCGACGACTACTCCTGGGTAGAGCTCACCATCAACCCACGCGCCCGTTTTCACGACGGCAGCCCGATTACCGCCCGTGATGTCGCCTTCACCTTCAATAAGTTTATGACCGAAGGCGTGCCACAGTTTCGTCTGGTCTATAAAGGCACGACCGTAAAGGCTATCGCCCCGCTGACGGTGCGCATTGAACTCGCGAAGCCGGGTAAAGAGGATATGCTGAGCCTCTTTACTTTGCCTATCTTGCCGGAGAAGTTCTGGAAGGATCATAACCTTAGCGAGCCGCTCAGCACGCCACCGCTGGCCAGTGGCCCTTATCGCATCAGCGACTGGCGTATGGGGCAATATATCGTCTACCAGCGCGTCAAAGATTACTGGGGCGCAGACCTGCCGGTAAACCGTGGACGCTGGAATTTCGACACCATTCGCTACGACTACTACCTCGACGACAACGTGGCCTTTGAAGCTTTCAAAGCCGGAGCTTACGACGTGCGCACCGAGAGCAGCGCCAAAAACTGGGCCACGCGCTATATCGGCAAAAACTTCGCCAGCGGCTATATCGTTAAGGATGAACAGAAGAACAATGCCGCACAGGACACGCGCTGGCTGGCCTTTAACATCCAGCGTCCGGTCTTTACAGACCGACGGGTGCGCGAAGCGGTCAGCATGGCCTTTGATTTTGAATGGATGAACAAGGCACTGTTTTACAACGCCTACAGCCGTGCTAACAGCTATTTCCAGAATACCGAATACGCCGCACGCGGCTATCCTGACGCCGATGAGTTGACGCTGCTGGCACCGCTAAAAAGCGAGCTGCCGCCAGAAGTCTTTACCTCGATTTATCAGCCCCCCACTTCTGACGGCCACGGTTTTGACCGCGACAACCTGTTGAAAGCGGGCAATCTGCTTACCGATGCCGGCTGGGTGCTGAAGGGCCAGCAGCGGGTGAATGCGAAAACCGGCCAGCCGCTGCGCTTTGAGCTGCTACTCCCCTCTGGCGGTAACGATCAGTGGGTAATGCCCTTCCAGCGCAATCTACAGCGTCTGGGCGTGACGATGGATATCCGTCAGGTCGATATTTCGCAGATTACCAACCGCATGCGTAAGCGCGACTATGACATGATGCCGCGCCTGTGGCGGGCAATGCCGTGGCCGAGCTCAGACCTGCAAATCTCCTGGTCATCAGAATACATTAACTCCTCCTACAACTCGCCCGGCGTGGCTAGTCCGGCCATCGACAGCCTGATTAACCAGATAATCCGCTGGCAGGGTAACAAGCAGAAACTGCTGCCGCTAGGACGCGCCCTCGACCGGGTGCTTACCTGGAACTATTACATGCTGCCGATGTGGTATATGTCCGGCAGCCGAACGGCCTATTGGGATAAGTTTTCCTACCCCAGCGTACACCCGCTTTATGCCTCCGGCACGGACGCGCCCGGCTTCGACACATGGTGGTACAACGTGAACAAAGCGGCGAAGTTACCCGCTTCCCGACGCTAAGGAGAGAACATGGGCGCCTATCTGATTCGTCGACTACTGCTTATCATCCCCACGCTGTGGGCCATTATCACGCTCAACTTTTTTATCGTGCAGATAGCGCCAGGCGGCCCGGTTGACCAGGCGATTGCGGCGGTTGAGTTCGGCCATCAGGGGGGATTACCCGGCGGCGGTATGGAGCGCACGCAGGCGCGCGCGGGCGTGGGTAATATTGCGGAAAGTCAGTATCGCGGCGGACGCGGGCTTGACCCTGAGGTCATCGCCGAGATCACCCATCGCTACGGCTTCGATAAACCGCTGCACGAGCGCTATTTCAAAATGCTGGGCGACTATCTGCGCTTTGATTTTGGCAATAGCCTTTTTCGCAACGCCTCAGTCATGCAGCTCATGAAAGAGAGCCTTCCCGTTTCTATTACGCTGGGGCTCTGGAGTACGTTAATTATCTATCTGGTTTCGATTCCGCTGGGCATTCGCAAAGCGGTGTACAACGGCAGCCGTTTTGATATCTGGAGCAGTACGGGCATTATTATTGGCTATGCCATCCCGGCATTTCTGTTCGCGATTGTGCTCATCGTCTTCTTCGCTGGCGGCAGCTATTACGACATCTTCCCTCTGCGCGGGCTGGTGTCCGCCAACTTTGACACCCTGCCGTGGTACCAGAAAATCACCGATTATCTTTGGCATATCACCCTGCCGGTGCTGGCCACGGTCATCGGTGGTTTTGCCGCGCTGACCATGCTGACCAAAAACTCGTTTCTCGATGAGATCCGCAAGCAGTACGTGGTCACCGCACGAGCAAAAGGGGTGGGGGAAAAACAGATCCTCTGGAAGCATATCTTTCGTAACGCCATGCTGCTGGTGATAGCGGGCTTCCCCGCCACTTTTATCAGCATGTTCTTTACCGGCTCGCTGCTTATCGAGGTGATGTTCTCGCTGAACGGTCTGGGGCTGCTCGGCTACGAAGCGACCGTGTCGCGCGACTACCCGGTGATGTTCGGCACGCTTTATATTTTCACCCTGATTGGCCTGCTGATGAACATCGTCAGCGATATCAGCTACACGCTGGTAGACCCACGCATTGATTTTGAGGGCCGCTAACGATGACGCTAAACGCCGTCAATCAAGCCCGCTGGGCACGTTTTTGCCACAACCGTCGCGGCTACTGGTCGCTGTGGATTTTCCTGGTTATTTTTATCTGTAGCCTGGGCGCAGAGCTTATCGCCAACGACCGCCCGCTGCTGGTGAGCTACCAGGGCAGCCTGTATGTTCCGGTGGTCAAAAACTACAGCGAAAAAACCTTCGGCGGAGAATTCGCTACCGCCGCGGATTATCAGGATCCGTGGCTTCAGCAGCGGCTGGAAAAAAACGGCTGGGTGCTGTGGACCCCTATTCGCTTCGGTGCCAGCAGCATTAACTTCAGCACTGATGTCCCCTTCCCTTCCCCGCCGTCGCGGCAAAACTGGCTCGGCACCGATGCTAATGGTCGTGACGTGCTGGCGCGTATTCTCTATGGCACCCGCATCTCGCTGCTCTTCGGTCTGATCCTGACCATCTGTTCCAGCGTGATGGGCGTTATTGTCGGCGCGGTCCAAGGCTACTACGGCGGGCGTATCGATCTCTGGGGACAGCGCTTTATCGAAGTGTGGTCGGGCATGCCAACGCTGTTTTTGATTATCCTGCTTTCAAGCGTCGTACAGCCTAATTTCTGGTGGCTGCTAGCGATTACCGTGCTGTTCGGTTGGATGTCGCTGGTTGGCGTGGTGCGCGCTGAATTCTTACGTACCCGTAACTACGACTATATTCGCGCCGCGCAGGCGCTTGGCGTGGGCGACCGCAGTATTATCCTGCGCCATATGCTGCCCAACGCGATGGTGGCGACGCTGACTTTTATTCCGTTTATTCTGTGCAGTTCGATTACCACCCTCACCTCTCTCGACTTCCTGGGCTTTGGTCTGCCGCTGGGCTCGCCGTCGCTCGGTGAACTGCTGCTACAGGGCAAGAACAACCTGCAGGCCCCCTGGCTTGGGATCACCGGATTTCTCTGCGTCGCCGTGCTGCTCTCACTGCTGATTTTCATCGGCGAGGCGGTACGCGACGCCTTCGATCCTTCTAAGGCGGTATAAGATGCAGCAACCACTTCTGGAAATCGACAACCTCTCTATTGCCTTCCACCAGCAGGGCATCACTACCACCGTCGTTGATGGGCTATCGCTGTCACTGAATGCCGGTGAGACGCTAGCGCTGGTTGGAGAGTCCGGTTCGGGGAAAAGCGTTTCGGCGCTATCGATTCTTCGCCTGCTGCCAGAGCCGCCGGTCAGCTACCCTACCGGCGATATCCGCTTTGCCGGGGAATCATTGCTGCACGCCAGCCCGCAGACGCTGCGCAGCGTGCGCGGTAACCGTATTGCGATGATTTTCCAGGAGCCCATGGTGTCGCTGAACCCGCTGCATAATCTGGAAAAGCAGCTTTATGAAGTGCTCTCCTTGCACCGGGGAATGCGTAAAGAGGCCGCGCGCGGGGAGATCCTCGACTGTCTGGACCGCGTGGGCATTCGCAACGCGGCTAAACGGCTGGCTGACTATCCGCATCAGCTCTCTGGCGGCGAGCGCCAGCGCGTGATGATCGCCATGGCGCTACTGACTCGCCCGGAGCTCTTGATTGCCGATGAGCCCACCACGGCGCTCGATGTGTCGGTGCAGGCGCAAATCCTGCAGCTGCTGCGAGAACTGCGTACCGAACTCAATATGGGGCTGCTGTTTATCACCCATAACCTCAGTATCGTTCGCAAGCTGGCCGACCGGGTGGCGGTCATGCAGCAGGGACGCTGCGTAGAGCAGAACAACGCCACCGCGCTTTTCGCCGCACCGCAGCATCCTTACACCCGTAAACTGCTGGACAGCGAGCCCACAGGCGACCCGGTGCCTCTGCCGTCGGACGCCGTGCCGTTGCTTGAGGTCAACCAGCTCAGCGTCGCGTTTCCTATCCGCAAGGGCATTCTGCGGCGGGTCGTCAGCCACAATAAGGTGGTTAACAATCTGAGCTTTACGCTGCGCAAAGGCGAAACGCTGGGATTGGTCGGTGAATCCGGTTCCGGTAAGAGCACCACCGGGCTGGCGCTGCTGCGCCTTATCGGCTCTGAGGGCGATATTCGCTTTGCCGGCGAGGTGATTCAGGGGCGTAGCCGTCAGCAGATGCTGCCGCTGCGTCGTCGCATCCAGGTGGTATTCCAGGATCCCAACTCGTCGCTCAACCCACGGCTGACCGCACAGCAAATTATCGAAGAAGGGTTGCGGGTACATCACTCTTCGCTGAACGCTGCGGAACGCGAACAGAAGGTGATTGACGCGATGAGTGAAGTGGGACTCGATCCCGAAACCCGACAGCGCTACCCGTCAGCCTTTTCCGGCGGCCAGCGACAGCGTATCGCTATCGCGCGGGCGCTCACCCTACAACCAGAACTCATCGTGCTGGACGAACCCACGTCTTCGCTCGACCGCACCGTTCAGGCGCAAATTCTGACGCTGCTTAAAGCATTACAGGAAAAGCATCAGCTGACCTATATCTTTATCAGCCACGATCTGCACGTTGTGCGTTCGTTGTGCCACCAGGTGATGGTATTACGTCAGGGAGAAGTGGTCGAGCAGGGAGAATGCAGGCGCGTCTTTTCAGCACCACAGCAGGAATACACGCGTCAGCTCATTGCTCTGAGCTGACGGTTAGAATGGGTTGTTACCTGAGAACGGCTCGGCAATAGCAACGCCAAAATTTTTCAGGCGACAGGTCGCCGCAAACTCATCCTGACGTTTCACAAACAGGCACGGCTCCCCTTCGCACTCAAGCACTGAGCAATCAACGGAGATATCGGTTAACGCCTGGCTAAGGGAATGCATCACCGGCCAGGCGCTATCGCCGTCCGGGCTCAGCAATTTGAGCGCCACCAGCGTATTGTCGCTGGACGCATCATTTTGCGGAATCGGTTCAACTTTCGAACCTGCAAAACCCGCAGACCAACGATAGTCCTGCGGCAGTCGATGTACGATAGATAGCTGTAATGTCATTACGTTCTTTTCCCCGGAAGCAACTGCTTCACAATTATTTCACATCCATATTAACACATTGTTGACAAATCGTCCTGCATCCAGAAAAAAAACGCCATCATTCAACATTCTTCTTACGACATAGTTCGGTGCACTGATGCGTTTTCGCGCTATATGTACCCGTATCTGTGATCTAACGCAACCTTTTTATCTACAACAATGTGACTATTTACATAAATGGATTTTACATAAAAGAAACATTGCGCCCTATCAGGAATGCAATTTCTGTTGATGTGTATCAACAAAGGCGCGCATTTCGCCCTCCGAAAGGATGATTAGTGCGCGTTTTTACGCGGATGAATAGCGGGTAGTAGGCCGGATAGGCACAGCGCCATCCGGCCTACCGCATTATATTCTGCGTACGGTTTTGCGGGGTCTACTGGCGTAGAGGTAGAAGAGCATTGAGCAGGTCGCGCAAAACGCGATGGAAATCAGCATCGGCCATGCGGTGGTGAAGGTTGCAAACGACAACAGCGCGCCAATAATAGCCCCGATGCCAAAGCGGAACGTCCCTGCCAGCGAAGATGCTGTCCCCGCCATGTGCGGGAACTCGTCGAGGATCACCGCCATCGCATTGGAAGACACCATCGACACGCAGCCAACAAACACCGCAATGCCCAGCACCAGCGACCAGAAGCCAACGTCCAATAGCACGCAAACCACCATCCAGATTGCCATGACAAACTGCACCGTCAGCCCGGCACGGAACATCCACAGCGCCCCTACCCGACGGACAAAGCGGCTGTTAATGGTGGTGGTAATAAAGAGGAACACAATGTTCAGCGCGAAGTAATAACCGAAGTGCTGCGGCGACACGTGGTTAAGCTCGATGTACACAAACGGACCGGCGCTCAGGAACGAGAACATCGCGGCAAAGCTGAAACCGCTGGCCAGCATGTAAGAAAGCACCCGCTTGTGACGAAACAGCGACGCAAAATTGCCAAGCGTGGTGCTCAGACGAAACGGCTGACGTTTTTCTACCGGCAGTGTTTCATCAATAAAGAAGCAGATCGCGGCTGAAGCAAGCAGCGCCGCTGCCGCCAGGATCCAGAAGATCGCGTGCCAGCTAAACCAGACCAACACCGCGCCACCCACCATCGGCGCCACCAATGGGGCAATGGTGGTCACCAGCATGACAAACGACATCATGCGGGAGAACTCTTCCTTCGGGTAGATATCGCGCATCAGAGCGTTGATAACCACGCTTGCCGCCGCGGCCGCCAGGCCGTGGAAGAAACGCGTGATAATCAGATAATCAATGGTCGGCGCCAGGGCACAGGCCACCGCCGCCGCCGCAAAGATAAGCGTTCCGCCCAGAATAACCGGCTTACGTCCGAGGCTGTCGGCCATCGGACCATACAACAGCTGACCCAGCGCAAAACCCAGAATATAGGTGCTCAGGGTCATCTGCGCGCTGCCTGCCGGCACGCCAAACTGTTCCGAAATGACCGGCAGCGCCGGAAGGTACATATCGATCGATAACGGCATTAACATGGCCAGGAGGCCAAGAATAAACACAATTTTTAACGACGAGCGCGGCCTGGACGTCACAATCTACCTCGGTTATTGGTTAGCGCTCAGGCGCGCCAACGCTGGCAATTTCTTCTTCCGTTAACGGACGGTATTCGCCCGGTTCCAGTGTAGGGTCGAGCGCAATCTCACCGATGCGTTCGCGATGCAGCCCAACCACGCGGTTACCCACGGCGGCAAACATGCGTTTCACCTGATGATAACGGCCTTCGCTGATGGTCAGACGCACTTCGGTCGGCGTAATCTGTTCCAGCACGGCTGGCTTGGTGAGATCTTTCTCGTTGTGCAGCTGTACGCCTTTTGCGAACTGTTCAGCAGTGTCTGCACTCAGCGGGTTTTCCAGCATCACCAGGTAGGTTTTTTCGCAATGATGGCGCGGTGAGGTGATGCGGTGAGACCACTGACCATCATCGGTCATCAGCACCAGACCGGTGGTATCAATGTCTAAACGCCCTGCGGCATGCAGCTTATAGGCCACGGGCTCATCCAGAAAATAGAGCACCGTTGGGTGATCAGGGTCTTCGGTGGAGCAAACATAACCCTGCGGCTTGTTCAGCATGAAATAACGCGGGCCATTCTGCTGGGTCAGCGTGTTGCCTTCGTAGGCTACGGCGTGTTCTGGTAGCAGTTTAAATGCGGTGTCACGCACCACTTCGTCATCGATGGTCACGTGGTGGCCGCGGATCAAACGCCCGGCAATAGCACGGCTGACGCCGAGTTGCTGAGCGATAAACTTATCAAGTCGCATGAAGTATTTTTAGCCTGTAATAGTGCCGGGTGCCGGACGAAACGTCCGAAAAATGGGGTAATCGACTCGCTGGATGTCCAGCTATCGGGCAAAAAACACCGATAACGGGAAAGACGACGAGTATAACAATCTGTAAGTATAACGGGCTTGTTATCCCACTCAAGTGAAAAGATTCATGGCATACTATTTGGCTATTAAGGACAATCATCACGCCAATGACTTTTACACTTCGCCCCTATCAGCAGGAAGCGGTTGACGCGACCCTGACCTACTTCCGTCGTCATACCCAACCTGCGGTGATCGTTTTACCCACCGGCGCCGGGAAAAGCCTGGTTATTGCCGAACTGGCACGGCTGGCGCGTGGTCGCGTGCTGGTGCTGGCGCACGTCAAAGAGCTGGTTGCCCAGAACCACGCGAAATACTGCGCGCTGGGGCTGGAGGCCGATATTTATGCTGCCGGGCTGAAGCGTAAAGAGAGCCACGGCAAGGTGGTCTTCGGCAGCGTACAGTCTGTGGCGCGGAATCTTGACCATTTCCAGGGCGAGTTTTCGTTGCTGATTGTTGATGAGTGCCACCGCATCAGCGATGACGACGACAGCCAGTACCAGCAAATCCTCACTCACCTGGGAAAAGTGAACCCTCACATCCGCCTGCTTGGCCTCACAGCCACGCCGTTCCGTCTGGGCAAAGGCTGGATTTACCAGTTCCACTACCACGGCATGGTGCGCGGCGACGAGAAAGCGCTGTTCCGCGACTGCATCTATGAGTTACCGCTGCGCTACATGATTAAGCACGGCTACCTGACGCCGCCAGAACGGCTGGATATGCCCGTGGTGCAGTACGATTTCAGCCGCCTGCAGGCCAACAGCAACGGGTTATTTAGTGAGTCCGATCTTAACCGTGAACTCAAGCAGCAACAGCGTATTACACCGCACATCATCAGCCAGATTGAGGAGTTCGCGCAGACGCGCAAAGGGGTGATGATTTTTGCCGCCACCGTCGAGCACGCCCGTGAAATTACCGGCCTGCTGCCCGCCGATGACGCCGCGCTGATTACCGGTGAAACCCCCGGCCCGCAGCGCGATGAACTGATTGAGGCCTTTAAAAATCAGCAGTTCCGTTATCTGGTTAACGTCGCCGTCCTGACCACCGGTTTCGATGCCCCGCACGTCGACCTGATTGCGATTCTGCGCCCGACTGAGTCCATCAGCCTGTATCAACAAATTGTAGGCCGTGGCCTACGTCTGGCGCCGGGGAAAACGGACTGTCTTATTCTCGACTACGCCGGAAACCCGCACGACCTCTACACGCCGGAAGTGGGTTCGCCAAAAGGCAAGAGCGATAACGTGCCGGTGCAGGTCTTCTGCCCCGGCTGCGGATTTGCCAATACCTTCTGGGGGAAAACCACCTCTGACGGCACTATTATTGAGCACTTTGGCCGACGCTGTCAGGGCTGGCTGGAGGATGATGAAGGCCATCGCGAGCAATGCGACTACCGCTTCCGCTTTAAAAACTGCCCGCAGTGTAATGCCGAAAACGATATCGCCGCCCGCCGCTGTCGCGAGTGCGACACGGTGCTGGTTGACCCCGACGATATGCTGAAAGCGGCGCTGAAGCTCAAAGACGCGCTGGTGTTGCGCTGTAGCGGCATGGTGCTACAGGACGGCATGGACGAAAAAGGCGGCTGGCTCAAAATCACCTATTACGACGAAGACGGCGCAGATGTGAGTGAGCGCTTCCGTCTGCACACGCCCGCGCAGAAAACGGCGTTCGAGCAGCTGTTTATCCGCCCACATACCCGCACGCCTGGCGTACCGCTGCGCTGGATAACGCCGGGCGATATTATCGCTCAGCAGGCGCTGCTCCGCGCACCGGATTTTGTCGTTGCCCGTAAGAAAGGCGTCTACTGGCAGGTGCGCGAAAAAGTGTTCGACTATGAAGGCCGCTATCGCCGGGCTAACGAGCTACGCTAGCCGCGCGTCTGCTTCACCCACAGCAAGTCGTCGACGGCAAACCCAAGCCCGCGGGCGATGGTCAGGTAGTTTTGCTGTACCTGCGGCGGCAGCGTTGGCGTGCGCGATAAAATCCACAGGTAGTCGCGGTTCGGTCCACTGACCAGTGCGTACTGGTAGTCATCATCCAACGCAATGACGTTATAGCCGCCGTAGAAAGGGCCAAAGAAGGAGACCTTCAGCGCGGCAACGTTCTGCTCGCCGGTGAAGTACGCCTTCCCTTCGCTCTCTTTCCACTCGCCTCGCACCGGGTCAAACCCGCGGTTCAACACGCTGATACCGCCATCTTTGCGTTTGCCATAGGTTGCGGTCACCTGCTCCAGACCGCGTTCAAAGCGGTTATCCAGACGGGCGATTTCATACCATTTTCCCAGATAGCGACTGGCATCAAAGTGGCTAATTGGCGTCACCCCTTTTGGCGGCGTCGGTGAACGGCAGGCTACCAGAGCCAGAGAAATAGCGACACCGGTGACAACGGGCCATAGCTTCATGCGACATCTCCCTTTTGACAATAATGGGTTAAGTGTAGAGGATAAAAACCTACGCGGTCAGAAGCGGGAGAACCTATGCTTGAACTATGGCCCACGACAAACAGGACAATAATATGAACGACAAACCGATACTCGGCATCAGCGGCTGCCTGACCGGTGCTGCCGTTCGCTTTGACGGCGGGCATAAGCGGATGGGATTTATTATGGATGAGCTCGCCGACTGGGTGACATTCAAACCCGTCTGCCCGGAAATGGGCATTGGCCTGCCTACGCCGCGCCCTGCGCTGCGCCTGGTTAAGACCGCCAATGGCGATACCCGCGTGCGCATGAGCCAGGACCTGGATAACGACCTCACCGATAAGATGCACCATTTTGCCGAGGAGGTGCTGCCTGGCGCGGCGCACTTCGCCGGTTTTATTGTCTGTGCAAAATCCCCAAGCTGCGGGATGGAGCGAGTACGGCTGTACGATGAGCGCGGTAATCGCGGCGCGAAGGAAGGCGTTGGCCTGTTTACCGCAGCGCTACAGGCGCGCTACCCGTGGCTACCAGTGGAAGAAGATGGCCGGTTACACGACCCGGTGCTGCGTGAAAACTTTGTAGCGCGGATATTTGCGCTGCACGAGTTAAATACGCTGCGGGACGAGGGATTAACTCGTCAGGCCCTGCTGGCCTTTCATAGCCGCTATAAGCTGCATCTGCTGGCTCACAATCAGCCGGGCTATCGTGAAATTGGCCCGTTTATCGCTCATCTGCATGAATGGCAGGACCTGGAGGCCTTTTTTGTCGCCTACCGCGACAAGCTGATGGCAATTCTGCGCCACCCTGCTTCACGTAAAAATCACACCAACGTGCTGATGCATATTCAGGGCTATTTCCGTAAACAGCTCAACGACCGCCAGCGTGCGGAGCTTCGCGACGTTATCGTCAACTATCACGCCGGGCACCTGCCCATTCTCGCGCCGCTGACGCTGCTGAAGCACTACCTGGCCGAGCACCCGGATGATTACCTGCTGACGCAACGTTATTTTTCGCCGTATCCGGACAGTCTGCGGCTGCGCTTAACGACCAACTGAAGGTGAGGTTTTCATTGCCCGTAAGGCAATAGGCGGCTATAATGCCGCCCGCTTTCACATCCGTGAAGCAGATCATTTGCCTGCTGCTGGGTCGCCTGTAGCAGGATTAATTAAGAGAGCTATCAATGTTTACTATTAATGCAGAAGCACGTAAAGAGCAGGGTAAGGGTGCGAGCCGCCGCCTGCGCGCAGCTAACAAGTTCCCAGCTATCATTTATGGTGGCGAAGCAGCTCCGGTTGCTATCGAACTGGATCACGACAAGCTGTGGAACCTGCAGATCAACGCTGAATTCTACAGCGAAGTTCTGACCATCGTTGTTGATGGTAAAGAAGAAAAAGTTAAGGCTCAGGCGGTGCAGCGTCACCCGTTCAAGCCAAAACTGGCTCACATCGACTTCGTTCGCGCTTAATCGCCGACAAGTTTTCGTGACGAAAAAACGGCTCCTTACGGAGCCGTTTTTTTTACTGCTTCGCCGCCTCCCGCACCACCGTCTCCTTCCCTGCCGCCGTTATCACTTCGTTATTCGCGCTGTCTGAAAGCGTAATACCGCTCACCTGCGCAAAATTCCAGGCGTGCTCCGTGTTGTCAAACGTGACGTGCGTAAACTGACTGTCATGCAGGAAGGTGATTTTGCTCGCCTGCACGTTGCGAAACTTCACATTGCTGAACGCCAGATTCTGATGATAGGCATCGCGCGGGTAGGTAATGCCGTATGCCGCCGTCATCTCCTGCACCGTCATGCCATCCACCAGAATGCTTTTCTTCGCCGCCGTGCCGTCAACGGTGACGTTCTCGACGGTCACATTGCGGAATTGAGCAGGCTCGGTGGCTGGGGTGGTGTCGTTAACGTCGGCGCTGTACTTGATGGTGAAGATAAACGGCTCTTTCGCCAAATCTTTCATCGCGTTATTGCGGAACACAACATCACGCGCGCCGCCGCCGTAATACGGGCGACTTTTCATCCGCAGACCGATATCGGTCAGATACATAACGTTATCTTCCGCTTTAACTTTCTCGATCCAGGCGCCGGTATGGCTACCGGTCACCACGGCGCCGTGCCCCTTGCGGAAGTAGTTATTGAATATCCACGCCCCGCTCTGCGGTTTCTGCCCAAAGGTTTCTACGCCCTTGCCGTAGCCTGCGGCAAAGTTCATCCCGTCGTCGCCGGTATCAAAGAAGTTATTGAAGACAAGGGCATTCTGGCTATTACCCAGCTCAATACCATCGGCGTTATTGCCGTCAAAAGTCTTGTGGCTAAGCGCATTCAGCGCGATGTTTTCCGACTCCAGCACCATGATCCCGTGAAATGCCGGGTTGAGGATGGTCAGCCCTTCGATATAAAGATTGCTGACGCCGCGCAGCGTCATCAGGCTGGAACGGCGGTTTTTGTAGGCGCTGTCGCGGTTCATCCCTTCAGATACCGCCAGCTCGGTCTGATGCTTCGCCAGAATACCGTCTTCGCCCACCTTATTGGCGTTGCTGGCGCGGTACTGCGGCAGCGCATTACCGGCTTCATCAACGATAGATTCTGCCCCGCCGTGCTTCACGCCCCGCGTCCAGCCATTACCGTCGATGGTCCCTTTACCCACAATGCGAATATTACGGAAAGTACCGGCGTGAGAGTTACCCTTATCGTTCGCTTCCAGCGCGTTAATCAACGACGGTGGGCGCTTCGGCAGCGGATTATCAGTATAGGGGTAAAGAAAATAGCCTTTTTCCATCGGGTACTGCGCCGGGTCATCCGAGCCCAGCAGCGTCGCATCTTCAGCAATCTCCAGCGTCATATCGCTGTGTAAGAACAGCGCGCCGGTTTTAAACACGCCGCCGCGCACGCTCACTTTGCAGCCTTGCGGATACTGCGCCAGCGTACAGCTATCAATCGCTTTTTGCAGCGCGGCGGTATCAAGCGTTGCCCCGTCGCCGACGGCACCTGCCGCTTTGGCATCCACCACGTGCGGCACCCTGGTGGTGCGCAGAGAAATCGGCGCGCTATCGGCGGACTCGTTACCGTCCGAATAGACCGCGCGAACGGTAAACTGATAGTCGGTATCGGCTTTCAACCCCTCGACGGTGAAGCTTCGCAAATCAACCTTCTGCTGCCAATGATCGTTATCCAGCGTCTGGTAGAAGTTATCGATATAAGGTTTAGCGGGGGAAAACTTGTCCTGATTGTCGCGCGCGCTGCCCAGCAGCTCACCGTCGCGATAGACATGATAGTCCACTACCTTGTCCGCCTCCTGAAGCGGTTTTTCCCACACCAGCACCACGCTGTCATCGTCAACGGAGAGCACCGGCGACTGGACGTTTTGTGGCGCCGCGGACGCCTTCGCCTGAGCAGCCTGGCTATCGTCACAGCCGCTTAATACGCCCACGAGCATCATTGTGGTTGCCAGCGCCAGTCGGGAGTGTCTGAAGGTATTGTGCATCTTGTTATTATTCCTCTCAGTAATTCGCGGCACCCAGCTGCCGCGTCCTTGAGCCCTCCTGAGTAAGGATGGCTCTCCATTTATAAAATCAAAATATTTTTGCATTTAAAATGAAACGTATTTTCATTTATTTCATTAAGTATTAACTGAGAGTCAGCTCAAGTTTTAACCTGGATGAAAAAACATCGATACAGAAAATGAGAGGAGTGTCACTCAAAACTGGCGGTAATACGGATAGACAAAGCCCGCTCGGGGATGAGCGGGCTTGAAGGGGGATGGCTTTAGCTTTTGCCGGAAGTCCGGCGCTGCAGCTGGTCACGCAGGTTTGGCGGCGTGCCTTTGATAGTCAGCGTGTCAGTCGCCGGATCCCAGTAAATGCGCTCACCGAGCAGCATGGCATCGAAGTTAATGGTTAACCCACCGCCGCTACCGGCAAACTTCGTCAGCTGACGCAGCGTGCTGCGATCCGCCGGGAAGCTCTCTTCCAGCTCGTAGCCTTTTTCTGCGGTAAATTCGCTGAAGCTCACCTCGCTCACGCCAGACAGTTCTTTCGACAGCGATTCCAGCTCAATCTCTTCACCGGCTTGCAGCTGTTCGTTGCAGTAGGAGTAAACCTGCTGACGCACGTTCTGACGCTCGTTTTTGTCGAGCTGCGCTTCGGCGGCAAAATCGTCCAGCGCCTGCAGCAGGCCACGGTTTTGCACCTTCGCGTTCAGGCCTTCGCTCGCGCCGAGGAAGTCCATGAAGAAATCAGCAACCTTGCGCCCAACTCGCCCTTTCAGGAAGGTCAGGTAACGGGTCGATTCCGGGTTAGTTTCCCACTCGGTCAAATCGATACGCGCGACAATATCGGCATGGTTGATGTCGAGATAATGGGTCGCGCTGATATCCAGCTCTTCGTTGACGCGCATGCTGCTGAGGTTATTCAGCACCGCCACCAGCAGGTATTCCACCGCCAGGTAGCGATAGTGACAGAACAGCACAATGCCGCCATCGGCAAACGGATATTTCGCCAGCTCGTCGCGAAGACGACCGGTGGCTGCGCGGCTGAAGGCGAGGAAATCCTCTTCGCCCTGACGCTGCAGCTTTAACGCCTGCGCCAGTTCGCTCTCTTCGGTAAACAGGCCGTAGGCTTTGTTCTTCGCGCTGTACACCCGATGCAGCTCGGCCATCATTTCTTCAACCGGTGCAGTCGGTTCCAGCAGCGTGTCGCGCAGGACCACATCCAGGTTTTGCTCATCGCGTTTGATGAGCTGATGCAAAGCAATCTGGTCGATATCCAGACTCATGTTAAACTCTCCTTTAAGATCGGGTGTATTCAACCACCCCCGATGCGACAGTGCAACTCACACATTACCGCCCTCGCGGCAGCATAATGGCGAAAGGATAACGCGTTACGCTGAAAAAAAGCGGAAAAAATGCTGCTGCTACGGTAATATACTGCCCTTTAATGAATAGACAGATTTCGATTTATGCCACAACAATCCCGCTATAGTGATGAACACGTTGAAAAGCTGCTGAGCGAGCTCGCCAACGTGCTGGAAGAACATAAAGCCCCAACCGACCTTTCTTTAATGGTGCTGGGCAATATGGTAACCAACCTGATTAACAGCAGCGTGGCTCCGGCTCAACGCCAGGCTATCGCGCGTTCTTTTGCCCAGGCGCTTCAGTCTTCCATTAACAGCGATCCTGCGCACTAAGGGTACAAGCAACAGTTTATGGTGACACATCGTCAGCCTTACCGAGAAAAAATCTCCCAGATGGTTAGCTGGGGGCACTGGTTCGCCCTGTTCAACATGCTGTTGGCCATGGTGCTCGGTAGCCGCTATCTGTTTGTCGCCGACTGGCCGACAACGCTGACTGGACGCGTTTTCTCCTATATCAGCCTTGTCGGACACTTCAGCTTTCTGGTGTTCTCTGCCTATCTGCTGATTCTGTTCCCGCTGACCTTTATCGTCATGTCCCAGCGCCTGATGCGCTTCCTGTCCGCCATTCTGGCGACGGCCGGCATGACGCTGCTGCTTATCGACAGCGAGGTCTTTACCCGCTTCCACCTGCACCTTAACCCGGTGGTGTGGGAGCTGGTTATCAACCCCGATCAAAACGAGACCGCGCGCGACTGGCAGCTGATGTTTATCAGCGTGCCGGTTATTCTGCTGGTCGAGATGCTGTTTGCCACCTGGAGCTGGCAGAAGCTGCGTAGCCTGACGCGCCGCCGTCACTATGCTCGCCCGGTTGCCTGGTTCTTCTTTGCGTCGTTCATCGCTTCACACGTGATGTACATCTGGGCCGATGCGAACTTCTATCGTCCGGTGACCATGCAGCGCGCCAACCTGCCGTTGTCGTATCCAATGACCGCTCGTCGCTTTCTTGAGAAGCACGGTTTGCTTGACGCGCAGGATTACCAGCGTCGTCTGGTAGAACAAGGCGACCCGGAAGCCGTGACCGTCCAGTATCCGCTCAGCGATTTGCGCTATCGGGATATGGGCGTCGGTAAAAACGTCCTGCTGATAACCGTAGATGGCCTGAACTATTCACGCTTCGAACAGCAAATGCCGTCGCTGGCGCGCTTTGCGGGCGAGAACGTCAACTTTACGCAGCATATGAGTGCGGGTAACACTGCCGATAACGGCATCTTTGGCCTGTTCTACGGCATTTCGCCGTCCTATATGGATGGCGTCCTGTCGGCGCGAATTCCGGCCGCGTTGATTAGCGCGCTCAACCAGCAAGGCTACCAGCTGGGGCTGTTCTCTTCTGATGGTTTTACCAGCCCGATTTACCGCCAGGCGCTGTTGTCAGATTTCTCACTGCCACCGGGCAAATCGCAGAACGATGCCCAGACGGCAAACCAGTGGACTAACTGGCTCAAAAACAATGCTCAGGACGAAAACCGCTGGTTCTCTTGGGTGTCGTTTAACGGAACTACTATCAACAACGCGCAGGCCAACGACCGTCAATATGCACGGGCAGCGGCGGATGTAGATACCCAAATAGCTAAAGTACTGGACGCGCTGCGCGACTCTGGCAAGCTTGATGACACCGTGGTGATTATTACCGCCGGTCACGGCGTACCGCTTAGCGACGGGAATAGTACCTTTAACTGGTCACGCGCCCAGCTCCAGGTACCGCTGGTTATTCACTGGCCGGGGACCCCTGCACAGCGCATCGACCTGCTGACCGATCATAAAGATATTATGACCACCCTGATGCAACGACTGCTGCACGTCAGCACACCAGCCAACGAATACTCGCAGGGTCAGGATCTGTTCAGCGCCACGCGCCGCCATAACTGGGTGACGTCGGCAGATAACGATACGCTGGCTATCACCACACCGTCGATAACCGTAGTGCTCAGCCATAACGGTCACTATAAAACCTGGAACGCGGCTGGCGAGAAGGAACAGGATCAAAAAGCCCAGCTCAGTTTGCTGCTGCAGGTGCTGACGGATGAAAAACGCTTTATCGCTAACTGATTGATTAATTTTAAATCAATTGATAAACCCTGACTTGCAATCGGGGATAAAAGCGGTACTATTTTTGTCATGCGTCGGCACGTAGCGCAGCCTGGTAGCGCACCGTCATGGGGTGTCGGGGGTCGGAGGTTCAAATCCTCTCGTGCCGACCAAAATCATAAAAAGTGTCAGTTATGAATCATCATAAAGTGGCATTTCCCCAGTAAGAACAGCAGGTTATTATGACCTGCTGTTTTTTATTGCTCATATCCAGCCATGTGAGTACATTGAAATTCACCGTTTTAGGCATATAGCAAGGCATAGATTAATCCTTATGGTTTTTCTCTATGCCTACGCATCATAGCTTGCGGAGGAATGACAATGGCCAGACAAACCAGACCGCTTACCGCAACTGAAGTCAAAAATGCCAAGGCCGCTGATAAGGCCATCGTGCTTTATGACGGCAGTGGGCTTGAGTTACAAATCACCTCTTCCGGTTCAAAATTATGGCGTTTCCGCTACTACAAGCCGCACAGTCAGAAACGTGCGATGATGAGTTTTGGCTCTTATCCTGTCGTAACGCTGGCTGACACTCGCGTCCTGCGAGAAAATGCCAGAAGTCTACTGGCAAAATATATCGATCCACTCGAAGATCAGCGCGCCAGCCAGGAGAAAACCCGCCGTACCAGAGAGAATACCTTTAAATCTGTCGCCACAAACTGGTATGAACTGAAGAAAGCCGCTGGCCTGAAACCCCATACCCTGCAGGACATCTGGAACTCATTAAACCGGTATGTGTTTCCCCATATTGGGGAGATTGGCATTGATGAACTCACGGCGCAGCAGGTTATTGCTGCACTGGAACCTTGTCGCGCAGGCGGTAAGCTGGAAACCGTAAAGCGAATGACGCAGCGAATTAACGAAGTGATGGACTATGCCATGAATGCGGGCCTGATTGTGGCTAATCCGGTTGCCCGCGTTGGCCGGGCTTTTCCCCGCCCGGTGGTACGCCACAGACCTTCACTCTCCCCTGAACAGTTACCGGAACTGATGCGCGCACTGTCTGTCGCCAGTATCCGGTTGCAGACGCGCTGTCTGATTGAATGGCAGCTTCTTACTATGTGCCGCCCTTCCGAGGCATCCGGTGCCCGTTGGAGTGAGCTGGATATGAAAGCACGAGAGTGGCGTATTCCGGAAGGTCGCATGAAGATGCAGCGGCAGCACATCATTCCGCTCAGCGAACAGGCCATGAGACTGCTTGAAGTCATGAAACCCATCAGCCAGCACGGCGAGTTTATTTTCCCTGCTCTCGGACACCCGAAAAAGCCGATGAACAGCCAGACGGCGAATATGGAGTTAAAACGGATGGGGTTTAAAGGATTGCTGGTGGCGCACGGAATGCGGGCGATTGCCTCCACTACGCTGAACGAAGCGGGTTTTTCGCCGGATGTCATTGAGTCGGCGCTGGCGCACATGGATACCAACGAAGTTCGACGAGCTTACAACCGGGCAAATTACCTTGAGCAGCGACGTCAAATGATGGTCTGGTGGGGAAACTCTGTGGATCGGGCGGCAACGGGACGTTTTGGGCTTTCATGTCTTGATGAAAAATAGAAATGCTAAACACCTGTTTTAGCTGCACCAGCTGTACCAGCTTAACTTAATTAGCTGTATTTATTGTTGTTATTGGTGGTACAGGTCGGTTAAAGACCTGTCTCATTACGCCGCCAGCCTGTGCCACAATGCAGGTCTTATTAATCCGTCTGGCCGTACACCTGCTCGATATACCTCCCCCGTCCATCACCGTGGCCCAGATCCGTTGATGTCACCGCCAGCGCCTCTTTATGGCTCAGTCCCTGCTCCTCGTAATAGCGGATCGCGTCCTGCGCCCATGCATAGCGAAGAGAGTGAGGGGCGTATTCCCCCGTCAGCCCTGCATCGCGAAGATGGTTGTGCCAGTAGTCCATCGCGGATTTCAGATCCGACTTGTCAATCAGATGTCCGTTACGCTCCACAGCAATATTCAGTGCCTCTTTCACCGCCTGACGAACCGCTTCCCGGTCCATCACCTGCGTCATGCGTGGTCGTCCGCCCTTGGTGCCGAAGATCACGGGCAGACGTTCAGTGCCTTTTTCCAGCAGTTTGTCCCAGGTTTTCAGTGACTGACAGCACTGTACAGCTTCCTGACCACGCAGGCCCATCACCCTCGCCAGTTGCAGGCTGGCCGCGAGACCAGCGTCAGTTTGCCGGACCCGCTCCAGCACCTGCTGGTAAAACGCATCCGGAATAGCACGATGTGTCCCGTCGCGGCAGGCACCGTTGATACCGAGCGACTGGTTGCTGATTAATTCTGACTGGCTGAGTTGTGTACGCCCGGCTTCAGCCAGAATAGAGCGCACCATCGCCATCACATTCTGTAAGGTACGCGGGGAAATGCCCTGCGCCAGTCGTTCGTTGATATAGCCTGTGATGTGCCTGGCCTTAATATGGTCGGTTCGGATTATCTGGATATTCTGCGCCAGCAAATGATGCGCAAAACGTTGCGCCATCTGTTCGCGGTCGTGGACTGTTTTATGGCTGCCACCCGCGCGGTGTGCCAGTTTTTTCATATCCTGCGCCAGACGTGACATGCAGACCTCCCCCCGCAGTGACAGGCTTACTCCATTTTTCAGGCGCGTGGTGTATGTACGGCGCAGAAAACTGCGCCATGCTGAACAATACCGGTGCGCCGGAAGGCGAAAGTTGAGGTATGGCGGGGTACGGTGCTACACGATGTGCAGGCCGCCTGCGTCAGCAGGGATGCCCCCGGATCGTCGTGATCCGCCTCCGGTACTGTTCATTCCTCCTTTTTGTAACGATTGACGCACGTACTGGCCGTCTTCAGCAGGTAAAAATAGAGCGGCGTGCCTGAAATTTCGGGGCTGGCGCAGCGGAGTGAGCCGGCGTCACTTTGTGCATCAGGCGCATCCAAAGTGACGCCCCGGCCAGATACACTGGCGTTTGTCGGGATAATTCCAGCGTTTTGGGCGCAGGACTAGCAGATTATTGTTGCTGGGATCTGTCACCGTTTTGGCGCAGACATACTTGAAAAACTTCAGGTGCGTGCGATCGTTGCTTTCGGCAACTGCCCTTTTTGCATGTATCGCCTGAGGACTCTTTTTGCAGTCCCAGGACTGCGTCAGTTGCTGTAAACATAGCATTCTATATGCGATGGTCAAGCAATGATTATTGTAATATTTTGATAATTAATGGTTTTATCGTTCATGCGATAACATGATGTATTAGGGGTCAGTTTGGAGAACGAAAATTGTTCTACGTTAAGGCTTTTTTGACCTTTCGACTTTAGCTGGTCTCAGCCGACGAAACTTACCGGAAGCAGGTTTCCGGTTACTCTTGTAGATATAATCGCCTGTCAGTCTGGATGTCCATACCTCATGGCAGGCTTTGTCGGGTAAAGCCCCCTCGCAGGCTGACCCGATCACACGCGCCGTGATAACCGCCATCAATAACGTGCTTATCGACCTAATGACTGGCTTAGCCGCTAACGTCAAAAGCGGGGAATTGAACAGGTAAATGCACTGGGAAAATACCGGGGAAAACAGGCTAGGAACGGCATCAGAAAGTCCTGTACTACAGCAGGTCAAGAAACTGAGCATTCGTGAAATGGCAGATACGACAGGGTACAGCCCTCCCAGATATGCTGCATTTAGGCACTTTATTGATAATCAGAAACGGGTAATTTTGGTTAAGTTGTGATTGTTGTATGATGCCAGTGAGTATAACCGCTTAAATATTGAGGGATTAATGATGGCAAGAGCACTGGCCTGCCTTGGCGACAAAACGAGTTACGGTGAGATTATTTCTGCCACCGCGTCCTGGTTCGAAGGAAGTAAAGCAATAGCCCGGACAGGCGACAAGGCATCATGCAGCAAATGCAACGGGTACTTTGAAATCCTTGCCTCCGCGCAGGACTGGGCAGAAGAAGGCAAAGCGTATGCGGCCACAGGTGACAGAGTGCTGTGCCGTTGCCCCGATCACTATGTGTACGGTTCAGCCACGCAGTCTACCAGCACAGGCACCGGCTCTCTGACCTCCCGCAATACCAGTCAGTCGCCTGTCCCGGTGCAGCAAGCACAGGATTCCGGTGCCCGGAACTGTATTCGCTTTCAGTGCGCCAGTGACGATGGCCAGCTAATGGCTGGTTGCCGCTACACTCTTATGTTCCCGGACGGACGTTCTGAAGCTGGTGTTACCGATGAACACGGGATTACGGGGTGGCATTATGCTGAATCCGCTGAAAATATTAACCTGCATATATTAATGGATTAATTATGGCTATTTACCACCTCAGTACACGTATTAACTCTAATGTCCCGGCTGATTCTTTGCTGTATGACTTGTGTATTTATCGCATGGACTCAAGCAGGAATAAACTCCCCTTGATAGATGTGAAGCAACAGTCGTTTCTGGGTAATTATGAAACGCAGAGTCATATGACCGGAAATATAAATGAGTCACTCTCGACAGTTTATATTATGGAAATGAAACTTTACCGAAAAACCATGTTGCATACACACTGTGTAACGACTGTTCCGTTCACTAAAATGTATACACTGGAAGAGTTTGCGTCAGGCAAAGCCTGGTCTTCAGTTAAGCGGGAGAACCTCTGCTATTTTGAGTCAAAAGGGACAATGAAGCCTGTGAGTCAGGGGGGAGAAACAAAACAGATTAAAATCACCATTCCTGAGCGTCCATTTATTGCGAGAGAATATCCTGTTGGTAATCCAAGAGATCCTTTTGAAAGAAATATAATCGAGCAACAAATAAACAAAAGATATAATCATTATCCAGATGCTTTTCCAGATCAAAATGCCGCAAGTACTTGTGGGCCCGCCGCTTTTTTTATTGTATTCAAATGGACCGTCCCGATGTATATGCACAGGCCGCTAGGGAATTATGGCGATATGGAAAGACCAAAATAGGTGCACTGACTATTTCTCCTGGAGAAGGATGCAAACATCCTTCCGGTACATTTTATACAAGTGACGGGAGACCTAGGATGTTAGGGCTTGACTGGATGACATTGGCTGGGCTTAGAGATTCAGAGAATACTGTGTTGAGTTTTGATACTCTTGATTCTCCAGTTGCTGGTATCACAATGTGGCAAACGCTGACTGAGTGGTTCGAAAAGGCTGGTTATGAAAAAGTATTTAGCAATGTCGGCCCTGTTCAAGCTGGTATTCAAGGAATCCAAGACCTAAATGAATATGCCCAAAAGGGCTATAAAGTTGTCACATTGATTAATGATGGTCTTTTGGAACGAAGTGATTCGAATTTAACGGTGCCAACACACTGGATTGTTTGGGGTGGGCCTGCTACACAGGACTCCAGAGGATATATGCATTTGGATTTATTTTCATGGGGTAATGTTTACGATCAAATAAAACATAAAAAAGATTCTTCGTTTTTTGTTTCTAGGTTTTTTGGAGGAATGGTTTTTAAACCATTGAAATGACATGAGATTATTATTGATTGTTTTTCCTATATTTATTTTATCAGGGTGCACATTACGTGCCGAATTTTCCCCAGAAACAAATGAGCTTAATGATGCAGTTGTTGGTGCAACTTACTATGCTCAGATAAATATTTTTGGTGGGAATGTTGCTACACTGACAAATTCTCATGGCGATAGGGAATTTGTTGGGAATATATCACCTAATGATACAGGGCTATACTTAGCAAATTGCAACAATGACAAATATGATAATAATTGCATACAAATCAGAGGAGTACCGAACAAAAAAGGAGTGATTACAGTTAGAGTATCTGGATTTTTCAATGTGGCAATGTTTCAAAAATCTAGTGAATTCAATAAAACCTATACTATTACGGTCAAAGATTCAGAAGGATCTTCTTAAGATTGTTTGAGAGGTACTCTCAGCATCGCCCATCAAGATACGAGAACCCGCTCAGAGAGCGGTTCTCTTACATCTAAGTGGTTAAAAAAACCTTAACGTACAATAGTTTTTGATATCCAAACTGATCTCTATTATGCGTTTTAGGGACTGATACTATTTTCAGCAGAAGTTCTGGCTAATTGGATAATCATCGATGGCATTGAGCGATAGATTCCGAAGAATACACGTCCGACAAGTGTATACGCGCGCCTGGCCTTCTGTTCGTGAGCATCTGGTGCAGTATGGCCCTTTGGCTTTTTCGGGCAGGGCCGTTCTCCCTTAACGCCATTCCCTTTGCCCTCAATACAGCCAAGGTGAACTTACTGCTTTGCTCACCTTAACTGGCAGTACTTACTCTTTCTGTCATTATTCCGGCAGCTTTTCACGCCGCATTTCCAGTTCCTCGGCTTCTTTAAACGCTTCATACAGCAAATGAAGCTGATCGGCGAGGATCAGTGTAAGTATCCCGGCAAAACGGCCCATTCACTTTTAGAGATCTTCCGACATACTGATTATGTCCCCTGAGGAGATCGCTATGCGTAAAGCCCGATTCACTGAACACCAGATCATCGCCGTTCTGAAGTCCGTTGAAGCCGGACGTACCGTCAAGGATGTGTGCCGTGAGGCCGCTATTTCTGAAGCCAGCTATTACAACTGGAAAGCGAAATATGGCGGGATGGAAGCAGCCGATATTAAAAAAATCAAAGACCTTGAGGATGAGAATCGACGTTTGAAACAGATGTTTGCCGACCTGAGCCTTGAGAACCGGGCACTTAAAGACGTTATCGAAAAAAGCTTTAAAACCAGCGATAAAGCGTGAACTCGTCAGCTATCTGACGGCACAATTTGCCATGAGTTTACGCCAGGCCTGCAGGACGTTATCGCTGAGCAGGACGGTGTATTTTTATCAGCCTGATACCCGGCGTGATGAACCGGTGAGCCATGCGCTGACTGAGCTGGCAGAACGCTATCCGCGCTACGGTTTTAAGAAACTGTTCCAGCTGCTGCGCAGGCAGGGTAATACCTGGAACCATAAACGTGTTCACCGGATTTACTGCCTGCTGAAACTGAATTTTCGCCGCAAGGGAAAACAGCGGCTGCCTGTGCGTAATCCAGCACCACTGGCGACACCGCAAGCGTTAAACCAGAGCTGGTCCATCGATTTTATGCACGACGCGCTGGTCTGCGGCAGACGCTTCCGGACCTTTAATGTGGTGGATGATTTTAACCGTGAAGCACTGGCGATAGAAATCGACCTGAATATCCCGGCTCAGCGAGTCATCCGGGTACTGGACAGGATCGTGGCAAACCGCGGCTACCCGCTGAAAATGCGGATGGACAACGGACCAGAACTGGTCTCGCTGGTGCTGGCACAATGGGCCGAAGAGCATGGCGTGCAGCTCGAATTTATCAAGCCGGGTAAGCCTACACAAAATGCTTTTATCGAACGGTTCAACCGGACATACCGGACAGAAATCCTGGATTTTTACCTGTTCAGAACACTGAATGAAGCACGGGAGATTACCGAGCGCTGGCTGATGGAATATAACAACGAGCGGCCTCATGAATCCCTGAATAACCTGACGCCGGAAGAGTACCGGCTGATGGCTGAAAAACCGGAACACTCAAAAAGTGCATGGAACTGAAGCTGGGATGCTTACACTTGAGCCTTAGGCATAACAACAGGGAAAGAAAACAGAGTGACAACAACAGCAATTGTTATTTTATTCATTACCAATGACCTCTAGAGCCTGACTGAGCAGAACCACCACCAATATGATTACCCCCACCTAAACCATGAGCAGAGTTACTATTAGCGGCATTATTACCACCGTTGCCTGTTCCATGTTCATGAGACGAATTATCATTATGTTGATTATACCCACCTCTGACAGTTTTAAAGACACTGACTACAGGGGGAGTAATAACTGTAGTGGTGGTAGTAGGTGGTAATGACTTAACAGCATTTAATTTATCTTGTTCTGCTTGATAGTCTTTAATCTGCTGTTCAGATAAATCACTTTCTAATACACCACTCCAAACGCTATTATCATTTGAGAAATGAACAGAGTAAGAACCATCAGCAGCTTTATCTACTACTTGACCAACGGTGAAATCTACCGTTGCTAATGCAGACATTGAAACCAGAGAAAGAACAATCAATAATCTCTTCATACAATCACCAAATTAAATATTTTTATCTTCTTTGACAAAACCATGAGTACAATTAATCAACTCCCAATCATCAATAGCCATGAATAATTGGAAAGATTTGTTATATTTTTATATTAGAAACTGGTTTACCAGGTTGTTGAATTACTAGAGCGGCTCATCCAGACAATAGAACGGCAAAAGACAAAATAAAATACAATTTCATCATTAACTCACATAGATATTAAAGAGAATATAACAATTATTTTTAACGAAAATGAGTAACATTTTACAAGCATTCTAATAACTACGAATTCAGTAGTACTTTATTCGCAGGGTCGAGAATGTAGCAACTTGTGCGGTAGTTACCTAGTGAAAATATTTCACATCGCAATTAAATGTAAATTGATTTTAGATAAAGAAATTAAATAAAAAAATTTCTTTAGTATGGTAGCCAGCTAAGAATAAGAGCAGAGAAAAGGTTTGAAAGAGGCCATTCTTGCTTATCTTATGTTGCACATGCTTAAGATTATGCCTTTACTACGGCTTACCCAGCGCCCAGCGACTGTCAAAATGCGTCTGATACTGACGAATGACCTCCGGCTCATCACGGATCACCAGTACGTTTTCTGAATTTTCCGTTTCTGCGGATTTAGCGAAGTTAAAAGACCCCGTCTCCAGCGTATTGCCATCAACAATCATCACCTT
Source organism: Kluyvera ascorbata ATCC 33433 (assembly GCF_000735365.1). GTDB lineage: Bacteria > Pseudomonadota > Gammaproteobacteria > Enterobacterales > Enterobacteriaceae > Kluyvera > Kluyvera ascorbata. Next base: position 39,069 of record NZ_JMPL01000014.1, on the reverse strand, counting down.
ATCGTGCTGAATGTGATAATGGCCGTCGATACGAACGTCAATACCGTTTTCTCGCGCCCGGGCAATGGCCTTCAGGCTAACCTCGCCCTGATTTCGTCGCTTATCAATTACCGCCCTCACCTTCACGCCGCGTTTTTGGGCGCGAATCAGCGCGTCGACAATGTCTTTGGCCTGAAACGAGTAGGCCATCATGTCAATGGACCGCTGTGCGCCATCGATAGTGCTCAGCACCAGCTCACGAGCGGATCCTTCAGGCGAGAACCCAACCTGAATTGAGGCCTGCGCGGCAGGGAGAACGCCCAGAAGTGCAGCTATAATAAGAAATCGTGTCATTATCATCATTACCCAGAATATCCGCATGCCATCAAATGATATAAGCAGTCTTAATCGCTAGATTCACACAACAATGCAATATTTAGAACTAGTCCTAATGCAAAATTCAGTAAAATACCATTACCATTGATGTCAGGAATGATATTCTCCTCTCGTTGCAAACTGATAAAAAGGATGAACAGTGAAAAACACACATAAACTTGCCGCATCGTTACTTGCCATCGCCTGCACTTCCAGCTTCGCCTGGGCCGCAGAACAGCCGCTGGAGAAGGTTGCGCCTTTCCCAAAAGCGGAGAAAGGTATGACGCGTCAGGTCATTCAGTTGCCGGAACAGAAGGATGAGTCTGCTTATAAGGTAGAGTTATTGATTGGCAAAACGCTGGAGGTTGATTGCAACCATCATCGCCTGGGCGGTGAACTGGAGAGCAAAACGCTGGAAGGCTGGGGCTACGATTACTACGTGGTAGAGAAAATCTCCGGCCCGATGTCGACCATGATGGCCTGCCCTGACCAGAAGAAAACCAAAAAATTTGTCACCGCGTCACTGGGTGATGACGCCATGCTGCGCTACAACAGCAAGCTGCCGATCGTTATCTACGCGCCAGAGAACGTAGAAGTGAAATACCGCATCTGGGAAGCGCAGGAAGCGGTACAAAGCGCCGTCGCGCGTTAATAAAAAACCCGGGCTCGCATGCGCTTGCCCGGGCTACCAATAGTAAAGTCCCGGTCATGCCGGGACTTTTTCTTTTTAGAGCGCAATATCCGCCATTTCTTTGGCTTCTACCGGTTTTGACGTCACCTGAACTGCTGGCGTAGGATCCGCCTCGCGGGTCGCTTCATGGCGCAGCCCCAGCACTTCGCTGGTATACGCCAGCGTTTTCTCAATCAGATGCGGGTTTTCCGTTAGCGTTGAGCCATAGGTCGGTACCACAGCGCGAATTTTTTGCTGCCATTCAGCCGTCTGCATTTTGTCCTTAAATACCTTCTCCATCAGCTCCAGCATGATAGGCGCAGCGGTTGATGCACCTGGGGAAGCCCCTAACAGCGCGGCAACGGTACCTTCGTCATCGCTGACCACTTCAGTGCCCAGACGCAGTACCCCACCAATACGCGCATCACGTTTGATAATCTGCACGCGCTGACCGGCTTGCCACAAACGCCAGTCCTGCTTTTTCGCCATCGGATAGTAGGTGCGCAGCGCAGCATGACGGTCTTTATCTTTCTGCAGTACCTGGCTTACCAGGTATTTCACCAGATCAAAGTTATCCAACCCAACGTTCAGCATCGGCAGAATGTTGGATTTGTTGGTGGACGCCAGCAGATCCCACAACGAGCCGTTTTTCAGGAAACGCGTAGAGAAGGTGGCGAACGGTCCAAATAGCACCACGCGTTTTCCGTCGATAATACGGGTGTCGATGTGCGGAACGGACATCGGCGGTGCGCCCACGGAAGCCTGACCGTAAACTTTCGCCAGGTGATGGTTAACCACTTCCGGGTTTTCACATACCAGGAACTGGCCGCCAACCGGGAAGCCCGCGTACTCTCTAGCCTGAGGAATTTTGGTTTGCTGAAGCAGCTTCAGCGCCGCGCCGCCCGCACCGATGAAAATGAACTTTGCTTTGATGGTGCGTTTTTCATGGCTGCCGTTAGCATCCGAAACGGTGACGTTCCAGCTGTTATCTGCGTTGCGGCGAAAACGGCGCACCACGGTGTTGAGCTGCAGCGAGAAACGATCGCGCTTTTTGAGGCCCTGAATGAGCTGACGAGTAATCTCGCCATAGTTCACATCCGTACCCGCTTCGGTGCGCGTGGCAGCAATCTTCTGCTGCGGATCGCGTCCTTCCATCACCAGCGGCGCCCACGCCTTAATCTGTTCGTGGTCTTCAGAGTAGCGCATGCCGTTAAACAGCGGGCTCTGTTGCAGCGCACGGTAACGAGCACGCAGGAAATTGACGTTGTCATCGCCCCACACAAAGCTCATGTGCGGCACGGTGTTAATAAAGCTTTTCGGCTGCGTCAGTACGCCGCGCGTAACCTGATGCGCCCAGAACTGACGGGAAATCTGAAAGGCTTCGTTAATATCAATGGCTTTATCGATGCTGACGGAGCCATCAGCTTTCTGCGGGGTATAGTTGAGTTCCATCAGCGCCGAGTGCCCGGTACCGGCGTTGTTCCAGCCGTTTGAGCTCTCTTCGGCGACGCTCTCCATTTGCTCAACCATGGTAATCGACCAGTCTGGTTCCAGCTCCTGCAGCCACGTACCCAGCGTAGCGCTCATAATGCCGCCACCGATCAGCAATACATCTGTCTCATGAACCACACGAGTCTTCGCCTTAGTCGCCACAGAAACCGTCTCGGTACCCGATTTCTGTGAGTTGGGTACAGCTATCTTTTTTTTCATCGTAGGGGGCCTTACTTGACTTGCGATTTGTTACATGCAGGTAAAAACATCCGTACGGTTACGTTACCACCCAGGAAGATAAAATTAAATATTGTTTAAAATTTAAGTTGAGTTTTGAGATCTGTTATTAAAATGTTTAATAAATGTGTACAGAAAATGAGATTTGGTACTGGTAGAATGTGACGTAAAGCGGTATTATTCTCCCCTTTGTGATGGTACGCACGGAAGCTGGGATTATAGAAAACCCGCCATCGATAACCTGTGAATACCCTATGTCCAACGCTTCTTCCTCCCCTCTTTCTGGCTCCCTACTCTCCGTCCTGACATCACCTTCGATGTTAACGCGTGAGGTACTGGCTGGCGTTATTACCGCGCTGGCGCTGATCCCTGAGGTTATCTCGTTTTCCGTTATTGCAGGCGTTGACCCAAAAGTCAGTTTGATCGCCTCCGTGGTGCTGTGTCTGTCGATGTCGTTTCTCGGCGGCCGCCCGGCCATGGTCACCGCCGCCGCGGGCTCAGTCGCGCTGGTTATCGGGCCGATGGTACATCAGCACGGCGTTGCCTACATTTTGCCCGCCGTCGTGATGGCAGGTATCATTCAGATTTTGTTTGCTGCTTGCGGCATGGCAAAACTCATGCGCTTTATTCCGCAGTCCGTGATGACCGGGTTTGTGAACGCGCTGGGGATGTTGATTTTCTTCGCTCAGGTTCCGCATTTCTGGAGCCGTAGCCCGCTGATTGTCGCACTGTTTGCCGCCACCATTCTCATCGTGCTGTGGCTTCCTCGCGTCATGAAAAGTATTCCGTCGCCGCTTATCGCCGTGGTGCTGCTAACGCTCTACACCGCCACCAGCGGGCAGATTTTACCCACCGTTGGTGATGAAGGTTCGATGAGCGGCGGGCTGCCGGGCTTCACCCAGTGGCTGGTACCCATGAATCTTGAGACGTTGCAGATTATCTGGCCGTGCGCGCTGAGCATTGCCTTTGTCGGCCTGATGGAATCGCTGCTGACCGCTAAACTGGTCGACGATCTGACCGTCACGCCGTCCAATAAAACGCGCGAAAGTGCCGGGCTTGGCATCGCGAATATTCTGGCGGGCTGTTACGGCGGTATTGCCGGATGCGCGATGATTGGTCAAACCATCGTGAACGTGGAAATGGGAAAAGGACGCAGCCGGATATCAACGGTCGCGGCGGCGCTGGTATTGCTACTCCTGGTCACCGCATTAAGCGAAGTGATGGCGAAAATACCGATGTCGGTGTTGGCGGGCATAATGGTAATTGTCGCCTTCAAAACCTTTAACTGGAAAAGCCTGCAGCCAGGCACGCTTAAACGCACGCCCTGGCCGGAAACGCTGGTGATGCTGGTGACCGTCGGCGCGACGGTCAGTACCGGTAATCTGGCGATTGGAGTACTGGCAGGCATTATCATGATGGTCATTGTGCCTGCCCGCCTGAAGCACCGCGCAAAGCTTAAAGCAGAAACACGGTCGCCAGCCCCAGAAAAATAAAGAAGCCGCCGGTATCGGTGATGGCGGTGATCATTACGCTGGATCCGACCGCCGGGTCATGCCCCAGTTTAACCATCGTCATCGGGATCAGCACCCCCATCACCGAAGCGACCAGCAGGTTCAGGATCATCGCCAGCGTCATGACGGCTCCCAGATGCGGGTCGTCATATAGCAGCCAGGTCACCGTGCCCATAATCCCGCCCCAGACGATACCGTTAATCAGCGCCACGCCCATTTCACGCAAAATTAAAAACGAGAAGTTACCCGGCTGAATTTTCTGCAGCGCCAACGCGCGCACAATCATAGTAATCGTCTGGTTGCCGGTATTGCCGCCAATGCCGGCCACAATCGGCATCAGCGAGGCCAGCGCCACCAGTTGAGAGATGGTGTGTTCAAAACCATCAATGACGCGGGAGGCAATAAACGCGGTACAGAGATTGATAGCCAGCCACGCCCAGCGCGTTTTAACCGCTTTAGTCACTGGCGCAAACACGTCTTCTTCGCTGCTCAGGCCGCCCATGCGGCGTAAATCACTGTCGGTCTCTTCGTAGACCACATCCACGATTTCATCGATGGTCAAACGCCCCATCAGCTTGCCGTCGGCGTCAATAACCGCGGCGCTGATAAGGTCGTCACGTTCAAAGGTTCGCGCTACGCTTTCCGACTTTTCCTCCGGATGGAAGGCGACCGGATCGGACTCCATCACTTCATGCACGTAGCGCTCTGCCGGGTTGAGCAAAATGGTTTTAAGCTCCAGTTCACCAATCAGGGTCTGGTCGCGCTGCACCACAAAGAGTTTATCGGTGTTCTCAGGCATCTTGCCCAATCGGCGTAAGAAGCGTTGTACCGATGCCAGCGTGACGTCCGGGCGAATGGTAATCACCTCGAACTCCATGATGGACCCCACCTGTTCGTGGGAATAGTTCATCACCTGGCGTACGCGCGCGCGCTCAGCAGGGTCCATGGAGGCCAGCAGGCGACCGGTCAGGTCACGCGGCAGATGCTGCACCATGTAAATCTGTTCGTCGATGTCCAGCGTTTGCAGTGCATCGAGCAACGCCCGGTCGCTCATATCTTCAATGAGGTCATCCCAGACGTTCTCCGATGCTTCGAGCAACACTTTCCCACGGCGGGTGTCTTCGACCAGATTCCACAGTGCGTGACGTTCTTCTGACGGCAGCGCCTCAAGGGTATCGGCAAGATCCGGCGGCGGCAGGTGTGCGACTAACGCGCCCACTTCCGCGAGGTCGTCCACCAGCGTGCCTTCATCGTACTGCTCGGCCAGCGTCAGCTTGCCCAGCAGCGCAGAGGTGACCGCCTTATCGGTTGTCAGCAGCCAGATGAGTCGCTGACGTTCTTCGTCACGCAGACGGGCGCTGTTCTTCTTCAACAGAGACATGAATAATCCTTATTCGGGAAAGTTCGCCCAACCGGATAGTCAGACGAATTAAGCATAGCGCGGAGAAATATAAAAAAAGTTAAACGAGCCGCTCGTACGCTGAAAAAATCAACAGAGCGGCTAAAAAATCAGGCTGTACGCGCCACCGCGTCGCGGGAAGCCCGTTCGCGTTCTTCCCCAACCAATTCACTTAATTGGCCGTTACGCATCTCCAGCAGGCGATCCGCATGGGTGAAGTAATGATCATCGTGGCTAATGGCAAAAATCGTTTTACCCATTTGCTGCATCAGCGGCAGCAGCACCTGGTAAAACTCGCGGCGGAAATGAGGGTCCTGATCGGCCGCCCACTCATCGAGCATGATGATGTCGCGCTCTTCCGCTAACGCCAGCAATAGTGCCACGCGCTTTTTCTGCCCTTTTGACAGCTTCAGGTTAAGGATGCGGCCATCTTCAAGTTTCACCTTGTGGCTCATTTGCAGCTGCGCAAGCCACTTCTCTACCAGTTCCGGCTTCGCCTGTTTGCCTTCCGGCCCCAGCAGGTGTTCGAACAGCCAGACATCGGTAAACACCGCAGAGAACAGCTTGCGATAGTCTTCCGGTTTATCCGCTGCCAGCGGCTGGCCATCCAGCAAAATCTGCCCGGAAATCGGCTGATACAGGCCGGTCAACAGCATCGCCAGCGTCGATTTACCGCTGCCGTTACCGCCAATCAGGAAGACCATTTCACCTCGTTTCAACGTCAGGTTTAATGGGCCGACCGCGAAGGTGTTGTCTTCATAGTGGAAGGTCACGTCACGCAATTCCAGCGTCTGCCAGTTGGGGTGCGCCGTTGGCTGCGGGAACGGCTCGCGGAACGGCGCCAGCGAGAATTTATTCAGCTTGTTGAAGGCGACCTGCGCGCTCAGAAGCGTAGGCAGCGCCCCTACCGCCGACAGCAGCGGCGTACGCAGGAACAGCAGCGTCAGTGAATAGGTTGCCGCCACGTTGGTGTCGGCCCAGCCCAGGCCGTTTGCCATCCAGAACACCAGGCCGATAGCGCCCAGCATCATGATATTTGACCAGTTCACGGCGCTCAGGTGGAAAGTATCGGCACGAATAATATGGTGACGATAGGCTTTGGCGTCCGGCGTGAACTGCTGTTCAAAGACGTACTGCGCGCGCTCGCGGTTAAGCGTCAACTCTTTACGGCCTTCCAGCACCGTCTGGTAGTCGTTATAGAGGCTATCTTCGGTTTCACGCAGCGTCGCCATATGTTTGTACACGCGCGCCACCAGCATAAAGCCACCCCAGATGGTCAACGCCATCCACAGCGCGGTAATGAGCAGCATTTTGGTCGACAGCATCGCCAGATAGGCGGCGGAGCCCACGGTCAGAATAATGCCCTGAACCAACTCAGGCAGGCGCACAAAGGCAATGGTGATGGCGCGAATGTCACTGGTCAGGCCCGCCAGCAGCGATGCGCTGCCAAGTTTCTCCACGCGTTCTACCTGGGTGTCGAGAATACGTTTGATGAATTCACGGCGCAGGCGATAGACAAAGTGGTGCCCCAGCGTGGTCAGCGCCAGCTGAGAGCCCAGCGTAACGGCCATCAGCAGCAGCAACAGTCCGAGAAATTCCGGCAGCACCGCCACGGTGGTGTCGACCATTTCAATCAGACGCACGTTAATAAAGGCGATAAGTCCAATACCGAGCGCCGCGCTCAGCAGGCTCAGGGCGATAACGCCAATGAAGGGCCAGCGGTACTGACGCCAGACGAGTAAAAGAAGTTCCATAACAGCAACCGGGGCAAGAAAAACAGCCAGCAGTGTAAACTGCTGAGCAACGACATCAAGAATAATTCTTATTTTTATTCGTCATTGTGCGGCACGGCGGAAAGTGAGGTTATAGCGCCAGGCGCCTACCTGCGGATGGCTGCCTGCTTTAAGCGGTAAAATGGCATGATAAAACAGCCGGGACTCTCCGCCCCACACCACCACGTCACCATGTTCCAGCCAGACGCGCTGTAGGGGATCGCTGCGGTTTAGCCCGCCGAACTGGAAAGTAGCCGGTAACCCCAGCGAGACGGAAACAATCGGGGCATCCAGCCGCGCTTCGTCTTTGTCTTGATGCAGCGACAGCTTTGCGCCCGGCTGATAGCGATTGATAAGACAGGCATCGGGGCTAAATTCCGGGTATCCGGCCTGGCTTGCCGACGTCTTCGCTAGCGTCAGGAATACCGCCGGAATAGCTGGCCAGGGGTGCCCGGTCAGCGGATCGATAGCTGCATAGCAGTAACCACGGCTGTCCGTACTCCAGCCAAGCGGCCCGCAGTTGGTCATCGCCACGGACATGGTATAACCGCCCGGCGTCACCATATGGCGAAACGGCGAGACGGTGGCGACCTGCGCAACCGCGGCCAGCAATGCATCGCTGCTATCGCGCGCCAGACGGCGCAGGACAACGGCACCTGGCGCGAGCGGCTCTGACCACGGCGCTTCATCAGCAAACAGATCCAGCATCAGCGCTCCTGTTCTTTTTCACGCGCTAGCAGCGCAGCCTTACGCGCTACGCCCCAGCGATAACCGGACAAGCTGCCGTCACCCCGCACCACGCGGTGGCACGGTATCAAAATCGCCAGCCGATTTGCCGCACATGCGCCAGCAACTGCCCGTACCGCTTTCGGGTTGCCGATGCCATCGGCTATTTGCTGATAGCTGCGGGTTTCACCGGTTGGTATTTCACGCAGCGCCTGCCAGACCTGCTGCTGGAAGGCCGTGCCGCGAATATCCAGCGGCAGCGTGAGCGGCGTGGCGCGCTGATTCAGGCTCGCAATAACGGACTGGATTTGCTCAGTGAACTCAGGGGCCGCAGGCATACAATGGGCGGACGGGAAGCTTTGCTGTAGCTCGGCCATGAGCGCCTCATGGCTATCCCCCAGCAACACCGCGCAGATCCCCCTCTCGCTCAGCGCGACCAGACAGTGGCCGAGCTCACAGTGACCAACCGCGTAGTCAATACGGGTAGATTTTCCGCCCTGACGGTAGGCGCGTGCCGTCATTCCCAGAACCTCGTCGGCCTGTCGATAGTAGCTGCTGCTGGTGGGAAATCCGGCCCCTAGAACGGCCTGAGTGACGGATTCGCCCTCGCTTAATGCACCCCGAAGGCGACGCGCGCGCCACGCCTGTTGCCAGACTTTTGGCGTAACGCCGGTGACGGATTTAAACAGACGATGAAAATGATAAGGACTGACTGCCACCGCTTCAGCCAGTGCCTCCAGCGTAACGGGAGTATCTTGTTCAAGCAGGCGGCAGGCCTTTGCGACTTTATCGATTTTTTGCTGTTCAGGCGAAAGGTTGCCTGGCTGACAGCGCTTACAGGGGCGATATCCGGCTGCCTGCGCGGCTTCAGCATCAGGATAGAAGCGCACATTCTGGCGTAGCGCATGGCGGGCACGACAGGATGGGCGGCAGAAAATACCGGTGGTCTGCACGGCAAAAACAAACTGACCGTCGGCCTTTGCATCGCGATTTGTCACCGCCAGCCAGCGGTCATCATCGGTATGTAGAGTATAAGATGTCATAACGGGCTCCTCCTTTTAGTGTAACCGCCACTGTGACCAAAAGGAGGAATTAAAAAACCCGCAATCTTGCTTTTTAATTTTTCCCGCTCACCAGAAAGGCGCTGAACTGCGGCGACATCCAGGTGGTGAAGCCATCGCCCTCTTTCATTATCATGTATACCGCCAGCCCCTGCTCACGGACGACCTGCTGTGCTTTTTCCGTGCCCAGCACCATCAAACCGGTATCCCAGCCGTCGGCTTCCAGCGCGGTTGGCGCAATCACGGTGACCGAGACCAGATTATGGGTAATCGGTCGCCCGGTTTGGGGATCAATAACGTGCGAGATCCGTTTTCCGTCGAGCTCGTAGTAATTACGGTAGCTGCCAGAAGTACTGATACCGTGACCGTTGATATCCACGATAGCCTGCACCGCATTTTCCCGGTCAGTGGGTTTTTGAATCGCCACGCGCCACGGTTGGCCTTCACCATTCATTCCGCGGCTGACCAGGGCTCCGCCAACCGAAACCAGGTAGCGGGAGATCCCTTCTTCAACCATCAATCGTGCTAGATGATCGGCCGCGTATCCTTCGCCGACGGTTGATAGATCAACGTAAAGATCGGGAATCGATTTTTGCAGATACTGTTGGCCCGCGCGGTTGATAACCGTCAGCTTTTCCAGGCCGGTACGAGCCTTCGCTGCATTAATCTGCGCTTGGGACGGGGTTTTCACCGGCTGTTTATCCGGGCCAAAACCCCACAGATTCACCAGCGGCCCCGCGGTAATATCCATCGCGCCCTGGGTTTTCTGCCCAATACGCAAAGATTCGGTGACGATATCGGCCATGCCTTCGCTCACCGGCCACGGCGTCATGCTTTGCGACTGATTAAAGCGCATCAACGCCGAGTCGCTCTTCCAGGTCGACAATAGCTGATCGTCACCATCGAGCAGCGTTTGCACCTTCTGACGCAGCGCTTCCACTCTGTTTTGATCGATGCCTACCACGCTCACACGCCAGAACGTGCCCATGGTTTTACCATCAAGCACGGTCACCTGTTTCTTCGGGGTTGCTGGTGTGCTGGTATTGTCACAACCTGCCAGCAAAATAACGATGCCAAGCAGCATCGTGCGTAAAATTGTCATATCCATCCGTATTACCCTCCTGCAATCGGCGCAAGAGTACACTAATTCACGAAAATCAGGCATTAAAAAAGGGGCCAAAGGCCCCTTTTGTTCCGGTGTTAACCGAATTAGAACTGGTAAACCATACCCAGAGCAACGATGTTGTCGGTAGAGATACCGGCTGCCTGAGTGAAGTCGTTTTTGTCCAGCAGGTTGATTTTGTAATCAACGTAGGTAGACATGTTTTTGTTGAAGTAGTAAGTCGCACCCAGGTCGATGTATTTCAGCAGATCCTGGTCGCCGTAGTTCTTGCCTACGCCACCGTTGCTGATGTCCTTACCTTTAGACTGCAGGTAAGCGATGGATGGACGCAGACCGAAGTCGAACTGGTACTGTGCAACCACTTCAAAGTTCTGCGCTTTGTCAGCAAAACCGTAAACGTCAGCGTTCGGGGAACCGCCGAAACGAGTTGCGTTGTAGGTCTGGGTGTACTGAGTTGCCAGGTATACGTTGTTAGCGTCGTATTTCAGGCCAGCAGAGTAGGTCTCAGCACGGTCACCGCTGCCGTAGATTTTGCTGGTATCGCCAGTTGCAACACCGTTATCATCACGGATGGTGTAAACGTTGTTGTTCTGATCGGATGTACGTTTGGAAGAGGCGATTGCACCACCAATGCTGAAGCCTGCGCCCAGATCATAGGTCAGGGATCCGCCGAAGCCTTCACCATTCTGTTTCAGAGGCTGACGACCGTTAGCGGTCTGGCCTTCACCAGATGCGCTGCCGTTTTTACCCTGATACTGCAGAGCAAAGTTCAGACCATCAACCAGACCGAAGAAGTCGGTGTTACGGTAGGTTGCAACGCCGTTAGCACGGGATTGCAGGAAGTTGTCAGAACCGTAGGTGTCGCCGCCGAATTCTGGCAGAACGTCAGTCCAGGAAGTTACGTCGTAAACAACGCCGTAGTTACGACCGTAGTCGAAAGAACCTGCATCTGCAAAACGCAGACCCGCGAAGCCAACACGAGTCCAGGCCTGATCGGAAGAACCTTCAGTGTTGTTCGCCTGAACGTTGTATTCCCACTGGCCGTAACCGGTCAGCTGGTCATTAACCTGAGTTTCGCCTTTGAAGCCCAGACGAACGTAGGATTGGTCGCCGTCGTTGCCGTTGTCACTAGAGAAATAGTGCAGACCATCAACTTTACCGTACAGATCTAATTTGTTGCCGTCTTTGTTATAAATTTCAGCCGCATTTGCTGCGCCCGCTACCAGCAGTGCTGGTACCAGGAGGGACAGTACTTTAACTTTCATGTTAATAACCCTCTGTTGTTATATATATGCCTTTATATATGCCACTGCTTACTGATTAACCCTCATTAATCAGTCGGCAGACCCATTGTGCTGTAAAAATTAGAATAATCCAATAAGAATATGATACGAAAACCCATGAAATGTTTCATTTATCCACATAGATGTTTCAAAATGTAAATTTAAGGGAACTTTTATAAGCACAAAAAGCCTGGAAAAATAGCACTAATAATCAAAGAACAAAAAAATAAATTCACTAAATCAATGATTTAAAAAACAAGAAGGGTATAGCACTGAATGGTAAAACAAAACTTTCACCTACAACTAAAATAGTCATCGCTATCATCATTAACTTTATTTATTACCGTCATTCAGTTCTGAATGTCTGTTTACCCCAATTTCAACCGGATGCTTCGCATCCGGTTTTTTTTACCTTTCTTTACGCAAACTGAACAAAAATGTGCTACCTCACACAAATTATAACGACTATTAATTAATCACATTGCATACAATTCCTTTCGCCTGAATACTCTTTATTAATAATGTCTTGTTATTTAGTGCTATTTTTTAGTCATTATTCGTAAATAACTGTACAATAAGTGTTACATTGTACAGTTATTCCGCAACATAATATTTCTCCATCGTTCCGTTGTAGAGCGCCCCCTCCTTGTTACTGTTACCACCGCAATGCTTACGCAGAATTCGCCACATTGATGCAACCTGAAGGTTTTTTTGTATATACTGCCAGCAGTGCAAAAACAGGGTTTTCACATCTCAATGCCGCTACTGGCTTGAGCATATCCTCATTCAGATGCCGTTATGATGGGTTACACACGCCAATGAGTCAGTCCGACAAGACGAGCCCGACGAAATTCTCCCTGCTTCCCGGGAGCATTACGCGTTTCTTCCTTCTTATGATCATCGTTCTGTTGGTTACGATGGGCGTGATGATTCAAAGCGCGGTTAACGCGTGGCTTAAAGATAAAAGCTACCAGATTGTCGACATGACGCATGCCGTACATAAGCGTATTGATACCTGGCGCTACACCACCTGGCAGATCTACGACAATATTGCGGCGGCGGGCACCAATGCCACCCCCGTAGACGGCCTGCAGGAAACTCGCTTAAAGCAAGATGTCTACTATCTCGAAAAGCCGCGTCGTAAAACGGAAGCGCTGATCTTCGGCTCACACGACAGCGCGACGCTCGATATTACCCAGCGTATGTCGACCTATCTCGATACGCTGTGGGGCGCGGAGAACGTGCCCTGGTCGATGTACTATCTCAATGGCCAGGACAATAGTCTGATCCTTATCTCAACCCTGCCGCTCAAAGATCTCTCTTCCGGTTTTAAAGAATCGACGGTAGGAAACATTGTTGATTCACGCCGCGCCGAAATGCTGCAACAGGCCAATACGCTGGATGAGCGTGAAACCTTCTCATCCTTGCGCCGCCTGGCATGGCAGAATGGCCGCTACTTTACCCTGCGCACCACGTTCAACCAGCCAGGTCATCTGGCGACCGTCGTTGCATTTGATTTACCAATAAACGATCTGGTGCCGCCAACCATGTCACTGGACAGTTTCCGCATGGAGCCCGATCCGGTCCAGAACGCACAGCGCGCCCAGGATAAAGATCCAAGCGATAGCGTCTCCATCAATTTTAATAGCTCACGTATTGAAATAACGTCGGCGTTGAATGGCACCGGCATGCGTCTGGTGTGGCAAGTCCCGTTTGGTACACTGCTGCTCGATACCTTCCAGAACATCATGCTGCCGCTGCTGCTGAACATTGGCCTGCTGGCGCTGGCGCTGTTTGGCTACTCCACGTTCCGCAATTTACCCACCCGCGGCGGCAACACCAGTACGCCGTCTACCGGAACCAATAATGAGCTACGCGTGCTACGTGCAATAAATGAAGAAATTGTCTCTTTGCTGCCGCTGGGGCTGCTGGTGCATGACCAGGAATCGAACCGGACGGTGATCAGCAACAAAATTGCCGATCATCTGCTGCCGCATCTCAATTTGCAGAACATTACCAGCATGGCGGATCAGCATCAGGGCGTGATTCAGGCCACCATTAATAATGAGCTGTATGAGATTCGTCAGTTCCGCAGCCAGGTCTCCCCACGCACGCAGATCTTTATTATTCGCGATCAGGACCGGGAAATTCTGGTAAATAAGAAGCTCAAACAGGCCCAGCGTCTGTATGAGAAGAACCAGCAAGGCCGTACGGCATTTATGCAGAATATCAGCGATACGCTGAAACAGCCGATTAAGGCTCTGGCGGCCGAAGCCAGCGCTATCGATACCCCAGACAGCCAGAAACTGGCGAACCATGCCGATCTGCTGGTACGCCTGGTGGATGAAATTCAGCTCGCTAACATACTGGAAAATGACAACTGGAAAGGATCGTCTACACAGTTCTCTCTCCAGGAACTGATTGATGAAGTCGTGCCCGAGGTTCTGCCGTCCATTAAGCGCAAAGGGCTACAGCTACTGATTAACAACCAGCTTCCAGCCAAAGAGCAGCGACACGGCGACCGCGACGCGCTGCGCCGTATTCTGCTGCTGCTGATTCAGTATGCGGTAACCACCACCCAGATAGGTAAAATCACGCTTGAGGTGAATGCCGATGAGTCAGCCGAAGAGCGCTTAACCTTCCGTATTCTTGATACCGGCAACGGTGTGTCGCACGGTGAAGTCGACAACCTGCACTTCCCCTACCTGAACGATACCCAGTCCGATCGTTATGGCAAAGCTAACGCCCTCACCTTCTGGCTTTGCGATCAGCTGGCCCGTAAGCTCGGAGGTCATCTCAATATTAAGGCACGAGAGTCGCTGGGAACCCGCTACACCCTGCACGTCAAAATGCCGGTACGCGAAGAGGATATGGAGTCAGAGGAACAGCTGCTGGATGATGTTGTGGTGATGGTCGACATCACTTCAAACGAAATTCGCAACATTGTCACCCGACAGCTCGAAAGCTGGGGCGCGACCTGCATCAGCCCGGATGAGCGAGCGACAAGTCAAGAATATGATCTATTTTTAACAGATAATCCGTCTAATCTTACTGCTTCGGGCTTGCTTTTAAGCGATGATGAGGCTGGGATACGCAAAATTGGCCCGAGTCAGCTGCGTGTGAACTTTAACATGAGCAACGCCATGCAGGATGCCGTACTCCAGCTTATTGAAGAGCAACTGGCGCAGGAAGAAGTGACGGAATCGCCGCTGGGCGGAGATGAAAGTGCCGAGCTTCAGGCCAGTGGCTATTATGCTCTGTTTGTGGATACGGTACCGGAAGATGTTAGCAGGCTGTATACTGAGTCTGCGGCAAAGGATTTTGCTGCTCTGGCACAGACAGCTCACCGCCTTAAGGGTGTGTTTGCCATGCTAAATCTGGTACCTGGCAAGCAGTTATGTGAATCGCTTGAACATCTGATTCGTGAAAAAGATGCTTCAGGCATAGAAAAATACATCAGCGACATTGACGCCTACGTCAAGAGCTTGCTGTAGCAAGGTAGCCTTTACATGAACAATATGAACGTAATTATTGCCGATGACCATCCGATTGTGCTGTTCGGGATTCGTAAATCTCTGGAGCAAATTGAATGGGTTAATGTTGTTGGCGAATTTGAAGACTCCACTGCGCTAATTAACAACTTACCGAAGCTTGATGCCCACGTACTGATTACTGACCTCTCCATGCCTGGAGATAAGTACGGTGACGGTATTACGCTGATTAAGTACATCAAACGCCACTTCCCAGGTTTGTCCATCATCGTGCTGACCATGAACAACAACCCGGCGATTCTGAGCGCGGTGTTGGATCTGGATATTGAAGGGATCGTGCTGAAACAAGGGGCACCAACGGACCTGCCAAAAGCGCTGGCTGCGCTGCAAAAAGGCAAGAAGTTTACCCCAGAAAGCGTTTCTCGCCTGCTGGAGAAAATCAGCGCGGGTGGTTACGGCGACAAGCGCCTGTCACCAAAAGAGAGCGAAGTTCTGCGACTCTTTGCTGAGGGTTTCCTGGTGACCGAAATCGCGAAGAAACTGAACCGCAGCATCAAAACCATCAGTAGCCAGAAGAAGTCGGCCATGATGAAGCTCGGCGTGGAAAACGACATCGCGCTACTGAACTACCTCTCCTCCGTGACGCTTTCGCCGTCAGATAAAGACTAATCGTTGTTGCCTGTCGGGCCTGCTTTACGTAGGCCCGATAAGCACAGTGCCATCGGGCTACCTATAAATACCTTATTCCCGTGCTTTACGGACGCGTGCGGCATACACCGTTAACGTCTGCTTGAGCACATCCAGGGTGACCGGTTTTGACAGGCAGCTGTCCATCCCAGACTCCAGACAGCGCTGCTTCTCTTCGGCCAGCGCATTGGCGGTGACGCCAACGACCGGTAGCGTCAGCCCCAGTTGGCGAATACGCTGTGTCAGACGATAGCCGTCCATATTTGGCATGTTGACATCACTCAGCACAATATCGATGTGGTTCTTACTCAACACATTCAGCGCATCGACACCGTCGTTGGCGGTTTTACACTGATAACCCAACGATCCTAGCTGATCGGCCAGCAATCGGCGATTGATAGGATGATCGTCGACCACCAGGATCATCATATCGTCGTTGCTATCTGCCGGTTGTTCATGCGCTGGCAGCTCCGCGGCATCGCCCGTCTCTACCTTCACGCGATAAATACGTCCCAGCAGCGTCATTAATTCATGCGGTGACACAATGCTGTGCACCCACTGCCCCGGCGCGTACTCCTGCGGAATACCAATATGCCGACGGCAGAAGACCACAGCGGCCCTGCCCGCCCACGGCTGAGACAGCTCATCATCGGTGATAAGCAGATCGTCCGGCTCTGGGGTTTCGCCGTCATAGAGACGAACGTCAATGCCGTGCCAGCTGAGCAACGAATGAATAAAGTCAGAGAGAGAAGCGTTGCGCACCGCCAGCCAGCAGCGAATTTTCGCCAATCCATCAATCGCCAGCGGCGTGGAATCCTGCTCACCATAGAGCGGAATGCGCAGCGTAAACTGGCTGCCCATACCCGGCTCGGTATCCACCGCAATATCGCCGTCCATCATGTTGACCAGCTTCTCACAGATAGCCAGCCCTAGACCGGTCCCCTGAAAATTGCGCTGCACCCCGGTTCCCACCTGGAAGAACGGGTCAAACAATCGCACCACCTCTTTCGCCGGAATACCGACGCCAGTATCGCGAATGCTGATGCTCAGGTAATACCCTTCCCGTTTCAGGTGTAAAACAATACAGCCGATATCGGTAAACTTGATGGCATTGCTCAGCAGGTTGGAAATCACCTGCTGCAAACGCATCGGGTCACCCAACAGCTTCATCGGCACGTCCGGCTCGATAAAGCAGTACATGCCAAGCTGTTTTCTGACCACCAGCGGCAGGTAGTTAGCGGTGATATGGTTCATCACCTCTTTTGGCGAGAATTCGCGCGGTTCAATTTTCAACTGCTCGGATTCAATTTTCGAGAAGTCGAGAATGTCGCTGATAATCTTCAACAGCAGCCCGGAAGGGTTATTCATCGCCGTCACCAGACGGTCAACACCCTTTGGCAACTCTTTGGTTTGCAACAGATCGAGGTTGCCGATAATCCCGTAGAGCGGCGTACGCAGCTCGTGGCTGACCGTTGCCAGGAACATCGACTTCGACTGACTCGCCTGCTCCGCGGCCTGCGCCATCTCCTGCAATGACTCTTCCATTTTGACGCGCGAGCTGACGTCTACCAGCACACATATCGCCACGTTTTCGTTGCGGTAGCGCGAATGGACGAAGCTGATTTGCAGGTTGGTATTGTTGCTGGTCAGCACATCGACGAAATTCACCTGCTGGCCGCAGATAATCTGCGTCAGACGCTGACGGTCTTCGTGCGTCAACATATTGAGATAGTTGTGCGCCAGTTCGTTACTCAGAATATTGGTGCCATCCTGGGTACGCAGGATACAGATCCCCACCGGGGCAGAGGCGACAATTTTACGGTTGAACTGCTCGTGCTCTTCCAGGCGCAGCGCGTCAGATTCCGCAGGTAAAAAGATGCGGCGCTCGTACATTCGCGCCATGGTAAACAGCGCAATACCCGTCAGCAGGTTCAGCAACAGCGCATTCAGCACCAGAATGCGAATACGCTCCAGCACCACATCCAGCGGCACCGAATAGACAATACTGAGTGAAGAAGGCGACAGCGTTTTTTTCAGCACCAGTTCGCGGTAGCCTGAGGTGTAGCCAAACCACAGTCGTTCCTGCAAGCCCCGCGGGCTGATACGCATTTTGGTATCCGGCCCCGCCAGGGAAAGCAGCGTATTGCCGTTATCATCCAGGATGGATACCCCCATCGGCATACTGCCTGGGGTAAAGAAGTTTTCCGCCCGCATGGTCTGCTCAACGCCAAGCAGCGCCTGCAAGCGGTTTGCCTGGTAAACCGGCGTCAGCGCATAGAAATACCCCACGCTATGTCGCGGCCCCTGCCCAACCCAGAACAGATTGCCCCCGCGGTCATCCTGCGGGGCATTACGATAGGCAATAATACGTTCGTGCAGCGCCTTCAGGGCTTCACTGCGATCAACCGGCATTTCACGCAGGCCAAAATTGGCCATACAGAGATTCTCGCTACCGATTAAAAAGACGCGATTAAGATCGTACGTGGCCGAGAAATTTTCCCGCCAGTAGCGCAAGAACCAGGCCAGCGACTCCAGCGGGCCGCGCCAGGTGGTATCGAGCGTGCCACAGTCAGAATCGGAGAACAGCGGCTCAAAATCAGGTATTTCAGCGCTATCTTTTGCCAGCCCGCCGGGCAGCACGCCATTTACCGCCGTCAACCGGTTTTCGGCAATGTACTTGAGCTCCTTAATCACATCGGAGGTTCGCTGGAAGTATCGCTGAGCCTGATCGGAGTTGAGGTTGAATTCCTGACGGATTTCAGACTCTTTTTGATGCAGTGCATTCACGATATAGAAAACGGAAATCAGCGCGATAAGCAGCCAAAGCAGCAGCGCCAGAGCCCGAAACAGGTAACGTGAAACTTTCAGCGTTGTGCGAAAGGAGACAAGATATTTCAAAGTGGCGAAACTCCGCCGTTGAGGGTCAACAGGATGTGGTTAAGGTAGCGGGAAAAGCCGTTAGCCGCAATCAGAGAGTCGCCTAACCGACTCCGGGTATACCGCAAACATAAAAAAAGGGCCGGTTTTCACCGACCCTTTCTCAACGTTGCTCAACGATTACTCTTCAGCATCGTCCGCTACGTCGTCATCGCTCTCGGTTTCTGGCGCGATATCATCGTCGCCTTCCGCCACGCTACCGTCGATAGCGTCCAGCTCTTCGTCGTCAACCGGTTCGGCCACGCGCTGCAGGCCCACGACGTTTTCATCTTCCGCAGTACGGATGAGGATTACGCCCTGGGTGTTACGCCCTACCACGCTGACTTCCGACACGCGGGTACGCACCAGCGTACCGGCATCGGTGATCATCATGATCTGGTCACAGTCGTCGACCTGTACCGCGCCCACCACGGAGCCGTTACGCTCGGTGACTTTGATAGAGATAACGCCCTGCGTCGCACGCGACTTGGTCGGGTACTCTTCAGCAGCGGTACGTTTACCGTAGCCGTTCTGGGTGACGGTCAGGATAGCGCCTTCGCCACGTGGAACAATCAGCGATACCACGCTGTCTTTTTCCGCGAGCTTGATACCGCGTACGCCGGTCGCAGTACGACCCATGGCACGAACGGCATCTTCTTTAAAGCGCACCACTTTACCGGCGGCAGAGAACAGCATGACTTCATCGGAACCGGAGGTCAGGTCAACGCCAATCAGTTCGTCGCCTTCGTTCAGGTTAACCGCGATAATACCGGCAGAACGTGGACGGCTGAACTCGGTCAGCGCCGTTTTCTTCACGGTACCGCTGGCGGTCGCCATAAAGACGTTCACGCCCTCTTCGTACTCGCGTACCGGCAGGATGGCGGTGATACGTTCGTTCGCTTCCAGCGGCAGCAGGTTGACGATCGGACGGCCACGCGCGCCGCGGCTAGCTTCCGGCAGCTGATAAACCTTCATCCAGTACAGACGACCACGGCTGGAGAAGCAGAGGATCGTGTCGTGGGTGTTGGCCACCAGCAGGCGGTCGATAAAGTCTTCTTCTTTAATACGTGCAGCTGACTTGCCTTTACCGCCACGACGCTGAGCTTCGTAATCGGTAAGCGGCTGATATTTGACGTAACCCTGGTGAGACAGCGTTACTACAACATCTTCCTGGCTGATCAGATCTTCGATATTAATATCGGCGCTGTTGGCGGTGATTTCAGTACGACGTTCGTCACCGAACTGTTCGCGAACCAGTTCCAGTTCTTCACGGATCACTTCCATCAGACGCTCGGCGCTGCCCAGAATGCGCAGCAGTTCTGCTATCTGTTCCAGCAGCTCTTTGTACTCGTCGAGCAGTTTTTCATGCTCAAGGCCGGTCAGTTTCTGCAGACGCAGATCCAGAATCGCCTGTGCCTGCTGTTCGGTCAGGTAGTATTTACCGTCGCGAACGCCAAACTCAGGTTCCAGCCATTCCGGACGCGCCGCGTCATCACCCGCACGTTCCAGCATCGCAGAAACGTTGCCCAGCTCCCACGACTGCGCCACCAGGCCCGCTTTCGCTTCGGCCGGGGTTGGTGCACGACGGATCAGTTCAATAATCGGGTCGATGTTAGCCAGTGCAACGGCCAGCGCTTCCAGAATGTGGGCGCGATCGCGTGCTTTACGCAGTTCGAAAATGGTACGGCGAGTCACCACTTCACGGCGGTGGCGCACGAACGCAGCGATAATCTCTTTCAGGTTCATGATCTTCGGCTGACCATGGTGCAGTGCAACCATGTTGATACCGAAGGAAACCTGCAGCTGAGTCTGGGAGTAGAGGTTGTTCAGCACCACTTCCCCAACCGCGTCGCGTTTCACTTCAATCACGATGCGCATACCGTCTTTATCAGACTCGTCACGCAGCGCGCTGATGCCTTCAACGCGTTTATCTTTTACCAGCTCGGCGATTTTCTCGATCAGGCGCGCTTTGTTCACCTGATACGGAATTTCGTGCACGATGATGGTTTCACGACCGGTTTTGGCGTCGGCTTCGACTTCCGCGCGGGCGCGAATGTACACTTTCCCACGACCGGTACGATAGGCTTCTTCAATCCCGCGACGGCCGTTAATGATGGCGGCAGTCGGGAAATCAGGGCCTGGGATATGTTCCATCAAACCTTCGATGGTGATGTCTTCGTTGTCGACATATGCCAGACAGCCGTTGATCACTTCCGTCAGGTTGTGCGGTGGAATGTTGGTGGCCATACCTACGGCGATACCAGAGGCACCGTTAACCAGCAGGTTAGGAATTTTGGTCGGCATTACATCTGGAATACGTTCGGTGCCGTCGTAGTTATCGACGAAGTCCACCGTCTCTTTTTCCAGATCGGCCATCAGCTCATGGGCGATTTTCGACATACGGATTTCCGTATAACGCATCGCTGCGGCGGAGTCGCCATCGACAGAACCGAAGTTACCTTGACCATCTACCAGCATGTATCGCAGTGAGAATGGCTGTGCCATACGGACGATAGTGTCATAGACGGCAGTATCACCATGCGGGTGATATTTACCGATCACGTCACCCACGACACGGGCTGATTTTTTGTAGGCTTTGTTCCAGTCATTGCCCAATACGTTCATGGCGTAAAGTACGCGACGGTGTACCGGCTTCAGGCCATCTCGGACATCCGGCAGCGCACGGCCAACAATGACCGACATCGCGTAATCCAGATAAGAGTTCTTAAGCTCTTCCTCAATGTTGACCGGTGTAATTTCTCTCGCAAGGTCGCTCATCTAACCGCTATCCCTCTACTGTATTCCCGGATTCAAAGGTCGCAAATTATAACACATTAGCGTAAAGACAGGTAAACCCATTAGCACCCCGCGAACGCTTTATTCACGCCGTGGTACTGATATACTCGCTGACAATAACGAAATAAGGAGCAGGAACAGCCATGAATGCCGAAAAAGCTGCGGTAGCGCACAACGTAGACCACGAAGAGATAGCCAAATTCGAGGCCGTCGCATCACGTTGGTGGGATCTGGAGGGGGAATTTAAACCTCTGCACCGCATTAACCCGCTGCGTCTGGGCTATATCGCCGAACGCTCCGGCGGCCTGTTCGGTAAAAAGGTGCTGGACGTTGGCTGCGGCGGCGGCATTCTGGCCGAAAGCATGGCGCGTGAAGGCGCGACAGTTACCGGTCTCGATATGGGCTTCGAGCCGCTGCAGGTGGCAAAGCTGCACTCATTAGAAACCGGTATTCCCGTCGACTACGTGCAGGAAACGGTAGAAGAACACGCGGCGAAACATGCCGGGCAGTATGACGTGGTGACCTGCATGGAGATGCTGGAGCACGTTCCGGACCCACAGTCGGTGGTGAAAGCCTGCGCCCAATTGGTGAAACCGGGCGGTCAGGTCTTCTTCTCCACGCTCAACCGCAACGGCAAATCCTGGCTGATGGCGGTGGTCGGCGCGGAATACATTCTGCGCATGGTGCCAAAAGGCACGCACGACATTAAGAAATTCATCAAGCCGGCCGAACTGCTGAGCTGGGTTGACCAGACCGTATTGAAAGAGCGTCACATGATTGGCCTGCACTACAACCCCATCACCAACCACTTTAAGCTCGCTCCGGGCGTTGATGTTAACTATATGCTGCATACCACCGCCAAAACCCATGCCTGATACGCATGACCTGTAGGCCGGATAAGGCGCGCCAGCGCCGCCATCCGGCACCGAGCATCAATGTCGGATGGCGCTTCGCTTATCCGACCTACATATTGCCTACCAATCATGGGGGGCGCTTACAACAAAATTGCGCCACATCATATTGCGCAAATTCCCCCTTCGACGAAGAAATCAGCACTCGATCAAATTTTCATTTTTTTTTGCAAATTATTGACATTCCCGCCAGCCCTTATGCGCCGTGGACTTAGCGTTTTTTACGCTTTATCAACCTCAAGTTAACGTCAAAATCAACCCTTGTGCTCAAAAGAATCCAGACTAGAATACTCACCATATAGCGTTTAATTAATCAACGAACCCCTACATGTAGTATTTATCCACAGGTTTTGCTACAACGGCAACTGTGGATAAATCAGGGGATATTTTCCTTTTCACGGACAGGTAAAAATCACATGAATCAGAGTCTGCTGGTGACTAAGCGTGACGGCCGCACAGAACGCATTAACCTCGACAAAATTCATCGCGTGCTGGATTGGGCCGCCGAAGGGCTGCACAACGTTTCGATTTCTCAGGTCGAACTGCGTTCACACATCCAGTTCTACGACGGGATTAAAACGTCCGACATTCATGAAACCATTATCAAAGCAGCAGCAGACCTGATCTCCAGCGAAGCTCCGGACTACCAGTACCTGGCCGCGCGCCTGGCGGTGTTCCACCTGCGCAAAAAAGCCTACGGTCAGTTTGAGCCACCGGTACTGCTTGACCATGTCAAACACATGGTTAACCTGGGTAAATACGACAATCATCTGCTGGAAGACTATACGGAAGAAGAGTTCAAGCAGATGGACTCGTTCATTGTTCACGACCGTGATATGACCTTCTCCTACGCAGCGGTTAAGCAGCTGGAAGGTAAATACCTGGTACAGAACCGCGTTACCGGCGAAATCTACGAGAGCGCTCAGTTCCTCTATATTCTGGTGGCCGCGTGCCTGTTCTCGAACTACCCACGTGAAACCCGCCTGAGCTACGTGAAGCGCTTCTATGATGCGGTTTCCACGTTCAAAATTTCTCTGCCTACGCCGATTATGTCCGGCGTGCGTACCCCAACTCGTCAGTTTAGCTCCTGCGTCCTGATCGAGTGCGGCGACAGCCTGGATTCCATCAACGCCACCTCCAGCGCAATTGTGAAATACGTTTCCCAGCGTGCCGGTATCGGTATCAACGCCGGCCGCATTCGTGCGCTGGGTAGCCCGATTCGCGGCGGTGAAGCGTTCCACACCGGCTGTATTCCATTCTACAAGCACTTCCAGACAGCGGTAAAATCCTGCTCTCAGGGCGGCGTACGCGGTGGTGCGGCCACCCTGTTCTACCCAATGTGGCACCTGGAAGTCGAAAGCCTGCTGGTACTGAAAAACAACCGCGGCGTTGAAGGCAACCGCGTGCGTCACATGGACTACGGCGTACAGATCAACAAGCTGATGTACACCCGCCTGCTGAAAGGCGGCGACATCACGCTGTTCAGCCCGTCCGACGTCCCTGGCCTGTACGACGCGTTCTTCGCCGACCAGGACGAGTTCGAGCGTCTGTACACTAAATATGAAAACGACGACAGCATTCGCAAACAGCGCGTGAAAGCGGTTGAACTGTTCTCCCTGATGATGCAGGAACGTGCTTCTACCGGCCGTATCTACATTCAGAACGTTGACCACTGCAACACCCACAGCCCGTTTGACCCGGTTGTCGCGCCGGTACGCCAGTCTAACCTGTGCCTGGAAATCGCTCTGCCGACCAAACCGCTGGACGATGTGAACGACGAAAACGGCGAAATCGCCCTGTGTACGCTGTCCGCGTTCAACCTGGGTGCTATCAATAGCCTGGACGAGCTGGAAGAGCTGGCCGTACTGGCAGTGCGCGCACTGGATGCCCTGCTGGACTACCAGGACTACCCAATTAAAGCCGCTGAACGTGGCGCAATGGGCCGTCGTACGCTGGGTATTGGTGTTATCAACTACGCCTACTGGCTGGCGAAAAACGGCAAGCGCTACTCCGACGGCAGCGCCAACAACCTGACGCACCAGACCTTTGAAGCTATTCAGTACTACCTGCTGAAGGCCTCCAACGAGCTGGCGAAAGAGCAAGGCGCATGCCCGTGGTTCAACGAAACCACCTACTCGCAGGGCATTCTGCCGATCGACACCTATAAGAAAGACCTGGATGCGATTACTAACGAGCCGCTGCATCTGGATTGGGAAGCTCTGCGTGAGTCCATTAAGACGCACGGCCTGCGTAACTCCACGCTCTCTGCCCTGATGCCGTCCGAGACCTCTTCGCAGATCTCCAACGCCACCAACGGCATCGAGCCACCGCGCGGCTACGTGAGCATCAAAGCGTCGAAAGACGGGATCCTGCGCCAGGTAGTGCCGGACTACGAGCACCTGCACAACGCTTACGAGCTGCTGTGGGAAATGCCAAACAACGACGGCTACCTGCAGCTGGTTGGTATCATGCAGAAGTTTATCGACCAGTCGATCTCTGCGAACACCAACTATGACCCAACGCGCTTCCCATCTGGCAAAGTCCCGATGCAGCAGCTGTTGAAGGACCTGCTCACCGCCTACAAATTTGGCGTGAAGACCCTGTACTACCAGAACACCCGTGACGGTGCAGAAGATGCGCAGGACGATCTGGCTCCATCCATTCAGGATGACGGCTGCGAAAGCGGCGCTTGTAAGATCTAATAACGATTGCCGGGCAGCGACACGCTGACCCGGCCTTTGATTTCCGTATCGACCAAAACCTTATTCGGTGTACGGATTTTTTTGCGATGATATTGTAAGCAGGTAAGTAACCGCCATCCGGCATTACTCTCCAGACAGGATTGACATCAATGGCATACACCACTTTTTCACAGACGAAAAACGATCAGCTCAAAGAGCCGATGTTCTTTGGCCAGCCGGTCAACGTGGCACGCTACGACCAGCAAAAATATGACATCTTCGAAAAACTGATTGAAAAGCAGCTCTCCTTCTTCTGGCGTCCGGAAGAAGTTGACGTGTCCCGCGACCGTATCGACTACCAGGCGCTGCCGGAACACGAAAAGCATATCTTCATCAGCAACCTGAAGTATCAAACCCTGCTGGACTCCATCCAGGGCCGCAGCCCGAACGTCGCGCTGCTGCCGCTGATTTCCATTCCGGAACTGGAAACCTGGGTTGAAACGTGGGCGTTCTCTGAAACCATCCACTCACGCTCTTATACCCACATCATCCGCAACATCGTCAACGATCCGGCGATTGTGTTTGATGACATCGTTACCAACGAGCAGATCCAGAAGCGTGCGGAAGGTATCTCCAGCTATTACGACGAGCTGATCGAGATGACCAGCTACTGGCACCTGCTGGGCGAAGGTACCCACACCGTCAACGGCAAAACCGTGACCGTGAATCTGCGCGAGCTGAAAAAGAAACTCTACATCTGCCTGATGAGCGTGAACGCACTGGAAGCGATTCGCTTCTACGTCAGCTTCGCCTGCTCCTTCGCCTTCGCCGAGCGCGAACTGATGGAAGGCAACGCCAAGATTATTCGTCTGATCGCCCGCGATGAAGCGCTGCACCTCACCGGTACCCAGCACATGCTGAACCTGCTGCGCAGCGGCGCGGATGACCCGGAAATGGCGGAGATTGCTGAAGAGTGCAAACAGGAATGCTATGACCTGTTCGTCCAGGCTGCCGTGCAGGAAAAAGAGTGGGCGGATTATCTGTTCCGCGACGGCTCGATGATTGGCCTGAACAAAGACATTCTCTGCCAGTACGTTGAGTACATCACCAACATCCGTATGCAGGCGGTTGGCCTGGATCTGCCGTTCCAGACCCGATCTAACCCAATCCCCTGGATCAACACCTGGCTGGTGTCCGATAACGTGCAGGTTGCCCCGCAGGAAGTGGAAGTCAGCTCTTATCTGGTCGGCCAGATTGACTCGGAAGTCAATACTGACGATCTCAGCGACTTCCAGCTCTAATGAGCCGCGTTTTTCTGCGCATCTCTGGCACGCGTTTGCAGTGCCAGGATGAACACCCTTCCCTGCTGGCGGCGCTGGAGTCTCACAACGTTGAGGTCGAATACCAGTGCCGCGAAGGCTACTGCGGCTCCTGCCGCACGCGGTTAGTTTCAGGCCAGGTCGACTGGCTGACCGAACCGCTGGCCTTTATCCAGCCGGGTGAAATTTTGCCCTGCTGCTGCAGGGCAAAGGGTGATATCGAAATTGAGATGTAACGGTTAGTGCACTTCGTGTGCACTCACTAGCGGCATCGCGCCACGGCGCTTTATCTGCAAGATGTATAGCGCCCCGGCCAACACCACCAGCAGCGCCCCAACCAGATAAATGGCGCGATAGCCCACCCCTTCCACCATCATCCCCATCACGAAAGCGCCAATTGCCAGCCCGGCATCCATCGCATTGAAGAACAACGAGTTCGCCACGCCGATTTTATGCGGTTCAACCGAACTGATAATCTGCGTCTGGAAGATAGGCGTCACTGAACCGTAGCCGATGCCAATTAACGCCCCCGCAAGAATCATCGATGCGCTGCCGTGAGTGTAGCCCAGTACCACCAGGCCGATAGTGAACGCCAGCAGGCAAGGATAAACCACGTATTTCGGCCCCTTTTTATCGCAGATGTTGCCGGTAAAGGCGCGGCAGATCATCAGGAAAATGGCGTAGCACAGCAGGAAGTTGCTAGCCGCGGCCATCAGGTCCAGTTCGCGAGCATACAGGGCGAGAAACGCGGAGACTCCAGCGTAGGAGAAGGTCATAAAGAACGTGACCAGCGCAAACGGCATGGCCGCGCGGTCGAACATGGCTGAGAAACCCAGCTTTGGCTGAGAACCATCGGCATGACGAATAACCGGCGGCACGCGGACAATCAGCGACAGTACGATGCCTATCGCCGAGACCACGGTACACATCCAGAACGCCTGGGTAAACGCACTATGCCGCGCCATGTTCAGGCCAATCCACGGCCCAACGACCATCGCCAGCCCCATGGCTAAAGAGAAAAAGCTGATGCCTTCCCCACGTCGGGAAGCAGGAATCAGGCGCGCAGAGATAGTGCCCTTCACCGTAGTAATCACCCCAAAAGTAATACCGTGCAGCACGCGAATAAAAAGCAGTGCTTCAATGGAATGACAGAACGGATACAGCGCAGTTACCGCTAAAAACGCCAGGGAGGAGAGCATCAGAATCGTTTTGTTTGAGTATTTTCCCACCCATTGTCCAGCGAACGGACGCACGATTATCGCGGCGGCCAGGAAGAAGGTCACCAGCAGCCCGGCTTTGTCCGCGGTGGCGTGGAGGTTATCGGCGATATAAATCGGCAGGAGCGTGAGAAGAACATAAAATACGAAGAAGATAATAAAGCTAATAATCGTGATTGCCCAAAAATCTTTAGTCCATAATTTCTCTTTCATTGATATGCAACCTAATTAAACGTCGCGCATTATCACATTCATCACGAATATATAATTCAAGAATGCATTAAAAACACAAATAATTGCGTGCGTGATTTTGTGATTGAGTCCGTAGAAAAAATTATAGGCAGGCGATATAAATTAGTAAAATTAATCGTTTTAATGACTTTAGTTAGGAAAAACTAATGACGTTAACGCAGATCGGCGCACTGTTAACGGTCCTCGAATGCGGGGCATTTACCGAAGCGGGTAAACGACTGTATATGACCCAGTCCGCCGTTAGCCAGGCTATTTCAGCACTGGAAGAGGAACTGGGCGTCGCCATTCTGGTGCGCGAGCGCCGTAAAGCCATTACGCTGACGGTAGCTGGCGTCCGTATCGTGGCTCACCTTCGTCGCCTGATGAACGAAGTCAGCGCGGTCAAAGAAATTGCCGAGCAGGAGAAAAAAACGCCTCTTCGCTTGCTGCGCATAGGCTGCTTCCCCAGTATTTGCGCCAGCATATTACCGGAGGTGGTACGTTATTTTGAACAACACCATCCGAATATAAAAATTGTCCCCCACGAAGCCAATAGCTCGGAGATTATCGATGCTATTCGCGAAAATAATATCGACGCCGGTTTTGTACATATTCCAGCAGAAGGCATGTTTGTGGCTCCGGTTTATAAAGACAGATTTGCCGTAGTCGTGCCCGATAATCATCCCTTTGCGGGAAAAAAATCCATTTCGCTAAACGCACTGTTCGACGAGCCCCTGATTGTCAGTAAAGGGCGCTATGAAATGAGCATCATGTCGCTGTTCGCCGGGATGAATATTACCCCCAACATTAAATATGAATTTAACCACCCTACCACGGCAATGAGCTTTATCCGTCAGGGGTTGGGCATCGCGTTGCTGCCGGAACTGACCCTGAAAACGCTGGAACAACCGCTACGCTCGGTGCCGCTGGAACCCCCGTTCTATCGCCAGGTATCACTTATTGCCAGCGAGCCTCCGGTTAGCGGTAGCCCTTTGCAGCTGCTGCACGACTGTCTGCACCAACTGGTCAGAGACGGTCATATCTAAGAAAAGGCGATACACGGCACATTTCTCGCGATTATCACTTTCGATTAATGCTCGAATATGTTCGAAATCAAACAAATCAATTCATATACGTGACTTAATGTTATCAAAACGAACATTGAGGACACATTATGGACAGCGCCTCTGTCAATGAATACGATGCCATCATCATCGGCGGCGGAGCCACCGGGGCCGGTATCGCCCGCGACTGCTCGCTTCGCGGTCTGAAGGTAGCGCTGGTTGAACGCTTTGATATTGCCACTGGCGCAACCGGGCGCAACCACGGCCTGCTGCACAGCGGCGCGCGCTATGCGGTGACCGACAGCGAATCGGCGCGCGAATGCATCAGCGAAAACCAGATCCTGCGGCGCATCGCCCGCCACTGTATCGAACCCACCAGCGGGCTGTTTATCACCCTGCCTGAAGATGACCTCGGCTATCAGCGTACCTTTATGGATGCCTGCCAGACGGCGGGAATTCAGGCTGAAGCTATCGACCCCGCGCTGGCGCGGCGGATGGAGGCAGCGGTGAACCCCGCGCTGGTTGGCGCGGTGCGCGTGCCCGACGGCACCGTCGACCCCTTCCGCCTGACCGCCGCCAATATGCTCGATGCCCGCGAACACGGCGCGACGATTTTTACCGCCCATGAAGTCACCGGCCTTATTCGCCACAACGATCGCATCCACGGCGTTCACCTGCTCAACCACACTACCGGGCAACCGCAATCGCTGCGTGCGCCGGTGGTGGTCAACGCCGCCGGGATCTGGGGACAGCGTATTGTCGAATACGCCGACCTGCGCATCCGCATGTTCCCGGCGAAAGGCTCGCTGCTGATATTTGAAAACCGTATCAACCAGCATGTGATCAACCGTTGTCGTGCGCCCGCCGATGCCGATATTCTGGTGCCTGGCGATACCATTTCGCTGATTGGTACCACTTCAACGCATATCGATTACGACGACATTGACCGCTGCCGCGTTACCGCCGACGAGGTGGATATTCTGCTGCGCGAAGGTGAAAAGCTGGCGCCAATCATGGCGAATACCCGCATTCTTCGCGCCTACTGCGGCGTACGCCCGCTGGTTGCCAGCGATAACGACCCCAGCGGGCGCAACGTCAGCCGGGGTATTGTTCTGCTGGATCACGCTGAGCGCGACGGGCTGGAAGGGTTCATTACCATCACCGGCGGCAAGCTGATGACCTATCGCCTGATGGCTGAATGGGCCACCGATGCGGTTTGCCGCAAACTTAACCACAGCGGCATCTGCACCACCGCACAAACACCGCTGCCTGGCTCCCGTGAGCCGGCGGAGAAAACGCTGCAACGTATGATTTCCCTGCCCGCGCCGCTGCGCGGTTCAGCGGTCTATCGCCACGGCGACCGTACGCCGGAATGGCTCGGCAACACTCGATTACAGCGCAGCGTAGTCTGCGAATGCGAAGCCGTCACCGCGGGCGAAGTGCAGTACGCGGTGGAAAATCTGGCGGTCAATAACCTGCTGGATTTACGCCGCCGCACCCGCGTCGGCATGGGTACATGCCAGGGCGAGCTGTGCGCCTGCCGCGCAGCCGGTCTGCTCCAGCGTTATCGCGTCGCCACCTCGGCGCAATCGCTCACCCAGCTTTCTGCCTTCCTCAATGAACGCTGGAAAGGCGTCCAGCCGATTGCCTGGGGCGATGCGCTGCGCGAGAGCGAATTAACCCGCTGGGTATACCAGGGATTGTGCGGCCTGAAAAAGGAGCCAGAAGATGAAATTTGATAGCGTGATTATCGGCGGCGGACTCGCCGGGTTGCTGTGCGGCATCCAGCTACAAAAAGCGGGCCTGCGCACGGTGATTGTCAGCCGGGGCCAGAGTGCGCTGCACTTCTCTTCCGGCTCGCTGGACCTGCTCTGCACCCTGCCCGACGGTCAACCGGTCACCCACCTCGCAGACGGGCTGGCCGCGCTGCGCGAACAATCCCCGCAGCATCCCTATAGCCTGATTGGCTCCCGTCTTGTGCAGCACTACGCGCAGCAGACGCAGACGCTGCTGGCTGAATGCGGAATCAACATGCGCGGCGATATGGCGAAGCCTCATCAGCGTATTACCCCGCTGGGCACTCAACGTGCCGCCTGGCTGAGTCCGTCGGAAGTACCGATTATCCCGTTCAGGCGCGGCCGCGTTCGGGTCGTCGGCATTAGTGGATTTCTCGATTTCCAGCCGCATCTGGTCGCCGAATCCCTCCAGCAGCAGGGGCTAAACGCCGATACCGCTGAAATCGATTTACCAGAGTTGGATGTGCTGCGGGAAAACCCGACCGAGTTCCGCGCGGTCAATATCGCCAGGGTACTGGATGAAAAAACGCACTGGTCAATGTTGCATCAGGCGCTATTACCGCTCAGTGAAGGATGCGACACGCTGGTGATGCCCGCCTGCTTTGGCCTGCGTGACACGGCGTTATTCGACTGGCTCAATCACAATCTCCCCTGCACCCTGCTGCTTCTGCCAACGCTGCCGCCTTCAGTGCCGGGCATGCGGCTCCACACCACCCTGCAACGGCGGTTTGTTGCGCTGGGCGGAACCTGGATGGCGGGTGATGAAGCGGTGCGCGTCAGCCACGACCGCGGCGAGGTTTGCGAAGTCTGGACGCGTAACCACGGCGATATTCCATTACGTCCGCGCTATGCGGTACTGGCCAGCGGCAGTTTCTTCAGCAACGGCCTGACCGCCGATCGCGACCACATTCGCGAGTCCATTATGGGGCTGGATATTCAGCAACCCACCTCACGTAGCGCGGGCTATCGCGATGATTTCTTTGACCCGCAGCCGTGGCAGCAGTCGGGCGCAATCGTCGATGCCGAGCTGCATCCCACGCTCCGAGGTCTACCGATGCGCAACCTGTTTGCCATCGGCTCGGTGCTTGGCGGCTTCGACCCGATCGCGCAGGGCTGCGGCGGGGGCGTATGCGCCGTCTCCGCGCTACACGCTGCCGCGCAGATTATCCGTTTGGCGGGAGGCGAAGCATGAGCCAGCAAAGTTTCGAAAACTGCATTAAATGCACCGTTTGCACCACCGTCTGCCCCGTTAGCCGCGTCAACCCACGCTATCCGGGGCCAAAACAGGCCGGGCCGGACGGCGAACGTCTGCGCCGCAAAGACGCCGGGCTGTATGACGAGGCGCTAAAATACTGCATCAACTGCAAACGCTGCGAAGTCGCCTGCCCGTCGGATGTCAAAATTGGCGATATTATCCAGCGCGCCCGCGCCGACTATAGCCAGCAAAAACCGGGTATCCGCGATACGATCCTCAGCCATACCGACCTGATGGGCACGCTCTCTACGCCGTTCGCCCCCATCGTCAATGCCGCCACCGGCCTGAAGCCCGTGCGTCAACTTCTGGATAGCGCGCTCAAGATTGACCATCACCGCGCCCTACCGAAATACTCCTTCGGCACCTTCCGCCGCCGCTACGCGCGTATTGCCGCAGCACAGGCGCAGTTTGCCGAGCAGGTCGCTTTCTTCCACGGCTGCTACGTTAATTACAACCATCCGCAGCTCGGGCTGGATTTGATAAAGGTGATGAATGCGATAGGCATTGGTGTGCAGCTACTCAGCAAAGAGAAGTGCTGCGGCGTGCCGCTGATTGCTAACGGTTTCTTTGATAAAGCCCGTCGACAGGCGCAGAGCAACGTCAAGTCGCTGCGGGAAGCCATTGGCGGCAAAAAGCTGCCGGTCATTGCCACCTCGTCCACCTGCACTTTTACGCTGCGTGATGAGTACCCGCACCTGCTGGACGTCGATAACCACGATCTGCGCGACAACATTGAGCTAGCAACCCGCTGGCTGTGGCGCAAGCTGGATGATGGAGCGGAGCTGCCGTTACAGCCACTGCCGCTAAAGGTGGTGTATCACACGCCGTGTCATATGGAAAAGATGGGCTGGTCGCTGTACTCGCTGGAATTAATACGCCGCATACCGGGTATTGAGCTTCAGGTGCTGGATTCACAATGCTGCGGAATAGCGGGAACTTACGGCTTCAAAACGGAGAACTACCCAACGTCGCAGGCAATAGGCGCACCGCTCTTCGAGCAAATTGAAGCGAGCGGCGCAGACCTGGTGATTACCGACTGCGAGACCTGCAAATGGCAGATTGAGATGTCCACCAGCAAGCGTTGTGAACATCCAATCACGCTGTTAGCGCGGGCGTTGGTCCGATAATCTGCGCCCAACGGTCCCCTCTCCCTGAAAGGGAGAGGGAGAAAAGCCGGTTACAGCTTAAAGCGTGAGCGAGTCCACCACGTTAATCCAGCCGTGTTCGCTGGCAACGGGACGGCCATTCAACCAGCGGCGCAACATGTTCAGTGCCATCATCGCACACACTTCCTGACGCACCGCCAGACCATGACGCGTATTGCTGAACTTCACCTGCAGCGCGTGCGTCCCTTCCGGTGTCGCCAGCGCAAAGTTAATGTGTTCACTTTCAAGACCACTTACCGCCAGCGCCAGCCCGGCAAAATGGTTCACGCGACGCTCGGCGGCCCAGCGGGCGGTTTGCGCCAGCGTTTCATCCTGCGGCGGTACCACTTCACTCGCCAGCAGCGGCGCCTGGGCACGGGAAAGCTGTAGGGCAATCAGCCCGCTGGTGAACTGCTCGCTTAACGTCAGGCTGAACTGTCTTTCTTTCAGCACGCGGGCAAGCTGCGCGGGAAGCCCTTCGGTGCCTTCAAAAATCAGACTTTCGCCCGCCACTTTCTGTACTTCTGGCCACAGCGCCAGCATCGCATCACGATGTTCCGCAGGCCCGGTCAGCTTCAGTTCAATAATCGGCATCGAGGAGCGATAACCCATGCTCACGCCCGGTGGCAGTTCAAGGTGCTGCAGGCTTTGGGCAAGATCGCTTTCAGAACGGCCAAAGGTCGTCAGACGCAGGCACAGCGGCGGCTCGCCGACCGGATAACGCTGGCGAATACGCGGCAGGATCTCTTGCTCAACCATCACTTTAAATTCAGACGGCACGCCCGGCGTAAAGAACATCAGGCAGCGGTTAAGCTTAACGGCAAAGCCGCAGGCGGTGCCGACCGGATTGTCGATAAGCTCGGCGCTGGCCGGGATCTCCGCCTGCTTGCGGTTGCTCGGCGCCATCACACGGCCACGCTCGCGGAAGAAACGCTCCATAAACGCCAGCCACTCTTCGTGCATAATCAGCGATTCACCTTTCGCCGTTGCCGCAGCAAGCGCGCTAAGGTCGTCGCTGGTCGGCCCGAGACCGCCGTTCACAATCAGAATATCTGCCTGAGTACTGCGCTCGCGCAGAATAGCGACCAGGTCATCCAGGTTATCCCCAACGGTGTTACGTCGCGTCAGCGGAATACCCCGCTGGAAACAAAAATCGGCAAGCCAGGCAGCGTTTGTATCGACGATCTGCCCCGATAAGACTTCGTCACCGGTGGACAGCATCTCAACCGTTATCATCACTTTCTCCAATAAAAAGAGGACGAGTCACTATAACGCAAGCGGAGGATTTAAGAAGAGAAAAACTGGCGCAGCGGTGTCGCCGCGCCGGAGGGGGATTAGAACGATGCGCTCACACCAACGTACGGGCCATCGGCCACGGCGTTGTCACGATGACCGTCTTTACCCGCGAGGTTCAGGTAACGATAACCCGCTTCGATGCTGATTGGACGCATAATGGTATAACGCGCGCCCGCGTTAGCTTCGGTATAGCTGTCGATACCGCTTGAGAGTGAATCCGGGGAGTAGTAGTACTCACCGAACAGACGCAGGCTGTCGCCGATTTTCCACTGCAGTCCACCACCGACCGCTGCGGCATAGCCGGAATCGCTGTCGTTAGGATCGGTGTAAACGCCTTTACCACCCACGGTAGCCATGAACGGACCGAGAGGGATATTCAGTCCCAGGCCCAGACCTGCCACATCACCATCGTCGTCGCTGTGCGTCCAGTTACCGGTTAACGCCAGGCCAGAAGTCTCAGTACCGACACCAAAGCCCAGGTTAGTGTAATCTTTACCAGCTTGACCGTTAAAGCTGATTGCACTCGCTGACGCGGAGACAAACATCAGCCCCGCCAGACCAAATAACACGCTCTTTTTCATCTTCATCCTTTCATGCAAACGCAAAAATAAACGCCCTTAAACCGCTGAATTGTACTGCGATACGCAGCGGATTCAATGTACTAAACAGGCAATAATCAGGGGGATTGTAACGAATTACGTCTAATACATCACCAGGAATGATGGCGTATGTTAATGAAATAACACGTATCTATTATTCATGATTTTAACTGGGCGTTCACCCACTGCATCAGCTGATGACGGGACACCTTAATGCCCGTCCCCTTCATTTCTTCCGGCAGCGTCAACCATTGGCACGGCTGCTGGAATCCCGCCAACTTGTCTTTCGCCCACAACGCCAGCTCAGCCATATTCAGCGTGGGCTCAGCGTCCAGTACCGCCACCGGGCGCTGGCCAAATTCGATATCGTCAATGGGGACAATAAAGACCTGATTCACCGCCGGATGCTGTACCAGCACTCGCTCAACTTCTTCTGGTTGAATGCCTTCACCGCCGCTGAAAAACAGATTATCCAGACGACCAATGACGTGCAGTTTGCCGTCATGGATTTCACCGCGATCGCGGGTGGCAAACCAGCCTTCGGCGTTGGTCAGCGGCAGCAGTTCACCGTTGCGCCAGTAGCCTGAAGCCATGCTGCTGGCGCGCAGCCAGATTTCGCCATCGACCAGCCGCAGTTCGCGCCCTGGCAGCGGCATGCCGACATCCTCGCCGCCGTTGGCTTCACGCGCGCAGACGGTGGAAGCAAACTCGGTCAGGCCGTAGCCGCAGAAAGTTTGAATCCCCCGCGCTGCCGCCTGTTCGGTCAGCACCGCAGGAATCGCCGCGCCGCCCAACAGCACCGTTTTCAGAGTGAGCGGCTGTTCATCATTAAGCAGGCGCCAAAGCTGCGTCGGCACCAGAGACGCGTGGGAACACCCGTGCAGCGCCTGCGCAAGCGGATGCTCACTCACCGCCATCTGCGCGCCCACCAGCAGCCAGCGCCAGAAAATGCCCTGGCCGGAGACGTGAAACAACGGTAGCGACAGCAGCCAGCAGTCGTTTTCTGCAAACGGCATCAGGCTCAGCACGCCGTGTGCGCTCGCCAGATGCGCCGCGCAGGTATGGACCGCCGCTTTCGGCAGGCCGGTTGAACCCGAGGTGAGCGTCATCGAAGCCAGGCGTTCAGCACGCCAGTCGCACGGCGAGGTCAGCGGTGCGGAACGCAGCTGCAACGGCGCAAGGCCGTAGTGATCATCGGCTTCCAGATTTAAAAAGTGGCACAGGCTGAGCCCCGGAAGCAGTTCGCTGACCAGCGTCGCCGGTAGCCGTGGGTTTAGCGGCAGGATACGCGCGCCGCACTGCAACAACGCCAGCCAGGCCAGCACCGCTTCCGGGCGATTGCGCGCGCAGAGCGCCACGCCGTCTTCGGGATTAACGCCCTGCGCCTGAAACCCGGCGGCGAGCGCGTCGATACGCTCACACAGCGCCGTCCAGCTCAGCGTTTCATCATCGAGACGCAGCGCGATGGCGTCGCCACGCTCCTCGCGCCAGTGCCGCCACGGCCAGGTAGAGAAGGTCACAGCAGCGGCTCCATATCCTCAATTGCCCCGCATGGCAGCGGGCTGTCAGGCCAGCAGCGGATAAGCTGAGTTTGCATCAAATTCAAAGTATCCAGACCCGGAATGGTGTCTGGGGTGAGCCAGGCCGCGATGCGCGCTAACTGAGTTAAACCGAGGCTTGATTCCAGCGAGGAGCTAATTACCGCCGTCAGGCCAAGCGCATGCGCCGCCGCCACCTGCGCTTTTACGCGTTCCAGGCTGCCGGTCAGCGTTGGTTTAATCACCACGGCTTTGAGGCCAAGCTCGGCTTCAAAGCGGAAATCCGCCTCGCGCAGGCTTTCGTCCCAGGCAATAGCAATGCCGGTTTCACGCGCAAAGGCGCGCGAGTCATCGCGGGTTTTGCACGGTTCTTCAAGGAAGGCGATGCGCGAACGATAGTCCGGGTTGACGTATTTGGCGAACTGCTGGGCTTTCAGCGGCGTCCAGGCGCGGTTGGCATCGAGGCGCAGGGTCAGCTCTGGAATAGCTTCCAACAGCAGATTCACCACCATGCCGTCACGGACCGCTTCGTACAGGCCGACCTTCACTTTAGCCACCTTCTCGCCGGACATATCAGCAAGCTTGATAACCAGATCGTCCGGGTCACCGGTGCACAGCGGCGCGGCGCGATAATCCGCCGCCTCAGGCAGCGCATCGTTGAGCTCCGCCAGCGCACAGCTGATGCCAAAGGCCACCGAGGGAACCTCTGGCAACGCGCCATCGTCGCCCTGCCGCCAGGCGTTAACCCAACCGAGCAGCGCCGACTGCGCGTCGTCCAGCGACTCCAGACTAAAGCCCGGTAGTGGGGAAATTTCTCCCCACCCGTCCCGTTCGCCGTCACGCAGGTAGACGAATAACCCATCACGGGTTTTCAGCCGCCGCTCGCGCAGAACCACACCTGCGTCCATCGGTATCTGCCAGCGGTAAACCTGCGCACTACGCATTACGGATTCCGTTTGAATTTGCTGAAGTCAGGCTGACGTTTCTGGTTGAAAGCGTTACGGCCTTCCTGACCTTCTTCGGTCATGTAGAACAGCATGGTGGCGTTACCGGCCAGCTCTTGCAGACCCGCCTGGCCGTCACAGTCGGCATTCAGCGCGGCTTTCAGGCAGCGCAGCGCCATCGGGCTGTTTTGCAGCATTTCGCGGCACCAGCGTACGGTCTCTTTTTCGAGGTCAGCCAGCGGTACCACGGTGTTCACCAGGCCCATATCCAGCGCCGCTTTCGCGTCGTACTGGCGGCACAGGAACCAGATTTCACGCGCTTTTTTCTGGCCGACGATGCGCGCCATGTAAGAAGCGCCCCAGCCGCCGTCAAAGGAGCCGACTTTCGGACCGGTCTGGCCGAAGATGGCGTTATCCGCCGCAATAGTCAGGTCACACATCATGTGCAGCACGTGGCCGCCGCCGATGGAGAAGCCAGCCACCATCGCTACCACTGGTTTTGGGCAGGTACGGATCTGACGCTGGAAGTCCAGCACG
Source organism: Kluyvera ascorbata ATCC 33433 (assembly GCF_000735365.1). Lineage (GTDB taxonomy): Bacteria > Pseudomonadota > Gammaproteobacteria > Enterobacterales > Enterobacteriaceae > Kluyvera > Kluyvera ascorbata. The sequence continues at coordinate 1,019 of NZ_JMPL01000014.1, read as the reverse complement.
TTCAGGTGGTGAACACCGCTGTCGTCCTGGTATCCGCCGTAGTCGCCACGCACTTTCTGGTCACCACCGGCGCAGAAGGCTTTGTCGCCCGCGCCGGTCAGGATGATAACGCCGACGTTGTCGTCATAGCGCGCATCCGCCAGCGCCTGAATCATCTCTTTGACCGTCAGTGGACGAAACGCGTTGCGAACCTGCGGGCGGTTAATGGTGATTTTGGCGATGCCGTCAGCGGATTTTTCGTAGCGAATGTCGGTAAAACCTTCGGAACAATCGTGCCACTCAGCGGGGGCGTACAGCATAGCTTCATCAGGATAGATCATAGCGAGTCCTATAAGTTAACAGGCAGAATCTGAGCCAGACACGCGGCCACGCCCGCGGGGTTTTCCCGGTGCGCGTTGTGTCCAGCATCATGAATAAGGTGGCAAGGGCGCGAGAGTTCCTCGGCAATCGCCCGAAACTTGCTGTCGCGCTCGCCACAGAGATACCAGAATGGTAGTGAAAGCGTTTGCAGCGCAGGACGAAGGTCTTCCTGCACGGCTAAAGAGGTGGCCAGCAGCATCGCCGCCAGCGCGTTGCCGTCGTTTTTCTGGCGCAGCGTCACCAGCGAGGCACGCTGTGCGTCGGTGAGGCTGGCAAAAACCGGCTGTTGATACCAGGCGGTAAAGACGTCGGCAAGCGGAAGCTCGCGAAAACGCTGTGCCCAGGCTTCGTCGTTGCGCCAGCGCAATTCACGTTCCACATCGTTCGTCAGCCCAGGATGACCGCCTTCAACAATCAGCCCTGCCAGGCCTTCCGGCCGCGAGCAGGCGTAGTGCATGGCAATCCGTCCGCCCAGCGAGTAACCGACCAGCCAGTAGTTGAGTATGTTGTAACTAAGCAGCGTAGCCTGGAGCGCGGCGTCCATCTCAGCGAAGTTATTAACCCGTACGGCTGAAGATCCACCGTGGCCGGGCAAATCGACATACAGCCGATTCGCCCGCGCAAAGCGCTGCCCCACCGGCTGCCATTCGCGATGGTCG
>NZ_JMPL01000013.1 GCF_000735365.1 Kluyvera ascorbata ATCC 33433 | reverse complement strand
TCTGAAGTTTGTAGTCCTTAAAAGCCCTTGCCGTACTGGTAAGGCTTTTTTTCATTTGACGTATGAGTACATTTTTATTTTTCGATAAATACGACGGCTATAAATGCGCCACTTCAGCATAAGCGAAGCGGCGCAGATAATTACACCATTCCTTTCAGACGATAAATCCACTCCAGCGCCTGACGTGGGCTCAACGAGTCCGGGTCCAGACCTTCCAGCGCTTCTACCGCCGGGGAAGCTTCTTCCGGTGCCGACAGCAGCGACATCTGTGTCCCATCTACCTGCGTCGCCGCCGCGTTTGGTGAGATGCTTTCCAGCTCGCGCAGCTTCTGACGCGCGCGCTTGATAACCTCTTTCGGCACGCCCGCTAGCTGCGCTACCGCCAGACCATAGCTCTTGCTGGCCGCACCGTCCTGCACGCTGTGCATAAAGGCGATGGTATCGCCGTGCTCCAGCGCGTCCAGATGCACGTTCGCCACGCCTTCCATTTTCTCCGGCAGTTGGGTTAACTCGAAGTAGTGGGTTGCAAACAGCGTTAACGCCTTGATCTTATTCGCCAGATTTTCCGCACAGGCCCATGCTAATGACAGGCCGTCGTAGGTAGACGTACCGCGGCCAATTTCATCCATCAGCACCAGGCTGTTTTCGGTGGCGTTATGCAGAATATTGGCCGTTTCGGTCATCTCCACCATAAAGGTTGAGCGACCGGAGGCCAGGTCATCCGCCGCGCCCACGCGGGTGAAGATACGGTCGATAGGGCCAATCTCCACGCTCTGCGCCGGAACGTAGCTGCCGATATAGGCCAGCAGCGCAATCAGCGCCGTTTGACGCATATAGGTACTTTTACCGCCCATGTTCGGGCCGGTAATGATCAGCATTCGACGCTGTGGCGACAGAGTCAGCGGGTTGGCGATAAACGGCTCGTTCAGCACCTGCTCCACCACCGGATGGCGGCCTTCGATAATCCGGATGCCGGGCTTATCGATAAACGTTGGGCAGGTGTAGTTGAGCGCATAGGCACGTTCCGCGAGGTTCACCAGCACGTCCAGCTCCGCCAGCGCGCTGGCGCTCTGCTGAAGGTCTGCGAGGTGAGGTAGCAGCAGATCGAACAGCTCGTCATAAAGCTGTTTTTCCAGCGCCAGCGCCTTGCCTTTTGAGGTCAGAACTTTATCTTCGTACTCTTTCAGCTCAGGAATAATGTAGCGTTCGGCGTTTTTCAGCGTCTGGCGGCGCACGTAGTTGATAGGCGCCATATGGCTCTGACCGCGGCTAATCTGAATGTAATAACCGTGGACGGCGTTATACCCTACTTTCAGCGTGTCGAGCCCGGTACGCTCGCGCTCGCGAATTTCCAGGCGGTCGAGGTAGTCGGTAGCGCCATCGGCCAGCGCGCGCCACTCGTCGAGCTCTTCATGATAGCCTGGGGCAATCACGCCGCCATCGCGCACCAGCACCGGCGGTGCATCAATAATCGCCCGCTCCAGCAATTCGCGTAGCTCGGCAAATTCGCCCATTTTCTCACGCAGCATCTGTACCGGCACGCTGTCGACGCTTTCCAGTTGGGCACGCAGTTCCGGCAACTGCTGGAAGGCGTGGCGCATACGGGCGAGGTCGCGTGGACGTGCGGTACGCAGCGCCAGACGCGCAAGTATACGTTCGAGGTCGCCCACCTGACGCAGCACCGGCTGTAAGTCTGCGGTGGCATCCTGCAAGGCGCCGATGGTCTGTTGGCGCTCGGTCAGTACTTTGGTATCGCGCACCGGCATATGCAGCCAGCGCTTAAGCATACGGCTGCCCATCGGCGTGACGGTGCAGTCGAGCACGGAGGCGAGGGTGTTTTCCAGCCCGCCCGCCAGATTCTGGGTGATCTCCAGGTTACGGCGTGTGGCGGCATCCATAATGATGCTGTCCTGCTGGCGATCCATGGTGATGGAGCGAATGTGCGGCAGCGAGGTACGCTGGGTGTCCTTCACGTATTGCAGCAGGCAGCCCGCGGCGCAAAGCCCGCGCGGCGCGCCTTCAACGCCAAAGCCGACCAGGTCGCGGGTACCAAACTGCAGGTTCAGCTGCTGGCGCGCGGTGTCGATTTCGAACTCCCACAGCGGGCGACGACGCAGGCCTCGGCGGCCTTCAATCAGCGCCATCTCGGCAAAATCTTCGGCGTATAGCAGCTCGGCTGGGTTAGTACGTTGCAGCTCGGCAGCCATGGTTTCGCGGTCGGCTGGTTCGCTGATGCGAAAACGCCCGGAACTGATATCCAGCGTGGCGTAGCCATAGCCTTTGCTGTCCTGCCAGACGGCGGCAAGGAGGTTGTCCTGGCGCTCCTGCAGCAACGCTTCATCGCTGATGGTGCCCGGCGTAACGATACGCACAACTTTACGCTCGACCGGACCTTTGCTGGTGGCTGGGTCGCCAATCTGTTCGCAAATGGCGACGGACTCGCCCTGATTCACCAGCTTAGCGAGGTAGTTTTCGACCGCGTGGTGCGGGATGCCCGCCATCGGGATAGGTTCACCGGCAGAAGCGCCGCGCTTGGTCAGCGAAATGTCGAGCAACTGCGATGCGCGTTTCGCATCGTCATAAAACATCTCGTAAAAGTCGCCCATGCGGTAAAACAGCAGGATCTCGGGATGCTGCGCTTTCAGCTTCAGATACTGCTGCATCATCGGCGTATGTGCGTCGAAATTGTCGATTGTACTCATCCGTTTGTGATGTCCATTTTCTAAAATTTTACTGAGTGCGTTATGTGTTCGGACTCATCTGATGCCGTGGATCTCATGAAATCCGGCCTGTTTTTTCATGAGTACGTAGGGTGCATGATAACGGAGTCTGGAGGGCAGGAAAACAGAAGAGGGAGCGTCGTCCTGAAATGGTGCTATCTGCAAATTGATCTCACCGACCTTTTGCGACGGTTGTCATTATCATGAAAGCGATAGCCGCTATAATCCCCGCCTCTTGTGCGGCTCTTCGCACATGACTCCTTCTGAGTTCAGAGGCTAACATCGATGACATGGCAACAATTTAAACATACCTTTCTGATTAAATTCTGGTCCCCGGTTCCTGCGGTAATCGCGGCCGGTATTCTCTCTACTTATTATTTTGGCATCACCGGCACCTTCTGGGCTGTGACGGGCGAGTTCACGCGTTGGGGCGGGCAATTGCTGCAGCTTGCTGGCGTACATACCGAGACCTGGGGCTATTACAAGCTGATTGGCCTCGACGGTACGCCGCTGACCCGTATCGACGGCATGATGATTATCGGCATGTTCGGCGGCTGTTTTGCCGCGGCGCTGTGGGCCAATAACGTCAAGCTGCGCCTGCCGAAAAGCCGCATTCGAATTTTGCAGGCGATTGTCGGCGGGATTATTGCTGGTTTTGGCGCACGTCTGGCGATGGGTTGTAACCTCGCGGCTTTCTTCACGGGCATTCCACAGTTCTCACTTCACGCCTGGTTCTTCGCGCTGGCGACGGCCATTGGCTCCTGGTTTGGCGCACGCTTCACGCTGCTGCCTATCTTCAGAATTCCGGTGAAAATGGTCAAAGTTTCGGCGGCATCGCCGCTGACGCAGCGTCCAGACCAGGCGCGTCGTCGTTTCCGTCTGGGTATGCTGGTGTTTATTGGCATGGTCGGCTGGGCGTTGCTGACGGCGGCGGGCAGCCCTAAGCTGGGGCTGGCGATGCTGTTCGGCGTGGGCTTTGGTCTGCTGATTGAACGGGCGCAAATCTGCTTTACCTCGGCGTTCCGCGACCTGTGGATCACCGGGCGCACGCAAATGGCGAAGGCCATTATCTTCGGTATGGCGGTAAGCGCCATCGGCATCTTCAGCTATGTGCAGCTTGGCGTGGCGCCGAAAATCATGTGGGCTGGCCCGAATGCGGTGATTGGCGGTCTGCTGTTCGGCTTCGGCATTGTGCTGGCCGGCGGTTGTGAAACCGGCTGGATGTATCGTGCCGTCGAAGGGCAGGTGCACTACTGGTGGGTGGGGCTTGGCAACGTGATTGGCTCAACCATTCTGGCCTACTTCTGGGACGATATCTCCCCGTCGCTCGCCACAAGCTGGGACAAAGTGAATCTGCTGACCACCTTTGGTCCGCTGGGCGGTCTGCTGGTGACCTACGGCCTGCTGCTGATTGCGCTGCTGTTAATTCTTGGCTGGGAAAAACGGTTCTTCCGTCGTAACGCTTCCGCCACAATTACTGCGAAGGAGAGTGTATGAAAACGATCGTCCCGGATTATCGTCTGGACATGGTGGGTGAACCTTGCCCGTACCCGGCGGTGGCGACGCTTGAGGCGATGCCGCAGTTAAAGAAAGGCGAAATACTGGAAGTGGTGAGCGACTGCCCGCAGTCGATTAATAACATCCCGGTGGATGCGCGCAACCACGGCTACACCGTGCTCGACATCCAGCAGGATGGGCCAACCATCCGCTATTTAATCCAGAAGTAACCTGCCGCCCTCGCCGTCCGGCGAGGGCGTATTGCTTTATCCAAATCTCGGTAGCAGGTTCAGCGTACTGCCGAACCAGCACAGAATCACCATGACCCCAAACAGGATAACCACCACCGGAATGGCCTTGCCGCCCCAGACGGTAAAGGTTTTCTCCGGGAAGCGTTCGCGCGATTTCAACGCCAGGAACGCGGGTACAATAACGGCCCAAACGGTCGCGCACAGCCCCGCGCCGCCGATGGCGTAAATAAAGCCGTTCGGGAAGATGAGGTACAGTGCCGCCGGGGGGAGGAAGGTGAGCAGCAACGTCTTAAAGCGGCCCCACGGGGTGTTGCCCATTTTGAACAGATCTGCCAGGTAATCAAACAGCCCGAGGGTCACGCCGAAGAAGGAGCTGGCGACCGCGAGGTTAGAGAAGATAAGCAGGAAGAACTCAATCACGCCGCGTTGGTTGGTCCCTAAGAAGGATTTCACTAGCGCATCCACATTCCCGCCCGAAGCAATAATCTCTTTAAAGCTGCTGCGGTGGATATTGCCCATCGTGCAGTAGAGCCAGAACAGATAGATAACCAGCGCTAACAGCGAACCGTAGACGATACTTTTAATGAGTTTGTCTTTACGTTTGCCGTAGCAGATTATCAGGCTGGGAATGTTGCCATGAAAACCAAACGACGCCAGGCATACCGGCACCGCCATCAGAATATAGGGGAGGTAGGTACTGTTCGCTTCCGGTGCCGCAATATCGCGAAGAATGGTGTAGTCGACCTGAAAGAAGAAGGAGCCAAAGACCACCACGAAGGCGATAATTTTAATGCCGAGGAAAAAGGAGGTGATACGGCTAGCCGCAAGGGAGCTAACCCACAGCACGCTGGCGACAAACACTGCGCTACAGATACCGACGATACGTGGATTAACATGCGTTCCGGCGTTGATGCTGATGGTTTCGCTGATGATCGCCCCGTTGGCCGAGATATAGGCATAGGTCAGGATATACAGAACGAAGGCAACGGTAATACCGCTGACCACATTCCACTTATTACCGATTAAATCTTTAGTGATGGTATTAAAACTGGAACCTACGGGATAATTAAGATTAGCCTCTAAAAGTAGTAACCCGGAATGCAACATAGAAAACCAGGAAATAATTAAAATAAATGCACCCCAGAAAAACCATGCCCCAGCAAGGTCAACCGGTAATGCAAACATTCCGCCACCGATGACGGTGCCGGCAATAACCATAATTCCCCAGAAGGAGGAATGTTTTGTATTCGACGCTTCTTCCATGGCCTTCCCTTATTGATAACGTTTACGTTTCTGCTGTCGTCAGAAATAATCAATGATGCCAGGTGCCAGAATCTCCAATGGCTATATCAGTGATATAGCCATTGGAATCGGTGGGAATTAAACTTCTTTCAGTTTTGCGGTGAAGTGTCGTAATACTTTCGGTTCGTAGGTAAAGGTTAAGCCTTTAATATTTGGTGCATTCTCCTTCACGTGTTCAAAGGCTTCAATAATGAAGTCCATATGCGTTTGGGTGTAGGTGGCGCGTGGAATGGTTAAGCGCAGTAGCTCTGCCGGGCAAGGGAGCTGCTTGCCGGTTTTCGGATCACGTCCTAGCAGGAAGGAGCCGATCTCAACGGCGCGAATACCGGCGACTTTATACAGTTCACAGGCCAGCGCCTGCGCCGGGAACTGCTCGGCTGGGATGTGCGGTAGCAGCTTACCGGCATCGACAAACGCCGCGTGCCCACCCGCCTGTTGGCAGGTAACGCCGATAGCCTCCAGCCCGTCGACCAGATACTGAATCTGCTTAATACGGTAGGAGAGCCAGTCCTGGTTCATCCCGTCGGTCAGGCCAACGGCCAGACGTTCCATCGCCCCGCCTTCGAGGCCGCCGTAGGTTGGGAAACCTTCCTGCACCACGCACAGCGTGCGGCATTCGGTGTAAACATCGAAGAAACCATCATCTTTGATACACAGCAGGCCGCCCATCGGCACCATCGCATCTTTTTTCGCCGACATCGCCAGCATATCGGCATATTTGTAGGTTTCGCGGGTGATCTCTTCAATGCTCCAGTCGTGATATCCCGGTTCGCGCTGTTGAATAAACCAGGCATTTTCCGCGAAGCGCGCGGAGTCCATCACCACCGGAATGTCATATTTCTTCGCGATGGCATACATCGCTTTCAGGTTCGCCATGGATACCGGTTGGCCGCCCGCGGAGTTACAGGTGATGGTAGCGACAATATAAGGAACGTTATTGGGGCCGACCTCTTCAATGCCGTTTTCCAACCCCTGCAAATCGAAATCGCCCTTAAAATCATTACGTGCAGAGGTATCAAATGCCTCTTTAATATAAACGTTGCGCACAGTGCAGCCGTTAATCTGGCTATGGCCTTGAGTGGTATCAAAGAAATAGTTGGAGAAGGCGACCATTTTGCAGCGGTCCAGCCCTTTTTCCTGCTCGCGCTTTTTAATTAATACCGGAATATAGATTTGCTCTGCGCCGCGTCCCTGGTGGGTGGGAATCGTATACTGGTAGCCGAAAATCTCTTTAACGGCATGGCATAGCGCGTAGTAGCTGCGGCTGCCGCTATAGGCTTCATCGCCGCGCAGCATGGCAGCCTGCATATTTTGCGTGACGGCGCCGGTGCCGCTGTCGGTCAACAGGTCAATAAAAACATCTTCGCTGTCGAGCAGAAACGGGTTCATGCCCGAAGCAACAATCGCATTTTCACGGTGTTCCCGGGTGGTGCGTTTTACCGGCTCGATAACGCGAATACGGAAAGGTTCTGGCAGATGTTTAAAGTTATTCATGGCGTAATCCTTAATCCTTTTTTAGACACACTCGTCCCGCAGGTTATTCATTTATGATGAAAACCATTTTCTGGGCGCAATACGAATACCTTGACCAGATAACGTTATATAGCGACAAGTCCCGCTCGCGGAATGTTAAAAATGCGTGCGGTACATCGCTGCTATTAAACAGTTATCTTGAGATAGGTATGTGATATCAGAAACAGAATTCAGGCTTCTGTTTGCAATGATATGGACGCGAAGTCGTATGAGGGGCTAAGGACGGTGATTGACAATAACGTTGTCAATATTAAACCATTTTGAGGTGTTATACGTTCTATTGTGGAAGTTCATAATGTATGCTCTCCATTAGACACGAATATACATTATTAGATTTAACTTATTTGTCTATTGGCGTTTTATTCAATTGTGAATTTGGTCACGAATGCGTATATCTCATTATCAATAATGGGTGTTTAGCCTGCACTTAATAAATAAAGCAATAATGACCTACGTGAGTAATAAAGCGGGCGTGAAGCCACGCCCGCTTTATTAAGGTGTCAGATAAATCTGCGGTACCGCCGCTTCCGGGTGCTGGCACATCGCAATTTCCGCGCCGTACCAGCGGTGAATCACCGATTGCTGAATCACTTCCTGCGGTGTGCCCTGCGCTACAAGTTTTCCCTGATGCAGCAGCAGTATCGAGTCGGCCCACAGCGCGGCGAGATTGAGGTCGTGCAGCACGATACAAACATGCAGTTTGCCGCGTCGGGTCAGCTTTTTCAGCAGTCGCAGCAGGTGCTGTTGGTAGTAAAGATCCAGCGCCGAGGTGGGCTCATCCAGAAACAGCCAGCCCTGCGGGCCATCTTCACCCCATAGCTGCGCGAGGCTTCTTGCTAGCTGTACGCGCTGCTGCTCGCCACCGGAAAGCGCCGGATAAAGTCGGCCTGCCAGATGCGTACAGCCGGTTTCGGCCATCACCCGCGCAATCAGCGCCGGGTCAACCTGCGTTCCCCACGGCGCACGTCCCATTGCAATCACCGTTTCCACCGGCCAGTTGGCGTTAAGCTGCGTGCGCTGCAGCATCACCGCGCGACGGCGGGAAAGGGCGGAGGCAGACCAGGCGCTCAGCGCCTTGCCCTCGATATGCTGCTCGCCGCTGTCGGCGGATAAAAAGCCGGTCAGCAGCCGAAGTAACGTCGATTTTCCTGCGCCGTTAGGGCCAATCAGCGCGGTCACTTCGCCGGGCTGTAGTGCCAGCGAGATATTATCAATTACCAGGCGTTTGCCGAGTTTCAGCGATAGCGAGCGCGCAATGTACTGGTTATCCACGCATCCCCCTTTCCTGACGGAAAATAAGCCACAGGAACCACGGCGCGCCGAGCAGGCTAGTCAGCAGACCGACTGGCATTTCGGCGGGCGCGGCGATGGTACGGGCGAGGGTGTCGGCAATCAGCAGTAAAATGGCGCCAGCCAGCAGCGAGCCGGGGATAAGCCCCCGGTGATCCGGCCCCAGCCACATCCGCATCAGATGCGGCACCACCAGCCCGATAAAACCAATGACGCCGCTGATCGCCACCGCAGCGGCCACCAGCACCGCGCTGCACAGCAGTAGCAGCCGTTGCAATACCCGCACGTTAACGCCGAGGTAGTGCGCCTCTTCATCACCCAACTGGAGCAGGTTCAGGCGTGCCGCCGTCCACCAGACTACCAGCGAAGCAGGAATAATCAGCGTGGCGGCAACCAGCAGCGTCGGCCACTCGGCCTGCCCCAGGCTGCCCATTCCCCAGAGTGACATCTGGCGAAGCTGCGTGTCGTTGCTTATCCATGACAGCATGCCCACCAGCGCACCGCACAGGGCGTTAATCGCAATCCCAACCAGCAGCAGGCGGGAGAGCGAACCGTCTCCCGCCTTACTCAGGACAAAAATCACCGCCATCACGGCCAGGCTGCCGATAAACGCCGCCAGCATTGGCGCATACAGGGCCACCAGCGCCGGTACCGAAATGGGTAGCACTACCCAGAAAGACACTGCCAGCGCCGCGCCGCTGCTGATCCCGAGCAGGCCCGGGTCCGCCAGCGGGTTACGAAACAGCCCCTGCATCACGCAGCCGGAGAGCGCCAGCGCGCTGCCAACCAGTAGCGCCAGCAGGACGCGGGGCAGGCGGATGGTGAGCCAGATATGACGCAGCACTTCATCGCCCGACGGCCAGATGCTCGCCAGCGGTAGGCGCATGGCGCCGAGTGTGGTGGCAAACAGCGTCAGGGCAACGAGTAGCAGCACCATCAGCCACAGTTGGCGTGAGGCGGTGACGTTCATCAGTGCAGTTGCTCCGCTTTCTGGCGCAGCTGTTGCAGCGCCTGCGGCGTACGCGGGCCGAAGCCCAGCAGTGCCATATCGTCAATCACCAGCACCTGCTTATTGCGCCCGGCAGGCGTTTGCGCCAGCCCCGGCAGCTTCCACAGCGCGGCTTCACCGCCCATGCCTTTCAGACCATCAGCGGAGATAACCACCAGATCCGGCAGGCTGGCTATGACCCCTTCCTGCGACATGGTGCGGTAGTGGTCGAAGCCCTGCATGGCGTTTTGCAAGCCTGCCAGCTTGATAGCACCGTCGGCCGCCGTTTGCTGACCGGCCACCAGCGCGCCGGAACCGCCGTGGCTCAGGATAAACAGCACGCGCTTGTTCAGCGGTTGAGACGGGATGTTGGCCATCTCGTCATGCAACGTTTTGCGCAGCGCATCACCCTGTGGCTGTTTACCCAGCGCGTCGGCAATGACCTTTACCTTGCTGTCCATCGCGGCGGCATCGTAACCGCCCGGCACGTTCACCACCTTCACCTTGCTGCCTTCTACTTTTTGCAGCACCAGCGAAGGCTGTGCCTGGCTGCTGGCGAGTACCAGCGTCGGGCGCAGTGAAAGAATGCCCTCGGTGCTCAGTTGGCGAAGGTAGCCGACATCCGGTAAAGCGGCCGCCTCTGGCGGCCACTGACTGGTGCTGTCGCGTGCGACAAGCGCCGACTTCGCCCCAAGTGCGTAGACAATCTCGGTGACGTCGCCGCCGAGCGTAACGAGTCTCTCCTGAGCAGCCGAAAAGGCCATCAGAGGAAATGCGGCAATCAGGGCAAGCAGGCATCTCATGCAGGCTGTCCTTCTGCTGTCAGCGCATTAATCTGCGCGCGCCACTGAGCCTGTTCTGGTTCACCTTCTGTACGCTGACCAAAAAGCTGGGCAATTTGCGTGCCGTCCTTCGCGAACAGTTCCAGGCTGGTGACGTGGCCGTCAGCGGTGGGTTTACGCGTGACCCAGGTTTCAGCGATATGCTCTTCCATCAGATGGAGAGTGAAGGTTGGGTTAAAGATGTTCAGCCAGCCCTTCATCGGCACGACCTTTTCAATGGTGCCGGTAAAGATTTGCACGCAGCCGGTATTTCCCACGAACACCATAATTTCGTTGGCGTCCTGATTTGCTGCTTCCAGAATCTGAGAAAGCGCATTGTTTGGCACTTTGCAGGCGAGATCGTCACCCACGAGCTCAAAGGCCTGCTGACGGCTCAGGTTATGGCGTTTCATCAGTAAGAAGAACTGGTGGACGTCGGTCATGGCGCGCCATTCCCGATCGACGGTCTGCGCGTCGGCCGTTACGGTGGTGCTGGTGGTTTCTTTGGCTTTCAGCACGAGTGGTGTATTTTCATCAACGATGAAACGCTGCAATACCGCTTCCCAGGCAGCGGTGTCAGTGTTGTCGGTTGCGTAGACTTTAAGCAAGGCATCGCCCTGATGGTCAAAGAACTGGATGCTCTGACGTTCGCCGCGGGCGGTATTCTCCTTGATGAAGAAGACGCTTGCCCACTGATTCAGGAACAGACGTAAATCGAGCGCGCGTGGGTTTAGCACTAACCCGGCATGGCCGCTCAACTGTTGATTGGTAAAAGCACCCACCTGCTCGTGTACGGCATATTCGTTACGGCAGATGCATTTGGTTTCGCCAACCGCTTCCAGCGCGGTCAGAATATCGCGAATTTCCCCGTTCAGTCGTTTGGCATCATGACCAACGCGAGCAAAGGTCAGCTCGGCTTCGCTGATGTTCATTAAACCTGCGATGTCGCGGGCGTATTTGCCTGGGTTTTGTTCTTTTAGCTCAAGCCAGCGAGTGTAGTGGTTCATTGTCTCTTCCTTCCAGATAATGGCCCGGCCAAATGCCGGGCCGAATTGTTACCATTGATAGCTTACGAAAAGTTTGCCGCTGCGGCCGTCCTGCGGGATCCCCTGCGGTGACCAGTACTCTTTATCAAAGGCGTTACCCAGCACCAGCGTGGTGGTCATGCCTTTCAGCGCTTGCTGACCTTGGTAGCTAACGTAGAAGTCGTTCACCGCGTAGCCTGGCTGTTTGCTATAAGAGCTGCTGATGTGCGTTGAGCGATCGGCAAACGTACCAATCCAGCCGACGGAGAAACCGCTGTGAGCAACCGGAATATCCAGCTTGCTGGTGACGGTATCCGGGTTGATGCTGGAGATATACTCGCCGGTATCCGTATCTTTACCGCGGGTGCGGTTATAGGCGACGTCGAGGCTGAACAGGTCAGCGGTATATTTGGTCATCACGTCCCAGCCCCAGATTTTGGCGTTAGGAACGTTATAGGACATGGTGGTCGCCGCGGCAAAATCGACGGTCGTGGAGATGTAGTCTTTCGCTTTGGTATCGAAGTAGCTGGCTTTAAATTCCAGTGCGTCGTTGGAGAGCATCAGGTTGTCAAAGCGTAAGCCGAACCCGTATTCCTGGGTTTCGTTCGTTTCCGGGCGAAGATTTGGGTTTGGTACCCAGTAGTTGGTGTAGAAACTGCCAATCGAGAAGTGCTTCTCGTCATTGTACATTTCACCCATCGTCGGCGCCCGGAAGGCCTGAGCGTAAGAGCCAAACAGCATCAGCCAGTCGGTTGGGCTGACGGTCATGCCCGCGCGCGATGACCATTTATCGGCATCTACATCCGCGTAGCCATCGCTGCTGCCGCGATAGTTATCGTAGCGAGTACCGCCTAACAGGGTGACAGGCAGGTCTCGTAGGGTGATCTCATCCTGCAACCAGCCGGAGCTGAAGTCGATTTTCGCGTCAGGGAAGCCGGTCGCCGCACCGCTTGGGCTCTGTTCCTGACGATAGTATTCGCCACCGTAGGTCAGCAGGTTAGAAGCGAAGGAATCCGCGAACAGACGAGTACGGTTTTCTACCTTACCGCCTTTGGTGGTTTGTTCACGATATTCACTCGTTTTATCCAGATTTTCGGCGTTAATTCGTGCCTCTGACCAGTACACTTTGGCATCGGCATTCAGCCAGTCGTTACCCTGTGGCGCAATTTTGTAGGACAGCTGCGCATCACGCTGGATAGTCGAGCGGTCAACCATTGGGTTGCTGGAAGTTGAGGCTTCAATTTCCTGCGGGTTTTTCGGTTCCTGAGCTTTGTTGTTGTAATAGCGGAAGGAACCGCTCAGGGCCTGCGCTTCATCAATGGTCCAGGTTCCCTTCGCCAGCATGTTGTTGATAGATTCATCATTTGGCGCGGTTGAACCGTCGCTCTGTTTTAAGTCCCCGCGATCGCGGCTAGACCAGGAAACCAGGCCATCCAGATTATCCGTACGCCCAAACGCACTGGCGCCCATCCCCAGGCTATGGTCGCCGGTAGCCCCTGTACCAAATACGCGGAATCCGCTGTTCTGGCCTTCCATCAACAGGTCTTTGGCATCCACGGTATCGTAGGAGATTACGCCACCCAGCGCGCCGCTGCCGTACAGTTGGGCGGATGGGCCACGCACGACTTCAATACGCTTGATCAGTGCAGGATCCAGGAATGTGCTATTCAGGTGACCCGTATCCGTACCCTGACGTACGCCATCGACCAGAACCAGCACACCGCGACGGTCGTACCCGCGAAGATTAATGTCTTGCCCGTTGGTTCGACCTGTGCCGCTCAGCGTAATTCCCGGTACGCTACGCAGGAGGTCTGCGGCTGAACTGGCGGTCTGGTTTTCCGGTGCTGATGCATCAATCACGCTGACCATCATCGGCGCTTCGAAGGCGCTGCGGGCATTGCCCGTTGCGGTGACGGTAAGGGTGTCTGTTTGGGCAAAAGCCGCTGCAGGTAAGAGGCTACTAATGGCAAGCGCTAACATTGAAGGGCGCAGCGGGGCGTATTGCAGGCGTAACATAACAACTCTCCATAGGGAAATTGAAAAGCGCTTGCTGCCTGGGGATAACCTGGGTGGCTGGCGGTATTTAATAGGTTGTGTTTATTTAGTCAGAATGAGCTTTCCGGATTGCGTCTGGCGCAGCAGATAGTGTTGACCATTATGTTCAATCAAGACCCAGCCTTCTTCGCCGAGCAAAGCTTTACTCTGGATCAGCTGTTTTGAACGGGTCGGAGAAAGCGGCGCGTTTTCTTTTTTTAGTATTGCCGTAGTGTCATGCATATGGGCACATCCGCAGTGAAATGATGAATAAATGTAAATAATGCGAATGATTATCTTTAAGATAAGCGTTCTCATCAAGAACTTTTTCGTAAATCTGTGTCTAAGGTGAATTTATGCGAAAATCATCAAAATATTGCGCTACAAATCGCTATCTTGTGAATATATTTGATTAAATTGATATGGGTATAAACTGATGTCGAAGCCTGCGATTGTTATTACCTACTGCTCCCAGTGCAACTGGATGCTCCGTGCCAGCTGGATGGCGCAGGAATTGTTACATACTTTTAACGTTGACATTGCCTCGGTGATGCTGGTACCCGGCACCGGCGGGATTTTTACTATTACCGTTGGCGAGGTGCTCATCTGGGATCGCAAGCGCGACGAAGGTTTCCCGGATGCTGCCGAGCTAAAGCGCCGGGTACGCGACGTTTGTTTCCCGGAAAAACCGCTGGGACACGTGGATAAGCACGAAGGATAATGCGGCTGCAAAAGCGCCATTAAAAGTGTATTATTAATGCATCTTTATTGGTAAGGAACAGGCTATGGCAGGCAAACGCATCGACCGGGAAAAACGGACCATCCGCAGCATGATTGCGCTCTATCAGCAACGTTGCCCGCAGGCGCAGGATGATGCAGAGCACTATCAGGCGCTGAATGCCTATGCTGATAAACGACTGGATAAGTGCGTGTTTGGCGAGGACAAACCGGCCTGCAAGCAGTGCCCGGTACACTGCTATCAGCCCGCCAAACGCGAAGAGATGAAGCAGATTATGCGCTGGGCTGGCCCGCGTATGCTGTGGCGTCACCCGATCCTGACCCTCCGCCATCTGATTGACGACCGTCGCCCGGTGCCGGAGCTTCCGGAAAAATATCGCCCGAAGAAATAGCTACATCGTGCGGCAGTGACGGCGATATTCCGACGGCGAACGTGCCGTATGTTTACGAAAAATCCGGCAGAAGTAGTTGCTGTCCTCAAAGCCGCAGTGATGGGCTATCTCTTTGATTTTCATCTCATACCCGCGCAGTAATTTCTTCGCTAGCTCCAGTCGTACGCCGGTCAGATACTCGTTGAATCCCACCGAGCCGGACTTCTGAAACAGGTGCGACAGGTAGTTCGGCGTAATGTGGAACTTCTTCGCCACCGTCTCCCGGCTGAGCGCCTCGGCGGCGTGCTCATCGATATATTCCTGAATGGCCAGAAATAGCTCTTTGCTCTTGCTGACCGTGTCCGCCAGATGGGTGAGCTGATCGATACAGTGGCTCAGTAGCCCGCTTAGCACAATCTGCGCCGTGGGCATCACCGGGCGAATAGCCAGCTCGTTCATCGCCAGCAGCAAATATGACCCGACCCGAGGTCCGAGGCGCGCGACGTGCTGCTTACGGATCTCGACGAATTTTTTGCCGTCGAAACGTTGCAGGCTGAAGCCCAGCTTTTGTTTGCTGAACAGAATGCTAAGGGTGGTGGCCGCACCTTGCCATTGTGGGGCATTCCAACGCCCGCCGGGCAAATAGAGCGCCTGCAATGGGCCTAGCGGCGCGCTCAGGCAGCCGTCTGCAAGCTCGCCTTCCAGCACGATTTCCAGCCGGGGGAACGATACGCTCATCGCCAACTCCGGCGCGGGCTGCGAGGTTTGCGGAAACCGCACGACAAGGTCACTTTGCCGGGCAAGCAGCTGCTCCAGCACGGGGACGAGGGATTGCTCTGACATGCTCATGTCCTGGTTATTATTCTGGATTTTGAATCTCATCACACTTTATTTTGCTGTACACAAAAATCCAGTGTTGTGTAGCTATCTCATACAGAATGCCGACCGCGCGTGCAGTAACTTTTCATACATGTTGTGAAATGGTTAACAAAAGAGAGGGCGGTATGGACAAGCAAGCGGCATTCTGGCTGGAGGCGCTGGGCGCGAGCGGCGAACTGTCAGCAACGATGAAACATGAACTGGATACTCAAGGCTACACCATCGTCCACGGCGTGGCGGATGCCGACTGGCTGGCGGCGATGCGTGAACGCATTGACTATCTGGTGGAGAAGGAAGGGGAGAATCTGGCGGTGGAGCACCACCAGGAAGAGACGGCGACGCGCGTGGCGAACCTCGTTAATAAGGGCGTAGTGTGGGAAAAGGTGTGGTCGCATCCGCTGATTTTGTCGGCGTGCCGGTACATCTTTGAGGGCGAGTTTAAAATCTCCAGCCTCAACGCCCGCGAGGCGCTGTACAACGGTGGTCATCAGCCGCTGCACGCCGACTGGAAAAAACCGCGCCCGGATTTCCCGAAAGTTCACCTGGTGAATACCATCTGGGCCATCGACGATCTCTATGCTGCCAACGGCGCGCCGCGCATTATTCCGGCCACCCATCTGCGCCCAGAATTGCCGGAGGATGTGTTAGAAGATGTAGGGTTACCGCACCCGGATGAGGTGATTTTTGAAGCTCCGGCAGGCAGCGTGATGATCTACAACGCCCACGCCTGGCACGGCGGCACCACCAACCGCGAAGGCTCACGTCGTCGCGTGCTGCACGGATTGTATATCGACCGGGAGGATACCGCGCAGCAGGATCAGCGCCGCTGGTTAACGCCGGAAACGGCGAGCCGGTTGACCCCGGCGCAGAAGTGGCTGTTGGATGTGGAATAAGATACCGTGCCGGCCCCGGGGTCGGCATAAATGCTTCGCCCGGGCTACATGAGCATGTAGCCCGGCCAAGTGAAGCGCCGCCAGGAATGCTCTGCGCTCATCCCCCCATCACCACCCGATACCCCGCCTGTTCCACCATCGCCCGAATCGGCGCAATCTCTTCGGCTTCCGGCGCTTTTACCCCCGCCATTGCCCACTCACGCTCCAGCAGGGAATACTTTGGCTCGCCGTACTGATGGAACGGCAGCAGATGCACTTCCTCAACCGGTAGCGGTGCCAGAAATGCCAGAATCTGCGCGACGTTCTCGGTGCTGAGGGTGTAACCGGGGATCAGCGGCAGCCGTGGAATCACCTTAATACCTTCTGTAACCAGCAGGCGAAAGTTCTCCAGCACCCGCGGCTGGTTCATGCTCAGCACCTGGCGCGCCTGCGCACAGTCCATGATTTTGAGATCAAACAGCACTTCATCGCTGGCCTGCGCCAGCGGCAGCAGGCGGCGAGGAGAGGTATCGCCCGCGGTCTCAATAGCGGTACGAATACCCCACTGCTTGAGGCGCTGTAAAAAGCGGGTGGCGAACTCGGCCTGCATCAGTACTTCGCCGCCGGAGAGCGTCACGCCGCCGCCGGACGCGCGGAAGAACACCTCATCTTTGAGCACTTCCCGTTCGAGAGACTCCAGCGTCACGTCGCGGCCAATATGCTCCCACGCGCCCGACGGGCATTCGTCGGCATCCTGTAAACAGGTGGCGCAGTGTAGACACTTGCTCTCCCGGCGGACGGTCTCTATTTTTGGCGACATCGACTCCGGGTTGGCGCACCACGGACAAGAATGTGGGCAGCCTTTGAAGAACACCACGGTGCGGATGCCCTGACCATCGTTTAACGAATAGCGCTGGATATTGAAAATGCGCGCCGTATCGGCGCGCGTCTCAATCACCTCACAGCTGATGCGCGGTGCGGCGGATAATGTCATCCTGAATCTCCTTCGACAGCTCGACAAAGAAGGCGCTGTAGCCCGCGACGCGCACCACCAACCCGGCGAAATCCTGTGGTCGTTGCTGGGCTTCACGCAGCGTTTCGGCGTTTACCACGTTGAACTGAATATGCTGGAGCTTGAGCTTGGTAAAGGCGTGCAGGAAATCCGCCAGCTTATTAAGGCCGCTTTCCCCCTCGAGCGTCGCCGGAGTGAACTTGACGTTCAGCAGCGTGCCGTTGGAGAGCAGGTAGTTATCAAGCTTGCTCACTGATTTCAGCACCGCCGTGGGGCCCTGACCGTCCTGGCCGACCATTGGCGACAGCCCGCCGTCCGCTAGCTGTTCTCCGGCGAAACGTCCATCTGGCGTTGCGCCGACCACCGACCCTAGCGGCACGTGGGCGGAGACGGTATAGGAGCCTGGCGTAAACTGGCCGCCGCGCGGGTTGTGGTATTTTTCCACCTCTTTGCAGTAAAAACGCAGCAGATCGGCGCTGATGTTATCGACATCGTCGATGTCGTTGCCGTATTTCTCAAAGCGGTTAATCAGCCGCGCGCGAACCTTCTCGCCCTCCGGCGTGGCAAAGTTGGCCTTCAGCACCGCCAGCAGTTCGTCGAAGCTCATGCGCTGCTGGTCGAACACCATCCCTTTCAGTGCATGCAGCGAGTCGCTCAGGTTGGCGATACCAATGCCCTGCACGCCGGAGAAGTTGTAGCGCGCGCCGCCGTCGGTAATGTCTTTGCCGTTGGCGATACAGTCTTCAACAAACGAAGAGAGCAGCGGCACCGGCGCCCAGTCGCGGTGTCCGATATCGCAGATATTACTGCCTTCGACCATCAGCTTAATGTAGTGACGAATTTTGTCGCGGATGCTTGCCAGCAGGCCGTCGTAGGTGAGCTGCGGATCGCCTTCGTGCTCAAGCATGACGATTTCCATTACCTTCAGCAGGTTAAACATGGCGATGTCGTGCAAACCGTAGGTGCGGCCAGGAATCGATAGCTCGACGCAGCCAACCACCGCGTAGTCGCGGGCATCTTCCAGCGACACGCCGCGGTTGAGGAACGCCGGCACCACTACCTCATCGTTGAAGATTTGCGGAATGCCGGTGCCGAGGCGCACGGTTTCGGCAGTTTTGCGCAGGAACGGACGGTCGATCAGTTCGTTGACCCGCACGCCGAGGTTCGGCTGCGGCAGACGCACATTCTGGTAGGCATCCAGGCAGGTAAAGGAGAGGATATTCACCGCGCTGCGGCCATTCTCGGTCAGGCCGCCGAGCAGGGCGGTGTAGCCGGTCGGGAAACCTGCGAAATAGCGGGCGCTGCTGGTGGAGCGCAGCAGCACGATGTCGTTGCATTTCACCCACAATGACTCCAGCAGCTCCTGCATGAACGCCGGGTCTTCGCCGTGGTTCAACGACGCTTGCCAGAACGGCAGCATGTACTGGTCAAAGCGGCCGAGCGAGATGGAGCTGGCGTTCGACTCGTACTGCAAAATGATGTTCATGTACCAGAACAGCTGGCAGGCCTGCCAGAAGTTTTCCGGCTTCTGCCCGGCGTTATGGCGCGAGACGCTAGCGATGGTCTCCAGTTCCTGACGACGCTGCGGGTCAGGGCAACGGTTCGCCATCTCATCGGCCAGCGCGGCGTAGCGCAGGATGTGGCGCTGGGAGGCTTCCAGCAGAATCAGCACCGCCTGGTAAAAGGCGTTATCCGGCTGCTCGTGCAGGTGGGCGTGCATCTCATTAACCAGCGCGTCCAGGCCGTTATTCAGCAGGCGCGGATAGTCGATGATGATATGGCCCTGGCCTTTGTCGGTCTGGTTGACGCTGAATATCTGCGTGCTGACGGCGGCTTTCACTTCATCAGTCATCTGCGCGTTGATGAAGTCTTTCATCGAGCGCTTTTCCCAGTATGGGAACAGCTCGTTTCGGTACAGGCGCTTGTCGTCGTCACTGATATTAAAACGGTCCTGCGGGCGGGTAGGGAACTGGTCCAGTTCTTTTAGCAGCCAGTACGGGTCCATCTCCGGCGACATAATCCCGGCGCGCGGTTTGATGGTGCGGTTGCCGGCAATCAGTTCATCGTCACGAATGCTGATGGCGACGTTATCGAGAATATGAGCGGTGGCTTTGGCGCGGCGAATGATGACCGGCTCGCCGTCGGTCTGACGGTGACTTTCAGTGTAGAGGACGGCGCGCTCAAGGGAGATTTCGCGCGGGTTGGCAAAGAGGGCGTCTTTCAGGCGCTGGATACGATTAGTCATTTTGCGGGCTCCTCGGGAGATTAACCTGACGTTTCTTATGGCTTCTACGTTAGGCAAATGCGGGGCGGGGAGACAGAAGAGAATGAGGTGATTTACTGGATTATTGTGATCAAAAGGGAAAAATGAGAACTCAATTTTGTCTGGGTATTATTCCCGGCGTCGCGTTGCTCGGCCGGGCTACGAGGCGAGTGTAGCCCGGCCGAGCAACGCGACGCCGGGAGAACATCATGGCAGCGAAGCAACCCAATTCATCGCCAGCTCCGGCCATGCGGCGGCGGGCAGGCCTTTGGTTCCGCGAATGCCAAACCCGTGTTTACCTTCGGCAAACAGATGCAACTCCGTCGGCACGTTATGCGCGCGCAGGGCGTTGAACATCACCAGCGAATTATCGACCGGTACCGACGGGTCATCCACCGCGTGCATCAGGAAGGTTGGTGGTGTTTGAGCGGTGACATTCAGCTCAGGAGAGTAGTGCTTAATCTGCTCGGCGGATGGCGTGTCGCCAATTAATGCGGTGCTTGAACCGGGGTGAGCAATAGCTTTATCCATCGAAATAACCGGGTAGCCGAGCACCACAAAATCAGGACGCGCGCTCTGTTTATCGACATCATCGAGCGGTGAGTAAACCGCTTCGTCGTAGCGCGTCTCAAGGCTTGCGGCTACGTGCCCACCCGCAGAGAAGCCCATCACACCGATTTTTTGCGGATTAATATGCCACTTTGCAGCATTAGCGCGGACGGTGCGCAGTGCTCGCTGGGCGTCAGCTAATGGCGCATTGGCCCCTTCGGCATGACCATCGGCGGGCATGCGGTAGGTCATCACAAACAGCGTGTAGCCTTTGGCGTTAAACGGCGCGGCTAAATCGCTGCCTTCTTTATCCAACACCACCCGCTGATAGGAGCCACCCGGCGTCACCAGCAGCGCCACGCCGTTCGGATGCGCCGGGGCGTAGACGGTGATTTGTGGCGCGCGGATGCCGGTAACGGCGCGATCCGATAGTTTCGGATCTTTACTACGGTCCACCAGCGCGTAGGTTACCGGGCTGTTTTTAGCCCCCGGCGCTTCGCCATTGGGCCAGACGGAAAGGATGGGTAGAGCGGCAAAAGCCGCCTGCGCGGAAAATGCCAGAACAAGAGCAGCGGACAGAGGTAAGCGAATCATAGACGTCTCCACGGGGAAAACGCTTATTTATCATCCATTAAATTGTGAGAACGGGAATGTATTCACAAAATGGTGTTTCATAAATAGAGAAACGAGAAGGTGTGAGGTGGGTGTTATTCCCGGCGTCGCGTAGCCAAACTGAGCAGCGCGACGCCGGGGAAAACTTACGCGCGGGTGGCGATAAGAATCGCGGAAGCCTTGATCAGCGCAATAGCGCGGCTGCCTTTCGCCAGCTTCATCTCGCTCTGGCTTTCGTTGGTGACCACGGCAACAATCTCAAAGCCAGCGTCGGTTTTGATATGTACCGTCGCGTTTACCGCGCCTTCGGTGACCTGGGTCACTTCACCGGCAAACTGGTTGCGGGCAGAGAACTTCAGGCTACAGTCTTCGGTTGCCAGCGTTACCCACGGGGCTTTAATCAGGGCAATGGCTTCCTTCCCATTGACCAGGCCCAGCGCTTCTTTACTGCTATGGGTGACGATAGCCACCAGCTTTGCGCCGCCCGGCAGGGTCAGTTCGATTTCGTCGTTGACCGCGCCGGTTGAGACTGCGCTGATGGTGCCTGTTAATTGGTTACGTGCTGAAACTGCCATACGATACTGCCTCCATTCACTTGTTATCGAATCAGAGGTCAGTATAGCCACAGTTTTTACATTAACGAATCCTTATCAATGCCCAGACGTTTCATTCTTGAGAGCAATGTGGTGCGCTTAAGCCCCAGACGCTGCGCCGCGCCTTTCGCCCCGGCGACCACGCCGTTAGTCTCTTTCAGTACCCGGACGATCAGCTGATATTCGTCTTCGCCCTCTTTTGGCGCTTCGGCGAGCGGCGTCGGCTCCGGTGTTTCTTCGCTGGCAAAGGCCAGCTCCGGCATCGAAAGCTGCAACACGCTGCCGCGCGTCAGCAGCACCGCACGCTCAATCACGTTCTCCAGCTCACGCACGTTACCCGGCCATTCCATCTGGCTCAAGGTGCGCAGCGTTTCCGCCGGAATGCTGTCGATATTGCGCCCCAAACGACGGGCGATTTTAAAGGTGAAGGCTTTCACCAGTAGCGGAATATCTTCCGGACGCTCGCGCAGCGGCGGCAGGTGGATCGGGAAAACGTTCAGGCGGTAGTAAAGATCGCTACGGAATTCGCGATCCAGCACCATCTGCTTGAGATCGCGGTTGGTGGCGGCGATCAGACGTACGTCGGTCTGGATCAGCTTATTGCTGCCCAAGCGCTCGAACTCCTGCTCCTGCAACACGCGCAGCAGCTTCGGCTGTAGCTCCAGCGGCATATCGCCCACTTCATCGAGGAACATGGAGCTTTTATCCGCCAACTCAAAGCGGCCAATACGCTGGGCGCTGGCACCGGTGAACGCGCCGCGCTCGTGGCCGAAGAGATCGCTTTCCAGCAGACCGGCCGGCATTGCCGCGCAGTTCATCTTCACCATCCGACGGGTATTTCGTCCGCTCAGATTATGAATGGCGCGGGCAATCAACTCTTTACCGGTGCCGGTTTCGCCGAGGATCAGCACGGTGCTGTCGCTTGGTGCCACCATCTCAACCTGCTTGAGCACGTTGAACATCGCTTCGCTGCGGCCAATGATTTCGCCAAACTCACCGTCAACGTTGTTGAGCTGTTCGGTCAGGGCGAGGTTCTCGTCGACCAGGCGCTCTTTCAGACGATGAATTTCCTGATAGGCGAGGGCGTTATCGACGGCAATGGAGACGCGCTCGGCGATTTGTTTGAGCAGCTTGAGGTTGGCGGCACTAAATACTTTTTCGTCACACTGGGCAAGTTTCAACACGCCAAGCATCTTGTCGCCAGACATCAGCGGCAGCAGGCACAGCGTCTGAATTTTGTCGTCCCACATTTCAAACAGCTGGCGTTCGTACGGGGCCAGCTTGTCCTGCTCGTCGAGGTTAAGCTTGAGCATCTCTTTGCTCTTGAACACCCGCTCGGTCAGCGTGCCGGACTCGTTCACTTCGCTCTGATCGTGGACCGGATCGTTTACGTCAATATAGTGCGTCGAGTAGATGTTCAGCTTGCCTTTGCGGTTACCGCGCAGCACCACGCTGATGGCATCGATATCGAAGTAGTAGTGGATCTCTTTGGCCACCGCGCCGACCAGATCGTCCATGTCGAGACGCGACAGCACGGCGTTGGTGATAGCCACCAGAATGCGGAAGTTATCGCGCTCGCGGCACAAGAGATCGTAGTCGACGTTGTTGGTGACACGGCTTTGGATCTGCTCGGTCACCACGGCGACAATCTGCGTAAAGGTGTGCAGACGCTGGTACTCTTTTTCCGTCCACGGCTGGTCATTCTGGCGGATAAATTCACAGCCGCCGAAGATGCGCCCTTCAGCGGCCAGCGGCAGCAGGCAGTAATGGCCAAACGGCGTGTAGAGCCCGCTGTGCGCCAGCTGCGGCCAGGCTTCGAGAAACTCGCTGTAGCTACAATGCAGGGCATCCGGGCGCGAAAGCAGGCGTCTGACCGGCCCATTCGCCAGCACGTTATCGTCTTCATAGGCGATGGGGTTACCCGCTTCGCGCGTCGCGTGGTATCCCGCGCGGTAGTTTCCCGGCTGCAGCAGGATTATCGCCGCGCTGTCTGCCAGCGCAGATTGTTTTGCCAGCTGCGCCAGCGTTTCGCTGAGCGTGGCCAGATCGGGTTGTTGGAGAAGAGTCCGGGTGATATCAAACAGCCCTTGCTGTCCGAGATCGCCCATCGGTGTATACGACATGTAGCTTGCCCATAAAAGCACCGTGATCGGTGCGATAACTAATAATAATAATAAATTGCAGACCTTGAGCGGTCTGTTAACAGATTCGTGGCAGCGGTTCGGCGTGAGGAAGATCCAGCGTGCGTTTAACGCCATACAGGCCGGCAACGCGAACCCCACGACGTTCAGTGATTTCGCCAATGATAGCGGCATCGCGGCCCAGTGGATGGGCGCGCAGTGCGGCGAGCACTTCTTCGGCTGCTTCGCGGGTGACGCCAATCATCAGTTTACCCTCATTTGCGAAGTTAAGGGCGTCAAGACCCAATAATTCACATACACCGCGCACGGTATCTTTCAGCGGAATATTCTGTTCATGAATCTCAACGCCGTATCCGCTGGTGGCGGCAAATTCATGGGCTACCGCGTTCACGCCGCCGCGGGTGGCATCGCGCAGCGCCTTCACGCCAGCAATCGGGCGCAGGCTTTGGATAAGCGGGGTGAGCACCGCGCAGTCGCTTTGCAGTTCGCCATCAAGGCCTAACTGTTCGCGCAGGTTGAGGATGGTCGCGCCGTGATCGCCCAGCGTCCCGCTGACAATCAGCAGGTCACCCGGCGTAAGCGTGGCCGCGCCCCAGTGGATATCGGACGGGATAGCGCCCATCCCGGCAGTGTTGATAAACAGTTTGTCCGCCGCGCCGCGACCCACCACTTTGGTGTCGCCGGTGACGATGGCGATATCCGCCGCTTTGGCCGTTTCCGCCATGCTGTTGACCACCGCCTCCAGCGTCTCCATCGGCAGCCCTTCTTCAATGATAAAGCCGCAGGAGAGATAACGCGGCACCGCGCCGCTGACCGCCACGTCGTTGGCGGTGCCGCAAATCGCCAGCTTGCCGATATTGCCGCCGGGGAAGAACAGCGGGTCAATCACGTAGCTGTCGGTGGAGAAAGCCAGACGGTCGCCGTGGGCGGTCAGCGAAGCCAGCGACAGGCGCGCCTGATCTTCCTGCTCCGCCAGCCAGGGGTTGGCGAAGGCTTTCATAAACAGGCCATCGATAAGCTGCTGCATCGCCAGACCGCCGCTCCCGTGCGCTAACTGAATACTCTTCATGCTTCTGCCTCCTGACTACGATATTGATACCAGGCGGCGCACGCGCCTTCTGACGACACCATCAGCGCGCCGAATGCGCTCTGCGGGTTGCAGGTGGCGCCAAACAGCGGGCACTGATGCGGTTTGCAACGGCCGGTCAGCACGTCGCCGCAGCGGGCGCGCGGGTCATCGCAGACGCGCTGTGGCTGCGGTTTGAAGTGCGCTTCCGCGTCAAAACATTGATAGTCCGGCGTCAACTGCACGCCGGAGTCGTTAATTAACCCAAGGCCGCGCCATTCGCTGTCGCCTTTGACCGCAAACACCTCAGCAATGGCGTTCTGCGCAAGCTTGTTGCCGTCATCCGGCACCACGCGACGGTACTGGTTTTCGACACAAGGCGCTGCGGCAATTTTTTGCTCCACCAGCATGTTCACGCCTTGCAACAGGTCGACCGGCTCAAAGCCCGCCACCACCAGCGGACGCTGGTAATCGCTGGCGATAAAGCCATAGGCGTGCGTGCCGATGACCATGCTGACGTGGCCCGGCGCAAGAAACGCATCGATACCGTTGTCCGGCTGGTCGAGCAGACTGCGCAGGGTAGGAATAAGGGTAATATGCTGGCAGAAAAAGAAGAAGTTGCTGACCTTCTGCGCCTTCGCCTGTTGCAAGGTGATGGCGGTGGTCGGCATGGTGGTTTCAAAGCCTAAGCCAAAGAACACCACTTTGCGATCCGGGTTCTGCTGCGCCAGCTTAAGGGCGTCCATCGGTGAATAGACGATACGGATATCCGCGCCGCGCGATTTTGCCTGCATCAGCGAGCCGTTTTTCCCCGGTACGCGCATGGCGTCGCCGAAGGTGCAGAAAATCACCTCTTGATGGCTGGCGATTTCAATACAGGTGTCGATGCGTCCCATCGGCAGTACGCACACCGGGCAGCCTGGCCCGTGGATAAATTCGATGTTCTCCGGCAGCAGCTGGTCGAGACCGAATTTGAAAATCGCGTGCGTATGGCCGCCGCACACTTCCATGATGCGCAGTGGGCGCTCAGCGGTATAGGCCAGATGTTGCGCCCGGTTTTTCAGGTGGGCAATCAGCTGCATCACCTGCTCGGGCGCACGGTACTCATCAACAAAACGCATTATCGTTCCTCGCCAAAGAGCAGCGCGCCAACGTCGGGCTCAACTTCAAACATATTTTCCAGCGCCGCGAGAGTATCGCGCGCCTCTTCTTCGTTGATGATGCTCATGGCAAAGCCCACGTGCACCAGCACCCACTGACCGATGCGCGACTGACCGTTTTCGTCCACCGCGCCGACCAGCGTCAGGTCGACATCGCGCTTAATGCCGCAAACGTCTACCTTCGCCTGTACGCCGTCAATGGCAGAAATTTGTCCAGGAATGCCTATGCACATCGCTGCGTCTCCAGCCAGTTCAGCCAGGTGTCCATGCCTTCACCGCTGGTGGCGGAGAGCAGGATGATTTCAATATTCGGGTTCACTTCACGCGCGCAGGCAAGGCATTTCTCAACGTCGAAATTGAGGTACGGCAGCAGGTCAACTTTGTTGAGCAGCATGACCGACGCGGCGGCAAACATATGCGGGTACTTGAGTGGCTTGTCTTCACCTTCGGTGACCGACAGCACGGCGACTTTGTGGCGTTCGCCTAAATCAAAGCTCGCCGGGCAAACCAGGTTACCAACGTTTTCGATAAACAGAATCCCGTTGTTCTCGAGCGGCAGGCGCGGGGCGGCATCGGCAATCATCTGCGCATCAAGGTGACAGCCTTTCCCGGTGTTGACCTGAATCGCCGGTGTGCCGGTGGCGCGAATGCGCGCGGCATCGTTCACCGTCTGCTGGTCGCCTTCGATAACGGCGCAGGATACGCGGTCTTTCAGGCGCATCAGGGTTTCGGTGAGCAGGGTGGTTTTACCGGAGCCGGGGCTGGAAACCAGATTCAGCACCAGCAGCTCGCGGGCGGCAAAGCGCGCGCGGTTACGGGCGGCAATCTGGTTGTTTTTATCCAGCACGTCGATTTCGACTTCCAGCATCCGGCGCTGGCTCATGCCCGGCGCGTGGGTGCCCGCTTCGCCGTGACCGTAGTGCAGGTCGCCGTTGTCGGCGGCCTGTGGTTCAAACTCTCGGGTTCTGACGCCGGTAATGGACAGCGCCGGACGGCCTGCCGGGGCGAAAGGCGCGCTGCGGAACAGCGAGTGCGGGTTACGTTCATCGCCCTCTATATAGAGGTTGCCATCGGCACAACCACAGGTGGTACACATACTTTACTCCTGATCAATTTCAATTCGCTGAATCTGTAAACCGTCGTCGGCGACGATGCGCAGGTTGTCGCTATGGCATTGCGGACAACGGCGCACGTGAACTGACACGAGCTGAACGTACTGCTGGCAGGATTCACACCAACATTCCGCTTCCTGTTCCTCGACGTGCAGTGTACAGCCTTCAGCCAGCGTGCCGCGGCACACCAGATCAAAACAAAAGGTCATTGCGCTCGTCTCTACACAAGAAAAAGCGCCGACCTTCATCCAGACGCCGGTGACGCGCTTCGCGCCGTTCTGTACCGCCTGTTGTTCGACAATTTCCAGCGCTCGCTGGCAGAGCGTGATTTCGTGCATAACGCCTCCTGTTTCATAACTCGCCGTGATAATGCAATAACGATGCCAGAGATGAAAAAAGGTCATTAAAGACTGTCGATGACGATGTCGTACTGACGAAATGACATGTCACTGTGGCAGTGTCATTTCATTAAATATCAATTAAATCAATTAATTAAAAACATGGCATGAAAAGTGCTTAGGAGGCTTGTTTCTATTAACCGGGTAACCGACATGACTATTTGGGAAATTAGCGAGAAGGCCGACTATATCGCCGATCGTCACCGCCGCCATCAGGATCAATGGCGTGTCTACTGCAACTCTCTGGTTCAGGGGATTACGTTGTCCAAAGCGCGTCTGCATCACGGCATGAACTGCGCGCCAGAGAAAGAGCTGAGCTTCGTGCTGTTCGAACATTTCGTGGTTTCTGTCAGCCTTGCCAGCGGCTTTAACAGCCACACCGTTGAGTACGTTGTTGAAACCCGCGACGGCCTGAATAAACAGTGTGTGGGCAGCGCCGAGATGAGCATGAACGGCTTTATTGACGGCACCGTCAATATCCGTGACCGCGAGCAGGTGCTGGAACACTACCTGGAAAAAATTTCGCCGGTATACGACACCCTGTATGCGGCGCTTGAAAGCGACAGCCCGGTCAGTTTCAGCCAGCTGGCACCAGAGTCTCAACGGGCTTCTCACGCTTGATTATCGGTGTGTCGACAGGTGTCGAAATGACACTTGCTCTGCATGATTTCGTCAAAAATGACTGTCACCTGAGGAAGACCTGGTGAATCGTTTTGTAATTGCTGACTCTACCGTTTGTATCGGTTGCCGTACCTGTGAAGCGGCCTGTGCGGAAACGCATCGCCACCACGGCCTGCAATCTATGCCGCGGCTCAGAGTAATGCTTAATGAAAAAGAATCCGCGCCACAGATGTGTCACCACTGTGAAGACGCGCCGTGCGCCGGGGTATGCCCGGTCAATGCGATTACCCGCGTCGATGGCGCCGTACAGCTGAATGAAAGCCTGTGCGTCAGCTGCAAACTGTGCGGCATTGCCTGCCCGTTTGGGGCGATTGAATTTTCCGGTAGTCGCCCGCTGGATATTCCAGCAAACGCCAACTCACCGAAAGCGCTGCCTGCGCCACCGGCTCCGGCTCGCGTCAGTACGCTGCTGGACTGGGTGCCTGGCGTTCGCGCCATCGCGGTCAAATGCGACCTGTGCCACTTCGACGAAGAGGGCCCGGCCTGCGTGCGTACCTGTCCGACTAAAGCGCTGCATCTGGTGAACAATATGGACATCGCCCGCGTCAGCAAACGCAAACGCGAACTGACCTTCCACACCGATTTAGGCGATTTGACGCTGTTCCAGGCGCAACAAGGAGAGGCGAAATGAGCGTCATGACGTTGATTAATAGCGCAGTGGCCTGGTTTGCCGCTGCCGCCGTGCTGTCCTTTGTGCTGTCGTTTAATAAATCTCTGAGCGGTTTTGTCGCCGGTGTCGGCGGCGCGCTGGGCAGCCTGTGCGCGGGCCTGGCGGGCGTTCAGGTGCTGGTTCACGGTTTCCCGGTGATAGGTAGCCTGTCGCTGGTTCACTACAGCGTGCTGGTGTCGCCGCTGAACGCGGTATGGTTGATTGCGCTCGGCCTGTGCGGCCTGTTTGTCAGCCTCTACAACATTGACTGGCACCGTCACCCGAACGTGAAAAGCAACGGTCTGCTGATCAACATCCTGCTGGCGGCTGCCGTCTGCGCGATTGTGGCGAGCAGCTTCGGTTCGCTGGTGGTGATGGCGGAAATCATGGCGCTGTGCGGCGCGTTCCTCACCGGCTGTGCTTCTTCCGGCAAGCTGTGGTTTGTGCTGGGCCGTCTGGGTACCATTCTGCTGGCGATTGCCTGCCTGCTGCTGTGGCAGCGCTACGGTACGCTGGATCTGGTACTGCTGAACGAACGTGCGCAGATGCTGCCAATCGGTTCTGACATCTGGGTGCTTTGCGTGATTGGCTTTGGCCTGCTGGCAGGGATCATCCCGCTGCACGGCTGGGTGCCGCAGGCGCACGCTAACGCGAGCGCACCGGCCGCCGCGCTGTTCTCTACCGTGGTGATGAAAGTGGGTCTGCTCGGCATTCTCACCGTATCGCTGTTGGGCAACGTTCAACCGCTGTGGTGGGGCATTGCGCTGCTGGTGCTGGGCATGATCACCGCGTTTGTCGGCGGTCTGTACGCGCTGATGGAACACAATATTCAGCGTCTGCTGGCGTACCACACGCTGGAAAACATCGGCATTATCCTGCTCGGTTTAGGCGTGGGCGTGACCGGTCTGGCGCTGCAGGAACCGGTAATGGTGGCGCTGGGTTTGACCGGCGGTCTGTACCATCTGCTCAACCATAGCCTGTTCAAAACCACGCTGTTCCTCGGCGCGGGCTCCGTCTGGTTCCGCACCGGTCACCGCGACATCGAGAAGCTGGGCGGTATCGGCAAACGTATGCCGATGATTTCGCTGGCGATGTTAGTCGGCCTGATGGCAATGGCCGCGCTGCCGCCGCTGAACGGCTTTGCCGGTGAGTGGGTTATTTACCAGTCCTTCTTCAAGCTGAGCACCAGCGGGGCGTTTATTGGTCGTCTGCTGGGGCCGTTGCTGGCCGTTGGCCTGGCGATTACCGGCGCGCTGGCGGTGATGTGTATGGCGAAAGTCTACGGCGTGACCTTCCTCGGTGCACCGCGCACTAAAGAGGCGGAAAACGCCTGCTGCGCGCCGCTGCTGATGGCCATTAGCACCGTGGTGATGGCGCTGCTGTGTATCGTTGGCGGCGTTGCCGCGCCGTGGCTGCTGCCAATGCTGAGCGCCGCCGTGCCGCTGCCGATGGCCACCGCGCACACCGTGGTCTCCCAGCCGATGATTACCCTGCTGCTGATTGCCTGCCCGTTATTGCCGTTCATCATTCTGGCGCTGCTCAAAGGCAACCGCCTGCCAAGCCGTTCTCGCGGCGCGGCGTGGGTCTGTGGTTACGACCACGAACAATCCATGGTGATCACCGCGCACGGTTTTGCGATGCCGGTGAAGCAGGCCTTTGCTCCAGTGCTGAAACTGCGCAAATGGCTCAACCCGGTCTCTCTGGTTCCGGGCTGGCAGAATGCGGCGGCGCCGCTGCTGCTGCAACGTCTGGCGCTGGTTGAACTGGCGGTGCTGGTCGTGATTGTCATCTCTCGAGGAGCCTGAACATGACGTTCCTATTTGCTGTACTGCAGGCGCTGGTACTGTTCGCCGTCGCGCCGCTGCTTTCCGGTATCACCCGCGTGCTGCGCGCACGGTTGCATAACCGTCGCGGGCCGGGCGTGATGCAGGAGTATCGCGACATCATCAAACTGCTGGGCCGTCAGAGCATTGGCCCGGACGCTTCCGGCTGGGTGTTCCGCCTGACGCCGTTTGTGATGGTCGGCGTGATGCTGACGATTGCGACCGCGCTGCCGGTAGTGACCGTCGCATCCCCAATGCCGGGTCTGGGCGACCTGATTACGCTTATCTACCTGTTTGCCATTGCGCGTTTCTTCTTTGCCATTGCCGGCCTCGACACCGGCAGCCCGTTCACCGCTATCGGCGCAAGTCGTGAAGCGATGCTCGGCGTGCTGGTTGAGCCGATGCTGCTGCTGGGGCTGTGGGTCGCAGCGCTGGTCGCGGGCTCTACCCATATCAGCAATATCACCAACACCCTGTACCACTGGCCGGTCAGCCGCAGCATTCCGCTGGTGCTGGCCTTCTGCGCCTGCGCTTTCGCCACCTTTATCGAAATGGGCAAACTGCCGTTCGACTTAGCGGAAGCAGAGCAAGAGTTGCAGGAAGGCCCGCTGTCCGAGTACAGCGGCAGCGGCTTCGGCGTGCTGAAGTGGGGCATCAGCCTCAAACAGCTGGTGGTGCTGCAGATGTTTGTTGGCGTCTTCATTCCGTGGGGACAGATGACCAGCTTTAGCGTTGGTGGTCTGGTGATTGCCGTGATTGCCGCCGTCGTCAAGCTGGTGGTCGGCGTGCTGATTATCGCCCTGTTCGAAAACAGCATGGCGCGTCTGCGTCTGGATATTACCGGTCGTATCACCTGGACCGGGTTCGGTTTAGCCTTTTTAGCCTTCGTCTCCTTGCTGGTGGCGTGATAAGAGAGTTTTGAGCATGTCTGAAGAAAAAGTGGGTCAACACTACCTCGCTGCGCTGCACCAGGCCTTCCCGGGCGTGGTGCTGGACGAAGCCTGGCAGACCAAAGACCAGTTAACGATTACCGTGAAGGTGAACTACCTGCCGGAAGTCGTCGAGTTTCTTTACTACCAGCAGGGCGGCTGGCTGTCGGTACTGTTCGGCAACGATGAACGTAAACTGAACGGACACTATGCGGTCTACTACGTGCTGTCGATGGAAAAAGGCACCAAGTGCTGGATTACCGTGCGCGTTGAAGTTGACCCTAACACCCTTGAATACCCGTCCGTAACGCCGCGCGTTCCGGCGGCGGTCTGGGGCGAGCGTGAAGTGCGTGACATGTACGGTCTGCGCCCGGTGGGCCTGCCCGACGAACGTCGTCTGGTGCTGCCGGATGATTGGCCGGACGAGCTGTACCCGTTGCGTAAAGACAGTATGGACTACCGTCAGCGCCCGGCACCGACCACCGATGCCGAAACCTACGAGTTCATCAACGAGCTGGGTACCAGGAAAAACAACGTGGTGCCAATTGGCCCGCTGCACGTTACTTCCGATGAACCGGGCCACTTCCGCCTGTTCGTTGACGGCGAGAACATCATCGACGCCGACTACCGTCTGTTCTATGTCCACCGCGGCATGGAAAAACTGGCGGAAACCCGCATGGGTTATAACGAAGTGACGTTCTTGTCTGACCGCGTGTGCGGCATCTGCGGCTTTGCCCACAGCACCGCGTATACCACCTCCGTCGAGAACGCGATGGGCATCGTGGTACCGGAACGTGCGCAGATGATTCGTGCGATTCTGTTGGAAGTTGAGCGTCTGCACTCGCACCTGCTGAACCTCGGCCTGGCGTGCCACTTCACCGGCTTCGACTCCGGCTTTATGCAGTTCTTCCGCGTTCGTGAAGCCTCCATGAAAATGGCGGAAATCCTGACCGGCGCGCGTAAAACCTACGGCCTGAACCTGATTGGCGGTATCCGTCGTGACTTCCTGAAAGACGACATGATCCAGACCCGTCAACTGGCGCAGCAGATGCGCCGTGACGTGCAGGACCTGGTGGATATTCTGTTGAGCACCCCGAACATGGAACAGCGCACCGTCGGTATCGGCCGCCTGGATCCGGAAATCGCCCGTGACTTCAGTAACGTCGGCCCGATGGTTCGCGCCAGCGGTCACGCCCGTGACACCCGCGCCGATCACCCGTTCGTGGGCTACGGTCTGCTGCCGATGGAAGTGCATAGCGAGCAGGGCTGCGACGTTATCTCCCGCCTGAAAGTGCGTATCAACGAGGTGTTCACCGCGCTGAACATGATTGATTACGGCCTCGATAACCTGCCTGGCGGCCCGCTTGCGGTGGAAGGGTTCACCTACATTCCAAACCGCTTCGCGCTGGGCTTCTCGGAAGCGCCTCGCGGTGACGATATCCACTGGAGCATGACCGGCGACAACCAGAAGCTGTACCGCTGGCGCTGCCGTGCGGCGACCTACGCCAACTGGCCAACCCTGCGCTATATGCTGCGCGGCAACACCGTTTCCGATGCGCCGCTGATTATCGGTAGCCTCGACCCTTGCTACTCCTGTACCGACCGTATGACCGTGGTCGATGTGCGTAAGAAGAAGAGCAAGGTCGTGCCGTACAAAGAACTTGAGCGCTACAGCATCGAACGTAAGAACTCGCCGCTGAAATAAGGAATCGTCATGTTTACCTTTATCAAAAAAGTCATCAAAACCGGCACTACGACATCGTCCTATCCGCTGGAACCGATGCCGGTTGATAAAAACTTCCGCGGCAAACCGGAACACAATCCGCAGCAGTGCATCGGCTGCGCGGCGTGCGTGAACGCGTGCCCGTCGAACGCGCTGACGGTGGAAACCGACCGCGTCAGCAACCAGCTGGCGTGGCAGTTCAACCTCGGCCGCTGCATCTTTTGCGGCCGCTGCGAAGAAGTGTGCCCGACGGCGGCGATTAAGCTATCGCAGGAGTACGAACTGGCGGTGTGGAAGAAAGAAGATTTCTTGCAGCAGTCCCGTTTTGATATCTGCAACTGCCGCGTCTGCAACCGTCCATTTGCGGTGCAAAAAGAGATTGATTACGCCATTGCGCTGCTCAAGCACAACGGCGACAGCCGCGCGGAAAACCACCGCGAAAGCTTTGAGACCTGCCCGGAATGTAAGCGTCAGAAATGTTTGGTGCCTTCCGACCGTATTGACCTGACTCGCCACATGAAAGAGGCCATCTGATGAGCAACTTAATAGGGCCACGCGACGACAACGGCATGCCGGTGCCGATGACGGTAGAAGAATCTATCGCCAGCATGAAGGCGTCGCTGCTGAAAAACATCAAGCGTTCCGCCTACGTATACCGCGTGGACTGCGGCGGCTGTAACGGCTGTGAAATCGAAATCTTTGCCACGCTTTCACCGTTGTTCGACGCCGAACGTTTCGGCATTAAAGTGGTGCCGTCACCGCGTCATGCCGACATTCTGCTGTTTACCGGCGCGGTGACCCGCGCCATGCGTTCTCCGGCGCTGCGCGCCTGGCAGTCCGCGCCAGACCCGAAAATCTGTATATCCTACGGCGCTTGCGGTAACAGCGGTGGGATCTTCCACGACCTGTACTGCGTCTGGGGCGGCACCGACAAAATCGTGCCGGTAGACGTTTACATTCCGGGCTGCCCACCAACGCCTGCGGCAACGCTGTACGGTTTCGCCATGGCGCTGGGTCTGCTGGAGCAGAAAATCCACGCTCGTGCGCCAAGTGAACTGGACGCGCAGCCGGCTGAAATTCTGCACCCGGATATGGTTCAGCCGCTGCGTGTGCAGGTTGACCGCGCCGCGCGCCGCCTGGCGGGCTACCGCTATGGTCGCCAGATTGCCGACGACTATATGCTGCACTTGGGCCAGGGGGACACCCAGGTTCAGCAGTGGCTGGCCACAGAAAACGATCCGCGTCTGACGGAAATCGTCACGCAGCTTAACCACGTAGTAGAAGAGGCACGTATTCGATGAGCGAACAGGTGGTGTTCAGTCAACTGAGCCGTAAATTTATTGATGAGAACGATGCCACGCCTTCCGAGGCGCAGCAGGTTGTCTATTACAGCCTGGCGATTGGCCACCACCTCGGGGTCATCGACTGTCTCGAAGCCGCGCTGACCTGTCCGTGGGATGCGTATCTGGCGTGGATTGCTACGCTGGAAGCGGACAGTACAGCGCGACGCAAAATGGAAGGCGTGCCGAAGTACGGCGAGATTGTCATCGACAGCAACCATGTGTCGATGCTGGCGAACGCGTTTGATAAAGCGCGGGCGTCACAAACGCCGCAGCAAAAAGAGTGGAGCCAATTGATGCTCAATATGCTGCACGCCATTCATCAGGAGAGCGCCATCTATCTGATGGTGCGCCGCCTGCGCGACTGATTTTACGATTGAGGAATGACCATGACTGACGTTTTACTCTGTGTCGGCAACAGCATGATGGGCGACGATGGCGCTGGCCCTCTACTTGCAGAAATGTGTGCAGCCCAGCCGAAAGGGGCGTGGGTCGTGATTGACGGCGGCAGCGCGCCGGAAAACGATATTGTGGCGATCCGCGAGTTGAACCCGGCTCGCCTGCTGATTGTTGATGCTACCGATATGGGGCTGAACCCGGGTGAAATACGTATTATCGACCCGGACGATATCGCTGAGATGTTTATGATGACCACCCACAATATGCCGCTGAACTACCTGGTCGATCAGCTGAAAGACGACGTGGGTGAGGTGATTTTCCTTGGCATTCAGCCGGATATTGTGGGTTTTTATTACCCAATGACTCAGGCGATTAAAGACGCGGTTGAGGTGGTTTATCAGCGTCTTGACGGGTGGCAGGGGTGCGGCGGGTTTGAACCGTTAGCGGTTGAGGATGAAGAGTAGCTTATCTTCGTCAGAAAAAAGGCCTCTTGAGCGAACGCCGTCTCAAGAGGCCGTGTAAGAGATGATTTATACCTATAGGTAGCTTAGGCGTAGACGTAATTAACCTGCCGCTTCGGCTTTAAAATCTTTATAGTAATACGCTTTATCCCGGTCGGTTATTTCTCTGATAACTTTGCATGGTACGCCCGCCGCAACGACATTTGCGGGAATATCTTTCGTGACAACGCTGCCAGCACCGATAACGCTGTTTTCTCCAATTGTGACTCCCGGATTGATAACCACGTTGCTGCCGATCCACACATTGTTTTCTATCGTCACCGGGAAAGAAAACATCTCGCCTTTTTCCCTCAATTCATGGTGGACCGGGTGTCCAGTTACCGAAATCGTAACGTTAGGGGCGATCAGGACATTATCACCAATCGTCACCGTGTGATCGTCAACAATGGTGAAGTTGAAATTGGCATAAAAACAGTCACCTATAAAAATATTACTGCCGTAGGCGAAGCGAATGGGTGGTTCAATCCACGGATTTTTTCCCACTTTACCGAACATTTTATAAATGAGCTCAATTCTCTTTTTTTCTTCGGACGGGCGGGTGTTATTAAAGTCATACATTAATTCTTTGCCGCGCAGTCTCTCTTCTGGTAACCCTTCACACATATCCGTGAACAGCATGCCTGATTTTATTCTCTCTCTCATCGGAATGTTCATTAGCGTTATTTCATCCTGATTTTATTGGCTATTTTTTGCGAGATAATGGGAGAACGGCTTTGCCCCGCTAAGGGTAAATATCGAGATGGCCGTGAAGCTCAGCGCAATCATCCCCAGAACCAGATAAGCCCCCTGGAAACCAATGCTCTCGTACATGTTGCCCGCCAGTACGGACATAAAAATCATTGCCAGCTGTTTGAAGAAACAGAAGCACACCAGATAAATCGTTGCGGAGAAACGCACCTCAAACTGGCTGGTGATGTATTTAAAGCAGCCGACTATCAGGAACGGTATCTCAAACATATGCAGCGTTTTGAGGATAACGACTTCCAGCGCAGAGGTGGCGAATGAGGAGCCGATAATCCGCACCGACATAATCGTCCCCGCCAGCAGCAGGGCGTTTTTACCGCCGATGCGATTCACAATCAGCGGCGCAAAGAACATGATGCAGGCGTTGAGCAATTCCCCCATGGTGGTGACGTAGCCAAACACGCGGGTACCCTGTTCACCGGTGGCAAAGAACGAGGTGAAGAAGTTGGCAAACTGTTGGTCAAATACGTCATAGGTACAGGAGACACCGACTACGTACAGTGAAAGGAACCAGAGCTTCGGCTGCTTGAACAGTTCCAGAGCCAGCTTAAGGCTGAAGGCCGAGTGGTTGGCGCCTACCGCGTCTGCAACCTGTGCGGAAGAAGGAACCTCCGTTTTTGAAAAGAACAGCAGCAGGGCCAGAATGACTGCGCAGCCGGAGCCCAGCCAGAAGACAAACTGGTTATTGATGTTAAACATAATTCCGGCAATCGAGGCGCACAGCGCCCAGCCCACGCAGCCGAACATGCGCGCGCGGCCAAATTCGAAGTTGCTTCGGCGACTTGCCTTTTCAATATAGGCTTCAATCGCAGGGGCACCGGCATTGTAAATAAAGCCAAGGTAAATCCCGCCGACAATCGAACCCAGCAGAATATTGGCCTGTAATAATGGACCGAAGACGTAAATAAAGAATGGGGCAAACATCACCAGCATTCCGGTAATCACCCATAGCAGATGTTTACGCAGGCCGAGCTTATCGGAAAGTAAACCGAAAATAGGCTGGAATAGCAGTGAGAACAGTGAAATACAGGCGAAGATAATACCGGTATCCCCTTTGCTGATATGGTTTATATCGTGTAACCAGATCGGGAAGAAAGGGAAATAGGCACCCATAATGAAAAAATAAAAGAAGAAGAAAAAGCCAAACATCCAGAAATTAGTATTTTTTAAATAATACATGATGGACTTCCTTTCGAAGAAAGCTGGCAGGCGTTAACCTGCCAGATAATTATGTTTAACCCCAGACCAACTGGTAGTGGTAGCATCCGGCGCTCAGTTGGTATTCCGGAGAAACAGAAGGGCTCCAGGAGTCGTCTCCGCCCACGCCCATATGGAAGCCATCAATATTGAGCCAGGTTCCCGCTTCAGGTTGTAGCAGATGGCGGTGACTGGTCTCCATTAGCTGCTTCTGACCGTAGCGGCTAATGTTGAACTGGAAATCACCGCGCCAGCAGTGCGGGCCATAGCTCAGTTCGCGAGTGTGGCAGCGCAGGCCGTTTTCGCTTGGGAAAACATAAGGGGTGTACATGGCATCCAGCGGCAGATCCCAACGATCGACGCAGGCAGAAGAAAGCCGGTCTGGGTAGTTTTCATGTGGGCCTAATCCCAACCAGTTGACCCGATCCGCCACTTGCGCAAGCTGACAGCTCAGGCCGATGCGTGCCGGATGCGGGGTCCCACTGGCAACCTCAACGTCCACGCTGATGTGCATCTCGCCCTGGCCGTCAATGCGGTACGTTTTGCGGCTGACAAACAGCGTCTCTCCGCGGTACTGCCACGCGTGCGCGGTGGTTATCAGCACCGCGCTTGCCAGTGCGTCCGCCTCACATTGCAGTAAGGTAGCCTCAAGCTGATAGTGACCGGCAGCTTTCCAGCGTTCTACCCAGGCATTAGGATCAATGCGGGTTGACTCGCTCACGCCGATATCGTTGTCCAACGGCGCGCGGGTAAATTGATCGATGAGCGGGGTCAACAGCTGCGCTTCTTCGCCAATCGAATACTGCGTGAGCAGGCCAGCATGGCGGCTGAACACCCAGCATTTATTGCCGACGGTGATACGGTATTCGCCCTCGCTGGCGGTGAGCTCAGGCGTGCGGCTGGCGGATTTTGGCAGCGGCGTGCCGAGCTTCTCGCCCACTTTCCACTGCTGCCATGCGCAAATATGCCCTGCCTCTGACCATGCGGTTGCCTGCGGTTGTTCGACGCGAACCGTCAGCCACAGTTCACCCTCATGTGCCTGTTGCGGACGTTCTGGTAGGGTAATGACCTGCCGACCCTGCGGTGGAATATCCAGCGTCGTCACGCCTGAAGCCAACGGTTTGCCGTCCAGCGCCAGCGACCAGTGCAGCACTTCGTTATCGCTGTGGCGGAACAGGTATTCGCTGACAACTTCAATCTGACATTTGTCTCCCGGCAACAGAGCAAACTGGAAAAACTGCTGCTCGTGTTTGGCTTCATATAGCGCCGGGTGTGGCGTACGATCGGCGAACACTAGCCCGTTCATGCAGAACTGCCGATCGTTTGGCGTATCACCAAAATCGCCGCCGTATGCTGACCAGGCGTTACCGTTCTCATCGTATTTGATCAACGATTGATCCACCCAGTCCCAGACAAAGCCGCCCTGCAGGCGCGGATATTGACGGAACGCCTGCCAGTATTTGGCAAAACCGCCGAAGCTGTTCCCCATGGCGTGGGCATATTCGCAGAGGATCAGCGGACGTTGCTCTCCGGGTAATGACAGCCATTTTTTGATTGACCATTTTGGCACTGCGGGGAAGGGTTGATCCTGATCAACACGGGCGTACATCGGGCAGATGATGTCGGTGGCAGCAGAGTCTGCGCCGCCGCCTTCATACTGCACCGGGCGGGAAGGGTCTTCTGACTTCAGCCAGCGGTACAGGGCATCGTGGTTGGTACCATGACCGGACTCATTGCCCAGCGACCAGATAAT
The DNA here is from genome assembly GCF_000735365.1 of Kluyvera ascorbata ATCC 33433. GTDB lineage: Bacteria > Pseudomonadota > Gammaproteobacteria > Enterobacterales > Enterobacteriaceae > Kluyvera > Kluyvera ascorbata. The sequence continues at coordinate 31,222 of NZ_JMPL01000013.1, read as the reverse complement.
GATGCTTGGATGGTTGCGATCGCGCTGCACCATGCGCGTCACGCGCTGGCTCATGGCCGGTAACCATGCCGGATCGTCGGTCAGGCGATTCATCGGCACCATTCCGTGCGTCTCAATATTAGCTTCATCCACCACGTACAGGCCGTAGCGGTCGCACAATGTGTACCACAGCGGATGGTTCGGATAGTGAGAGCAGCGCACGGCGTTAAAGTTATTTTGCTTCATCAGCACGATATCCTGCACCATCGTTGCCTCGTCCATCACCTGACCGTTGACCGGGTGATGCTCATGGCGGTTGGTGCCGCGAATCAGCAGCGGTTTGCCGTTCAACAGCAGCAGACCATTTTCAATGCTGACCTGACGGAAGCCGACATCGCTGGCCTCAGCTTCTATCAGCGTGCCGTCGACGGTGTGTAATTGCGCCACGGCACGATACAGATTTGGCGTTTCCGCGCTCCACAGCGCCGGTTCTTTGACGTTCAGACGCAGGGTTACCCGGTCCTGATAAGCTCCGCGCTCGTCAATAATGTCACTGCCCAACGCGGCGGTATTTTCACCAATTAACGTTTCGTTATCCCACAGCTGCACCGTCACGCGTAAATTATCGTGCAGCTCACCCGCGACCCGGACCTGCGTTTCCAGAACGGCACGGCTAAAGTCGTCGTTAAAACGGGTATTTATTTGCAGGTCGCTGATTTGGGTGGCGGGCTTATGGAGTATTGATACATCGCGGAAAATCCCACTCATCCGCCACATGTCCTGGTCTTCCAGATAGCTGCCATCGCTCCAGCGTAGCACCAGTACCGCCAGACGGTTTTCACCGCTACGCAGATAATCGCTGAGGTCGAATTCAGACGGTAGACGGCTGTCCTGCCCGTAGCCCACCCAGCGTCCGTTACACCACAGATGGAACGCCGAGTTCACGCCGTCAAAGATGACCCTCGTTTGGCCTTGCTGAAGCCAGGCATCGTCAATACAAAATGTGAGCGAGTAACAACCCGTGGGATTCTCTGCTGGCACAAACGGCGGATTAACCGGAATAGGGTACGCCACGTTGGTATAAATCGGCGCATCATAGCCGTCCATCTGCCAGTTAGATGGGACGTTGATGGTATCCGCCTGAGGCAGATCGCTCGCCAGCCAGCTTTCCGGAACCGCTTCAGGAGAGGCAAACCAGCTAAATTTCCATTGTCCGTTCAGGCTGCGCTTTTGTGAAGAGTCTCGTCCGGCGTGAGCATCATCGGCATTTCGCCAGCTGTAAAAAGGAGGATGCGCTTCCAGACGGTTGAGCTGCGTTACGCCAGGGTTTTCCCAGTCGCGACGGTGTAGTACGGCGGCGAGTGAATCGGTGTTCAGGGACATATCTGTATCCTTATCGAAATTGTTATCCGCTCACAATTTTTGTTAAAATAGGGGCGTAGCGTTCTTTCTGTAAAGGATGAGATGAGCAATGAGTGAGCTAACTCACACAATTTCACTCGCTCACATTTTGGGTGAGAGCTGAGAGATCTGCCGTGCTATCTGGATGAGTGAATTGGCCAATGCTTCAGGGGAAGCCGCATGGGCAGTGGGAGGACAAACGGTCTTGCGTTGAATCAGCGATACCGGCAGTAGCTGATTGTTCGCGGCGGGTTCGTCGGCAGATAGCTGTAGCAGCTTGTCTACGCTCGTTTTTCCAAGCAGCGAGAAATCCTGTCTGATGGTGGTTAGCGGCGGAATATAGCAGGCGCTATCCTCGGTATCATCATAGCCAATAATGGAGATGTCGCTCGCTACGCGCAGACCGAATTCGCTGATGGCCCGCATCGCGCCGAGCGCCATCTGATCGTTCGCGACCAGCATAGCGGTTGGCATGGTGCCGTTATTAAGCATCTGCAAGGTTTGCTGAAAACCGGACATCGCACTCCAGTCACCTTCCGTTTCGGCAACCGGCTGCAGATGGTATTGCGTCATATATTTATGCCAACCCGCGAGTCTCAGCCGCGCGGAGATTGATGAGTTCGGCCCGGCTAGTAGCGCAATGCGTTTATGCCCATGCTCCACCAGATGCTCAACCCCCAAACGTGCGCCATCATCGTGAGAGAAAATCACGCTGTTAATGGGAGAGGTATCAGAAACATCAAGAAAAAGTACCGGCACGTTGCCACAGCTTGCTGCAACCTCAATAGCGTCATTTTCATCGAGCGGATAGTTAACGATCAAACCGGTTACCCGCTGCGTCAGCAGATTATGTACTGCCGCTTTACAGGCTTCCACGCCGTTACGTTCCACCATGGCGATGACCACGCTGGCACCCGAACTGTCGGCGCGGGATTTAATCGCCGCGACAATCTGAGACGGTGCATGCAGCGCGAGGTTAGTGGTTGCAACGCCGATGAGCGGCGTCTGTTTCCCCGCCAATTGCTGCGCAACGCGGTTGGGGATGTAATTCAGCTCAGCCATTGCGGCTTCGACTTTTTCACGGGTTTTGGCGGAAACGTGGCGAGCCTGATTCACGACGCGAGAGACGGTCTGATAGGAGACCCCCGCATGGTCTGCAACATCGTACAGCGTTACCGGTTTCACACTCATTACCCCTGAATTCAATGTGTTCTGCACGCTATGATGCCACACCTCCCATAAAAATAGGAGGTGGTGCAATCTCATGCATTGAGCCAGAGAGTGACTTTTACGCCAAATCTTGCCCGTTGCTGGCAATCACTTTCTTATACCACCAGAACGACTTCTTACGCGTGCGCGCCAGCGTGCCGTTGCCCGCATCATCGCGGTCAACGTAGACAAATCCGTAGCGCTTGCTCATCTCGCCGGTCGACGCTGCCACGAGATCGATACAGCCCCAGGTGGTGTAGCCGATAACCGGAATCCCGTCTTCAATGGCTTCACCCATCGCCCGAATATGCTCGCGCAGATAGCTGATGCGGTAATCATCATCAATCTGCCCGTCCGCGTTGACCACGTCTTTCGCGCCGAGGCCGTTTTCCACCAGAAACAGCGGCTTCTGATAACGGTCGTACATCATATTCATGGTGATGCGCAGGCCGAGCGGGTCGATGCCCCAGCCCCATTCGCTGGCCTCGATGTACGGATTTTTCAGCGACTTCACAATGTTTGCCGCATTGGTGTTGTTGGCGTTCATCTCCGCCGATGCGCAGCGCGAGGCGTAGTAGCTGAACGAGACAAAGTCGACGGTGTGCTTGAGGATTTCATCGTCGCCCGCTTCTTTAGCGATCGTCACGTCTTTCTCGCGGAAAACCCGCGCCGAGTAGGCCGGATAGCTGCCGCGCGCCTGCACGTCGATAAAGAACAGGTTCTCGCGGTCTTTCTCCAGCGCCGCCCACACGTCTTCTGGCTTGCAGGAGTAAGGATAGAAGTTACCGCCCGCCAACATGCAGCCGACCTGGTTCTGCGGGTTCACCTCATGGGCGATTTTCGTTGCCAGCGAGCTGGCGACCAGCTCGTGGTGCGCGGCCTGGTACTTCACCTGATCCTGGTTTTCGCCGTCTTCAAACACCAGCCCTGCGCCGGAGAACGGGCTGTGCAGCATGATGTTGATTTCGTTGAAGGTCAGCCAGTATTTCACCAGTCCGTCGAACGCCTCAAAGCAGGTGCGGGCGTAACGGGCAAAGAAATCGACCATTTTACGGTTGCGCCATGAACCGTATTCGGTGACCAGATGCATCGGTACGTCGAAGTGGCACAGCGTCACCAGCGGCTCAATGCCGTACTTCTGGCACTCGCGGAACAGGTCGCGGTAGAAGGCGATGCCCGCTTCGTTTGGCGTCAGTTCGTCACCGTTCGGGTAGAGACGGCTCCAGGCAATCGAGGTGCGGAAAACGGTAAAACCCATCTCCGCCATCAGCGCAATATCTTCTTTGTAGCGATGATAAAAATCGATCGCCTGATGGCTCGGATAGAACTCATCGTCGCGCAGCGTAAAGCGCTTCTCTTGCCCCAGCTTCACCGGCAGGCGGTTCGCGCCGTGCGGAATCATATCCACGGTGGTCAGCCCTTTGCCGCCCTCAAGATAAGCCCCTTCGGCCTGGTTGGCGGCAATGGCGCCGCCCCAGAGAAACCCTTGCGGAAATGTCGACATGCGTTACCTCGCTAAAAATTTATGAAATTCGTGCCGTCACAGTAGCGGCAGGCGTAGCGGCCTGACGTTTACGTGCCTCAACGGCAGCCTCTTCGACGGGAATATCTTCAAAACCAAGAATCAGCGTCAGCACAAAGGAGAGCACCACCGCCAGCGCCATGACCCCAAACACCCAAACGATAGTCATTGGGTTAGCCGGGTCGAAGAACTGCACGCTGGTGAATAGCCCCGGCGCGGCCATGGAGTGGCTGGCAAGCCCGACAGCACCGGCAATACCGCCGCAGATAAAGCCACTTACCAGGCTGGCAATCAGCGGGCGTTTGAGGCGGATGGCGACACCATAAAGCGCCGGTTCGGAAATCCCGGCCAGAATCGCGGAAGCGGCAGCCGCCAGCGCGGTCTGGCGCAGCTCCGGGTTTTTGGTTTTCCACGCCACCGCCAGTGACGAACCGCCGAGCGACAGGTTGGCACCGATTTCCGACGGCATGACCATGCCTTCTTTGCCGGTTTCGGCGATGGTCTGAATGATGGTTGGCGTAAAGACGCGGTGCATCCCGGTCATCACCAGCAGCGGCCACAGCGCGCCCATAATGGCGACCGACAGCCAGCCTAGATAGCCGTGAATGGTGTACACCAGCGCGGAGATGGCGCTACCGATCCAGATGCCAATCGGGCCGATCAGCAGGATCGCCAGCGGTGCGGCAATCAGCACAATAAGCATCGGCTTAAGGAAGTTTTTGGTCACCGCCGGGGTGATTTTGTCGACCCAGCGTTCAATGTAGGAGAGGCACCAGGTCATCACCAGCGCCGGGATAACCGTGTAGGTGTACTTGACCGCCGTCACCGGAATATAGGCAAATTCGACGTGCTCGCCCTGGGCGGCTTTCGCCATCAGCTCAATAAAGCTCGGGTGCACCAGTACCCCGGCGATAGCAATCGCCAGCGACATATTGGTTTTGAATTTCACCGCCGCGGAGGCAGCCACCATCAGCGGCAGGAAGAAGAACGCGCCGTCGCCGATCACCGTCAGAATGGTGAGCGTCGGCGCGCCTTTTGGCAGCACGCCGGTCATCTCGAGGATCATCGCCAGCAGCTTGACCATCGATCCACCGATAATTGCTGGGATCAACGGCGACATGGTGCCGATCAGCGCGTCGAGGATCCCGGCGCCAATGCGGCGTAAAGTGAGCTTCGGTTTTCCGACCGGGGCGGCAGGCTGCAGGTTGCTCGGCAGCAGGTTCACCACCTCGCGATAGGCCTGGGAGACGGTGTTGCCGATAATCACCTGGCACTGGTTGTCGTTACGCACCACGCCCAGTACGCCGCTGATGCCCTTAAGGCTGGCGCTGTCGACCTGCGTTTCATCTTTCAGTACGAAGCGCAGACGGGTCATGCAGTGCGTGACGGCGGAGATGTTCTCCACGCCGCCGAGCGCGCCCACCACGGATTGCGCCAGAGCCGCATAGTTTTTAGACATCGGAAAATCCTGTTTTATCAGTAGGGTACTTATCGCTTATCGCCCGATGTAGTCGGGGTTATGAAACGTTGTATAGGAAACCGGTTCCACATAATATTCATGTGTTAATTTTGTTACATCAAGATCTAATTTTTGTTTTTGGTTAATTCGTGAAATCGATCACAGGAATGTCCGTTGAGCAAAAAGCGCACGCATCGGCGGGTGCTGTAAATAACGAAACGGTGCAGTACACTGCTGGCAAATGATTTCTCAAGGGTATGAATATGACGACAATGCTGGAGGTAGCGCGACGGGCGGGCGTGTCGAAAGCCACCGTATCCCGGGTGCTATCGGGCAACGGTTATGTCAGTCAGGAGACGAAGGACCGGGTGTTTCTGGCCGTCGAAGAGAGCGGCTATCGGCCCAATCTGCTGGCGCGTAATCTGGCGACCAAAAAGACGCAGACCCTGGGGCTGGTGGTGACCAACACGCTTTATCACGGGGTCTATTTCAGCGAGCTGCTGTTCCATGCGGCGAGTATGACGGAAGACCAGGGGCGACGCCTGATTCTGGCGGACGGTAAGCACAGCGCCCAGGAAGAACGTGAGGCGATTCAGTATCTGCTCGACCTGCGCTGCGACGGCATTATTATTTATCCCCGTTTTCTGAGCGTCGACGATATTGACGACATTATTCAGCAACAGCAGCAGCCGATATTAGTCATCAACCGTCGATTGCGGCGAAATAGCAGCCACTGCGTTTACTGCGATCAAAAATCCGCCAGCCAGAACGCGGTGGAGCGATTAATCAGCCTCGGCCATCGCGATATTGCGTTTATTACCGGTTCGCTCGATTCGCCGACCGGCATTGAGCGTCTTTCTGGCTATAAAGATGCGCTAACGAAGCACGGTATTGCGGTACGCAACGAACTGATTGTTGAAGGAAAGTGGACGCCCGCAACCGGTGCCGCCGGGGTGGATACGCTGCGTGAGCGGCAGGTCAGCTTTAGCGCACTGGTCGCCAGCAATGACGATATGGCGGTGGGGGCAATTAAGCGCCTGCACGTCCACGGAATAAACGTGCCGCAGCAGGTTTCGGTGCTGGGTTTTGATGACATAACCCTCGCGCCTTATATGGTTCCCGCGCTCTCCAGCGTGCGTATTCCGGTCACGGAAATGATCAAAGAGACCATTCATCGCCTTATTTTCATGCTCGACGGCGGGGACTTTAAATATCAGCAAACCTTTCCGGGTGAACTGATTGAGCGTGAGTCCATCGTTCCAGGGCCGCACGCTTAGCGTCGTCAGCTGTCATCGTCATAAGTGACGATGACAGCTTATCCTTCATCATCCGCCAAAAAATCCCCTTTAAAAACAGTCAAATAAAAGTTGGCTCGAATAATGCATTCTCCCGCGAATTCACTGTCATTGCTGGAGAAGTTGATGAACCGTTTCATCATTGCTGATGCGAGTAAATGTATTGGCTGCCGGACATGCGAAGTCGCATGCGTGGTGTCCCACCAGGAAGATCAGAACTGCGCCGCGCTGACGCCGCAATCTTTCCTGCCCCGTATTCACGTTATCAAAGGCGTGAATGTATCTACCGCTACCGCCTGCCGTCAGTGCGAAGACGCCCCGTGCGCTAACGTCTGCCCGAACGGTGCTATCAGTCGCGACAAAGGCTTTATTCACGTGATGCAGGAACGCTGCATTGGTTGCAAAACCTGCGTGGTGGCCTGCCCTTACGGCGCGATGGAAGTGGTAGTGCGTCCGGTCGTTCGCGACAGCGGCGCGGGCCTTAAAGTGCGAGCGGAAAAAGCGGAAGCCAACAAGTGTGACCTCTGCTACCACCGCGAAGCTGGCCCAGCCTGTATGGAAGCCTGCCCGACTCATGCGCTGTTTTGCGTGGACCGCAGCAAGCTTGAGCAGCTTAGCGCGGAAAAACGTCGTCGCGCTGCGCTCGATAGCGCCACGTCTATCTCTCTTTAATCATCCTTATTTCTCTTTTAACAGGTCTGTTACTGATGAAAAAAATCACGAGTGTGTGCCCATACTGTGGCGCTGGTTGCAAACTGAAGCTGGTTGTCGACAACGGTAAAATTATTCGCGCCGAGGCCGCCGAAGGGAAAACCAACCAGAATGAGCTGTGCCTGAAGGGCTATTACGGCTGGGACTTCCTCAACGATACCAAGCTGCTGACCCCCCGATTAACGCAGCCGATGATCCGCTATGAAAAAGGCGGCAAGTTCACCCCCGTGAGCTGGGATGAGGCGATTCGCTATACCGCGAAGCGTCTTGGCGATATCAAAGCCAAATTCGGACCGCGCGCCATTATGACCACTGGGTCATCGCGCGGCACCGGCAATGAAACTAACTACGTGATGCAGAAATTCGCCCGCGGCGTGCTGCACACCAATAACGTCGACTGCTGTGCGCGCGTCTGTCATGGCCCATCGGTGGCCGGGCTTCAGGATGTGCTGGGCAACGGCGCGATGAGCAACAGCATCGGCGATATCGAAAACTCCCGCTGCCTGCTGGTCTTTGGCTACAACTGCGCGGACTCGCACCCGATAGTGGCGCGTCGCGTGATTAAAGCGAAAGACAAAGGGGCCAAAATTATCGTCTGCGATCCGCGTCGTATTGAAACCGCGCGCATCGCCGACCAGCATCTGCAAATGCGCAACGGCAGCAATATGGCGCTGGTGAACGCTTTCGCCCACGTGCTGCTGGAAGAAGACCTGTACGACCACGAATACGTTTCTCGCTACACCACCGGGCTTGATGAACTGCGTGAAGTGGTCAAAGACTACGCGCCAGAAGCGGTGGAATCCCTGACCGGCATTCCGGCCATGCAGGTTCGCCAGGCGATGCGTACCTACGCGGCCGCGCCGTCGGCGACCATTATGTGGGGCATGGGCGTGACCCAGTTCGGCCAGGCCGTTGACGTGGTGAAAGGGCTGGCAAGCCTGGCGCTGCTGACCGGTAACCTCGGACGTGAAGCCGTTGGCGTTGGCCCGGTGCGTGGGCAGAACAACGTGCAGGGCGCTTGTGATATGGGCGTGCTGCCAAACCAGTTCCCTGGGTATCAGGACGTGGTCGATGCCGCCGTGCGCGAGAAGTTCGCCAGGGCCTGGGGCATCGATGCCAGCTTGATGGACGACAAAGTTGGTGTACGCATTACCGAAGTGCCGCATCTGGCCATCGAAGGAAAGGTGAAAGCCTACTACATCATGGGCGAAGACCCGCTGCAAACCGAGGCGGATTTAGGCCTGGTGCGCCAGGGATTTGAAGCGCTCGACTTTGTGGTGGTGCAGGACATCTTTATGACCAAGACCGCCGAACAGGCGGACGTGCTGCTGCCCGCCACCTCATGGGGCGAACACGGCGGCGTCTTCACCTGCGCCGACCGCGGCTTCCAGCGCTTCGAAAAAGCCATCGAACCGACCTATAACGTGAAGCGTGACTGGGAAATTATCAGCCTGCTGGCAAGCGAAATGGGCTACCCGATGCATTACGACGACAACCAGCAAATCTGGGACGAAATGCGCGAGCTGTGCCCGCTGTTCTACGGCGTAACCTACGAAAAAATGGGCGAGATGGGGCACGTGCAGTGGCCATGCCCGACGCTCGATCATCCGGGGACGCCGTATCTGTACGAAGGCAATCAGTTCGCCACGCCTGACGGTAAAGGCCACCTGTTCGCGGCTCCGTGGCGTGCGCCAGCCGAAACGCCTGACGACGACTTCCCGCTGGTGCTCTGCACCGTACGCGAGGTCGGGCACTACTCTTGTCGCTCGATGACCGGCAACTGTGCGGCGCTGCAATCGCTCGCCGATGAACCCGGCTTTGTGCAGATGAACCCGCAGGATGCCAGCCTGCTTGGCGTGCGTGATAAGCAGCTGGTGTGGGTCTCCTCGCGTCGCGGCAAGGTGATTAGCCGCGCCAGCGTCAGCGAACGCATCAACCATGGCAGCGTTTATATGACCTACCAATGGTGGATTGGCGCCTGCAACGAACTGACTCAGGACAACCTCGACCCTATCTCGAAAACGCCGGAAACCAAGTACTGCGCGGTGAAAATCGAGGCGATAGAGGATCAGAACTGGGCCGAAATCTACGCGCAGGACAGCTATCAGTCGATGAAAACGCGCCTGAACGCGGCGCTCAACGGGTAATCAAATGAACGCAAACGGCGTGCAGATCCGCATCTGCGGAAAAGTACAGGGGGTGGGCTTCCGCCCCTTCGTCTGGCAACTGGCACAGCAGCGCGGCTGCCTTGGCGATGTCTGTAACGACAGCGCTGGCGTCCTGCTACGCCTGTTCGGTGACGAAGCGGATTTTATCGCCGCGCTGTACCAGTACTGCCCGCCGCTTGCGCGTATTGATAGTACCCACGTTGAGCCATTCGAGTGGCCGACGCTGCCGACCGATTTTACTATTCGCCAGAGCGGTGCCGGGGCGATGAGCACCCAGATTGTCCCGGATGCGGCAACCTGTCCGGCCTGTCTGGCGGAAATGAACGACCCGCAGGAGCGGCGCTACCGCTATCCGTTTATCAACTGCACCCACTGCGGGCCGCGTTTTACCATTATTCACGCTATGCCCTATGACCGCCCGCTGACGGTGATGGCGGCGTTTCCGCTCTGCCCGTCGTGCGAGGCGGAGTACCGAAACCCTTACGACCGTCGTTTCCACGCCCAGCCGGTGGCCTGCGCCGAGTGCGGGCCGTGGCTAATGTGGCACAGCGGTGAGCAACGCGCGGAAAAAGAAGCGGCGCTTGCCGCCGCTATTGCCATGATTGAAGCCGGTGGCATTGTGGCGGTGAAGGGAATTGGCGGCTTCCATCTGGCCTGCGATGCCGGCAATGCCGCGGCGGTAGCGACGCTTCGCGCCCGCAAACATCGCCCGGCAAAACCGCTGGCGGTGATGATAGCTAACGCTGACGCGCTGTCGATTGACGCGCGCTCGCTGCTCAATACCCCCGCCGCACCGATTGTGCTGGTGGATAAACATCTGGTCTCTGGGATCTGCCAGGAGATTGCGCCGGACCTTGCGGAAGTAGGCGTGATGCTGCCCGCCAACCCGCTACAGCATCTGCTGATACAGGCGCTGGCGCGCCCGCTGGTGATGACCTCCGGCAACCTGAGCGGTAAACCTCCGGCGTTGACTAACGACAGCGCGCTGGCGGATTTGGCCGATATTGCCGACGGTTTCCTGTTACACAACCGCGATATCGTGCAGCGCATGGATGATTCGGTGGTGCGCCAGAGCGGCGAAATGCTGCGCCGTTCGCGCGGCTATGTGCCGGATGCGCTGACTCTGCCGCCGGGCTTTCGCGACGTACCGCCGATGCTCTGTCTTGGCGCGGACATGAAAAATACCTTCTGTCTGGTACGCGGCGACCGGGCGGTACTCAGCCAGCACTTTGGCGACCTGACCGACGATGGCGTGGAAGCCCAGTGGCGACAGGCGCTGGCGCTGATGCAGTCCATTTATGACTTTACGCCGCAGGCGGTGGTGGCGGATTACCACGCGGTTTATCGTTCTTCTCAGTGGGCGACGGAGCTTGCGCTGCCGCGGCATCAGGTACTGCATCATCATGCCCATATTGCCGCCAGCCTTGCTGAACACGACTGGCCGCTTGACGGCGGCGACGTGATTGCGATGGCGCTCGACGGTATTGGCATGGGCGAGCACGGCGCGCTGTGGGGCGGTGAGTGTCTGCGCGTGAGCTACCGCGAGTGTGAACATCTCGGCGGCCTGCCCACCGTGGCGTTGCCAGGCGGTGATCTGGCGGCGCGTCAGCCGTGGCGCAACCTGCTGGCGCACTGCCTGGCGTTCGTTCCAGATTGGCAAACGTTCGGTGAGACGCAAGCGGTGCAGCAACAGAACTGGCCGCTGCTGGCGCAGGCGATCCAGCGCGGGCTCAATAGCCCGGTGGCGTCTTCCTGTGGTCGCCTGTTTGACGCTGTAGCCTGTGCGGTGGGCTGCGCACCGCTCGCGCTGAGCTATGAAGGCGAGGCGGCCTGTCGGCTGGAAGCGCTGGCGACAGGCAGCGCGGGCATTGTTCATCCGGTGACCATGCCGGTTGTTGATAGCCAGTTGGATCTCGCCACCTTCTGGCCGGCGTGGCTTGGCTGGCAGGCGACCCCGGCGCAAAAAGCGTGGGCGTTTCACGACGCGCTGGCGCAGGGCATCGCCACCTTAATGCGTCAACACGCAGAGCGTTTGTCGCTGTCGACGCTGGCTTTCGGCGGCGGCGTGCTGCACAACGCGCTGCTGCGCAGCCGTCTTACGCATTATTTACACGATTTCACTTTGCTCTTTCCGAAGCGTTTACCCGCGGGGGATGGGGCAATTTCATACGGGCAGTCTGTGATTGCTGCAGCTCGCCATCTGGTTTAAGGAGTTACTCATGTTGTGGAATGTTCTTCGTCAACAGCCGCGCGCAACGCTGCTGGTTCTGGTTCTTGTGTTGGCGAATTTACTGGCCTGGGGTTGGGCATGGCAGGCATTTGGTCATAACGGCGCGCTGATGGCCGCCAGTCTGCTGGCGTGGGGCTACGGCCTGCGTCACGCGGTGGACGCCGACCATATTGCGGCGATTGATAACGTCACCCGTAAAATGATGCAGCAGGGCAAGCGCCCGTTCGGCGTCGGTGCCTGGTTCTCACTCGGTCATTCCTCCATCGTGGTGCTGGCGTCAGTGGCGATTGCCGCCACGGCGACCGCATTCCAGCACAAAATGAGCTGGTTCCACGACACTGGTAGCATCATCGGCACGACCGTGTCGGCGGTGTTTCTGCTGGCAATGGCGCTGGTGAACCTGATTATTCTGCGCGGCGTGTGGCGCAGCTTCCAGGCGCTGAAAAAGGGTGAGTCGGTCTCAGCCGAGCTGCCGGTGGCGGGCGGTATGATGAGCGCGCTGTTCAGCCGTACTTTCCGCCTGATTGGCAAAAGCTGGCATATGTACCTGGTGGGTTTCCTGTTTGGTCTGGGCTTTGATACTGCTACCGAAATTGGCGTGCTGGGCATCTCTGCCGCCAGCGCGTCGAGCGGGATGTCGATGTGGTCGATTATGGTCTTCCCGGCGCTGTTTGCGAGCGGCATGGCGTTGGTTGATACGCTGGATAACATTCTAATGGTGGGCGCGTACGGCTGGGCCTTCAATAAGCCGCAGCGTAAGCTTTACTACAACATGACCATTACCGGCGCATCCGTGGTGGTCGCGCTGTTTATCGGTGGACTGGAAGCGCTGGGGCTGATTATCGATAAGTTCGACCTGACCGGCGGCATCTGGAGCGGTGTGTCGATGCTGAGCGATAACCTCGGCAACGCGGGCTTTGTGGTGATTGGTCTGTTCGCGCTGTGCTGGCTGGTGTCGATGGTGAACTACCGCTGGCGCAACTATGACGCACTGGTGGTGCGTTAAGGGAATTCAGCTACCCGCTTCGCGGGTAGCTGAAAGTTCGGTGACGTGTTATTCGAATTTCACCGGATTGTCGCGATAGGCTTTGAGCTTCTCACGCATCCAGCGGCTGCTATTACGGTTAACCGCGCTGACGACGCCCGTCGTGGCTCCGCCACCAACCTGTACGTGGAAAATACCGCGTGACGGGAAGTCGTGGTATTTCGCCGTCGAGAGATCCCAGGATTGGCGGCTAAATAGATCGCGAGGGTTGCGGCCCATCATACCGACGTGTACGTCGAGAAATTCAATGTCCAGCAGCTTGGTATTGATAGCATCTACGGCGCTGCCAATTTCAGGATGACCCATCAGATAGCTACCGCCAGTGCCCCAGAACTGTTCGTCCAGCTCGGCAACTTCCTCGCTGACGCTTGCCAGGCGGCTAGCCGGAACCTGCCATGGCATGACCGGCTGGCGCAGATGGCGGCTGAGCGAAGCGCAGAAATCAAACGTCCGATCCCACTCATAAGGCGAATAACAGTAACCGTTTTTATAGGCGCGAGCGGTGAAGTCATCGGCCTCGTAGCGATCGGCAGCCATAAAATCGGCTCCTTTGGCAACGGCGGATGCGCCATTGGCGAGCGTATATTCGATATCGTCAAACACGCCGACCATCAGCGCATATTCTGCCGAGAGCTTACCCGCGAGTTCAGGGGTAATGGTCATGCGCTTTTTCGTGCCGTCTTCAGGATCGAAAACATCATCGTAGGTAAAGTCCTGGTACACCCACTGTGAGCCGCCAACGCTCCACAGGTTGATTTGCCAGCCGAGAACGACGTCCGGCGCAACCACGCGTACCAGCCAGTTAACCGCCTTAATGTAGCCTTTCAGCGTGTCGGAAATGCCCGCCGGGATGGTGATATCAACACCGTGGTGCGCCATAGCTTCCGCCAGCGGCTTGCGAACCGTCACCGGATAATCTGCGGCGAAACCGTATTTTTGGCATTCGCCAAGGTAATCCGGGTTAACGATAAAGCCAGCCGGTACCGGGTGCTCGTCATCCTTCATTGCCTGAGCCATTTGCAGCGCCTGAATGAAGTTCGCGAAGCTAAACTGGTGACGGACAGGATCGTTAATAATATTGGTCACATCGCCCAATGACAGGTTGCAGGTATAGGACACCATGACGGGCAGCACGTGTTCTTGCGTGCTGGCCGTAACGTTACGCGCCATTTCGATGATTTTTGGCGTAGGCTCTTTTGCTGGATCCAGGTAGGCGGATGCATCTCCCATACCATCGTCGCCGGAATATTTAAAGAGAGACGACACGCGCGCTTCGGCAAGGTCCGCCACATTACTCGGCGACATATCGGCACAGCCGCCAAAGCTCAGAAAGTCCGGGAACCCTTTAACATGCAGATTCGCACCTTCTGTTACCGCGACCGTTAAGGTCAACGCTGCGTCATTATCAACCCGCAGCTGCTGCGAGGCGGTATCAACGTAATAAATGACGCCATTCTGAATCACGGTAGGGCTTTCTACACGGTAGTTCCCCGGCGCGATGCTGGCGATGGCGTTGTGATTGCCCGGCTGCATCGGCAGATTGCCGAAATGATATTGGCGCGGAGTATCATTTTCGTCGATGAGGCGAATATAAAATGCGGCATCCACGGTTTTTTCCGCGTTAATGGCGATATTAAGCGCGGCGGAGTGCGCCGCGGTATCACTCTGCGAGTGAGTCTGAGCGTCGCCAAAAACAATATTCTCGTGCTGATTATTCAGCGGCCCTTGCACGACATCAACGCAGTAGTGGGCGTTGTTCAATCTGATATCGTCAATGCGCAGGGTGAACTGACCGCTAATCGGCAATTGCTGCAGGCGGACTGACTGCCCGACGCGCAGCGCGATGCGTTGCGCTTCAATCCCGTTCTCCTCGTAAACCAGCTGTAAAGTTTCATTGTACAGCGCGTGCGATGTGGATAAATCGAGCTTCACATCGAGGGTGGTGCTGCGTTGTGCGGGCCCAAAGGTGACGTTCAGCGCGGTGCGCTGGCCTTTGCCGATGGTCACCTGAGAGGACCCCAAGGCTACCTCGGCCCGTACGGTTCCATCAGCGGTGCACAGCTGCGCGGCGCTGACGGTGTAGGTACCGGCGACAATACTCAATGTATTATTTCCCGCAACCAGCGCGCACGTTTCGCGTTGTTCACCGCGGGTCAGCACCAGTTCCAGCGGCGTCTGCTCCAGCCCGGCCGGGAAGGCGGCACAGGTGACGACAAGTTCGCCTGCGACCTGAGTTTCTTCATCTGCGGCGAGCGTGAAGGAATCCTGGAACGTCTGCCAGGCCGGCACCGTATCGGATGCCACATTCACGCCCATATGGATCGTGGAAATAGCGTTACCAATTGCAGAACCATCGGCAGCGGAAATTGTTAATTTGATATCAAATATACCGCTGGAAATTTCACTGGTCTCGATATCTGTTTTTAATTCACACCATGGGTTGGTGGAAATAGTGATGTCGCCGGCAGTTACCTTCCCCGGTGCGCTGAATGTCAGCACCATTTTTTCTTTGATATCGATAACTTTAGCGGTCGTAGATTTTATATTGTTGATATCAACTGTCGGATACCAGGTATCGCTGCTGAAGGTGAGTTCAAATCCTAATTGCATGAGTTATCTCCGTTAATTTCTTTTTCATGTGGTATTTGTATGACACGCAGGGGCGTCTACCGCTTATTGGCGTTATTTACCCTGTGGGCTTTTACTTATAAACGACAGTTAATGAGAAAACAGCTATGTAAAAGAGATGGTGATAGTTAATGATTGAATGTTATCTGCGGCAGATTTATTAATGTCGCGAGGGGGTTGTGATGATGTAGAAATAGATTTTAATGATGTTAAGTGAGTCGTGGATAATAAATAAAAAAGCCCCGGGCAGCGGGGCAAGTAACAATGAGACTTTCGCGCGTCCATGCGCATGCGGTTAAATTAAACAGTGAACAGAGGGGGAAGCCTTATTGATGGAGTGACTTCAGCAAAGCAAAGGCCTCTTTCATTCGTTCTTCGCTCACCACGAAAGCGCACAGCTGCTGACGGTCGTCATACCCCTGCGCCAGCATGCCGTCGGCGCGAGTTTCAATCTTCCAGTTCAAATCCGGGCGGCGGGTTTCACCGGCCAGATGCAGCGGCAGATCCGGCGTTTTCACCTTTACCAGCATGTTCGGCAGCTTCAGCTCGCCGGGCTGGCCGAGCAGGTTTTTCGCCAGACACATGGCGCTCATCAGAATCGGCTGCAGGAACGGCAGCACCGTACCGTTAATCTCAGCGCAGTCGCCCAGCGCGTAGATATCCGGATTACTGGTGCGCAGCGTACCGTCGACCTTCACGCCGCGGTTAATCTCGAGACCCGCCATGCGCGCCAGCGCCGTTTCCGGGCGCAGGCCGGTGGCGGCCACTACCGCATCAACCTCGACGTGGCGGTCACGGTCAAAGGTGGCGCGAATGCCGCTGGCGGTCTGTTCCAGCGATTGCAACTGAGATTTCAGCAGCAGATGAATACCCATGTCGGTCAGACGATGCTGCAAACGGCTGCTTACTTCCGGCGGCATCAGCGAAGCTAGCACGCTGGCAGAGTTATCGACCACGGTGACCGCTTTACCGGCGCGGCTGAAGTCCATTGCCAGCTCGCAGCCAATCAAACCACCGCCGATAATCAGCACGCGTCGGGCATCGCGCAGCGTACTTTGCGCCGCGCCAAACTCCTGCTGGCTGTTGAGGGTCAGCATCAGCTCTTTGCCCGGTACCGGCGGCACGATGGTGGATGCGCCCGTTGCCAGCACCAGCTTGTCGTACTGCCACTCATGGTTCTGGCTTTTCACCACATGCGCGGTTGCATCGATGCTGGTCACCCAGGTCTGCGGGAACAGGTTCAGGTTGTACTGCTCGGCGAACTCGCCTGCGGTTTGCAGGGTGAGGTCGGCGGCGGTTTGCCCCCGGCTCACCACATGGCTTAAGTCCGGCTTGTTGTACTCGTCGATGCTGTCGGCGGCGATGAGCGTCAGTTTGACGCTCGCGTCGAGCTTACGAATATTCTTCACCAGCTGGCGGGCGGCGAAGCCCGAGCCAACGATCACGATGCCATGATTCATTTTGCCTCCGTCGCCAGTACGTCGAAGACGTCTTTGCCTAAAGAGCATTCTGGACACAGGAAGTTGTCCGGGACTTCGCTCCACGGGGTGCCTGGCTGCACGTCCTGATTAGGTTCACCTTTGGCTGGGTCGTAGATCCACTGGCACACGCTGCACTGCATGCTTGGGCCGAGGTCGGCTGCGGCTGCGGCAGCGGCGGCACAGGCGCAGGACTCTTTCGCGGCGTCGGGTTTTGCTGTGGCTTCTGGCAGCGGAGCCAGCGCCCACTGGCGAGCGATTTCACGACCGTGCTGACGGCACACTTCCAGCGCATCAACATCAGGACGCCATTTGGCTTTCAGGCTCAGGGACATTTCAAAGCCCGCATCCTGCAAACGGGTCGACAGACGATCGACCGCGCCGCCGCTCCAGCCGTGCGAACCAAAGGCGCTGGCGCGCTTGTTGCGGAAGCGCAGGCCGGTCATCTCTTCCACCAGGCCAGCGATTTTCGGCATCATCACGTTGTTCATGGTTGAAGTCCCAACCAGCACGCCTTTAGAGCGGAAGACGTTGGTCAGAATTTCGTTTTTATCGCTGCGGGCGACGTTGAAGATTTTCACCGCCACGTTCGGGTCAACTTCGTTGATCCCCTGGGCAATAGCATCCGCCATCATGCGGGTGTTGTTGGACATGGTGTCGTAGAAGATAGTGATACGGTCTTCCTGATAGTCTGCCGCCCATTTCAGGTACAGTTCAACAATCTGGGTTGGGTTATCGCGCCATACCACACCGTGAGAGGTGGCAATCATATCAACCGGCAGGTTGAAGCCGAGGATCTCGGTGATTTTTGGCGTCACCAGGCGGCTGAACGGGGTCAGGATGTTGGCGTAGTAACGCTGGCACTGTTCGAACAGTTCGGTCTGATCTACTTCGTCGTTGAACAGGCGTTCGTCACAGTAGTGCTGGCCGAAGGCATCGTTACTGAACAGCACCGCGTCGCCGGTCATGTAGGTCATCATGCTGTCAGGCCAGTGCAGCATCGGGGTTTCCACGAAGATCAGCTGTTTGCCGTTACCGATGTCCAGGCTGTCACCGGTTTTCACCACGTGGAAGTTCCACTCTGGGTGATGGTGGTGACCGTTAATGGAGTCAATGGCGTTGGCGGTGCAGTAGATTGGGGTGTCCGGGATCTGCGACATCAGCTCGGTCAGCGCACCGGCGTGGTCTTCTTCAGCGTGGTTAATGATGATGTAGTCGATGTCAGCGAGGTCGATTTCACCGCGCAGGTTCTGTACGAATTCACGGCTGAATTTATGGTCGACGGTATCAATCAGGACGTTTTTTTCTTCACGGATAAGGTAGCTGTTGTAGCTGCTGCCGCGCAGCGTTTTGTATTCGGTACCGTGGAAATCACGTACTTCCCAATCACGTTGACCAACCCAATGAATGTTATTTTTAACCAGAATAGACATAGCAACCTCAATTAATTCAGCGTTTTTCAAAAAAGATGTATTGCTAATTGCAGGTTGCGTGCCAACTTTTTAATTAATTGATTTTATTGAATTAATTGATTTTTACCTCTTTGTTGTTAGTCAAAATGACTATGCTTTATATTGTCAATATGACATCATGCATTGTCAAAATGACTGTAAGAGGTACGCCATGAGCTTTTCCGTTGATGTGCTGGCGGGCATCGCCATAGAACTCCAGCGCGGCGTCGGTCATCAGGACCGATTCCAGCGTCTGATCACCACGCTGCGTCAGGTGCTGGAGTGCGATGCCTCAGCGCTGCTGCGCTACGACGCCCGGCAGTTTATTCCGCTGGCGATTGATGGGTTGGCGAAAGACGTACTCGGCAGGCGCTTTACCCTCGAAGGGCATCCGCGGCTTGAAGCGATTGCCCGCGCGGGTGACGTGGTGCGTTTCCCGGCGGATAGCGATTTACCCGATCCGTACGACGGTCTGATCCCCGGTCAGGAAAGCCTGAAGGTCCACGCCTGTATCGGGCTGCCGCTGTTTGCCGGGCAAAACCTGATTGGCGCATTAACCCTCGATGGCATGTCGCCGGACCAGTTCGACGTGTTCAGCGATGAAGAGCTGCGGCTGATTGCGGCGCTGGCGGCGGGGGCGCTCAGCAACGCACTGCTGATTGAGCAGCTTGAAAGCCAGAATATGCTGCCGGGCGCGCCGACCGACTTTGAGCAGGTAAAAGAGACGCAGATGATTGGCCTGTCGCCGGGCATGATGCAGCTTAAAAAAGAGATTGAGATTGTTGCTGCCTCTGACCTGAACGTGCTGATAAGCGGCGAAACCGGCACCGGGAAAGAGCTGGTGGCGAAAGCGATTCATGAGGGCTCGCCGCGCGCGGTCAGCCCGTTGGTTTATCTGAACTGCGCCGCGCTGCCGGAGAGCGTGGCTGAGAGTGAGCTATTTGGTCACGTCAAAGGGGCGTTTACCGGGGCTATCAGTAACCGCAGCGGCAAGTTTGAAATGGCCGACAACGGTACGCTGTTCTTAGATGAAATTGGCGAGCTGTCGCTGGCGCTCCAGGCCAAGCTGCTGCGCGTATTACAGTATGGCGATATTCAGCGCGTCGGTGATGACCGCAGCCTGCGCGTCGACGTGCGGGTGCTGGCCGCCACTAATCGCGACCTGCGTGAAGAGGTGGTTGCCGGTAATTTCCGCGCCGACCTGTTCCATCGCCTGAGCGTGTTCCCGCTTTCCGTGCCGCCGCTGCGTGAACGAGGTGATGACGTGGTGCTGCTGGCGGGCTACTTCTGCGAGCAGTGTCGGCTGCGGCTTGGATTATCGCGAGTGGTATTAAGCAGCGGCGCGCGGACGCATCTGCAAAGCTACGGTTGGCCGGGTAACGTGCGCGAGCTTGAACATGCGGTACACCGTGCGGTTGTGCTGGCGCGGGCAACCACGCGCGGCAACGGCGAGGTGGTGCTGGAAGCGCAGCACTTTGCGTTTCAGGAAGGGACGCCAACGACGGCGGTCGTCGAGACAGCGGCGCCGATGCCGGCGGTGAACAACCTGCGTGATGCTACCGAGCATTTTCAGCGGCAGATGATTCGCCAGGCTTTAGAGACGCATCAGCATAACTGGGCGGCAAGCGCCCGGGCGCTGGAGACAGACGTCGCCAACCTGCACCGGCTGGCGAAACGTCTTGGGCTGAAGGATTAAAGAATCCCGGCCAGGTAGAAGTTTTGCAGGTTAATCGCGCCGACCAGTCGATGGTTTTCATCCACCACCGGCGCGGCGCTGATTTTCTGCTTCATCAGCTGTTCTTTAGCATCGACAGCACGCGCCTGATCGCGCAGGGTCACGCCGCCTTTGGTCATCGCGTCGTTAACGCAATCGTCCAGCGAACCGCCGCTCACCAGCCAGCGGCGCAGGTCGCCGTCGGTGAAGACTCCCTGAACCTGTGATTGCTCGTTACAGACCGCGACCATCCCCATCCCGGTACGGCTGAGTTCCAGCATGGCGTCCATTACGCTTGCGTGAACGGTGACCTGCGGGACATCGTCCTCGTGACGCATCAGGTGGTGAACGCGGTTGAGCAGACGAGCGCCTAGCGCACCGGCCGGGTGAGAGCGGGCAAAATCTTCTTCGTTAAAGCCGCGAGCCTGCATAACGGCAATCGCCAGCGCGTCGCCCATCATCAGCGTGTTGACGGTGCTGGAGGTGGGCGCCAGGTGCATCGGGCAGGCTTCGCGCTCAACGGCAATGTCGAGCACGGCATCGGCCGCCTGCGCCAGCGCTGAGTTGGCCTTACCGGTCATCGCCAACAGCACCACGGATTTCTCTTTCAGCCGCGGAATGATGTAGTCCAGCTCTTTGGCGCTGCCGGAGTAGGAGATAAACAGCATGACGTCGCGGCTCTCTACCATCCCCAGATCGCCGTGCAGCGCTTCCGCCGGATGAACAAAGAAAGCGGGGGTGCCGGTGCTGGCGAAGGTGGCGGCGAGTTTTTTGCCGATATGGCCGGATTTGCCCATCCCGGAAACAATCAGTTTGCCTTTGCAGTTCAGGATGGCGTTGGCGGCCTGAACAAAGGTCTCGTCAAGACGGTCGGGTAGACGGCTGGCTTCCTGCAGTTCCAGTAAAAGGGCCTTACGCCCGGCTTCTAACAAAAAATCACTCATGACTTTCTCCGATAATTAGCGCGTTATACGGTCCAGCTTTGCGCGGCGATGATAAAACATTCTCCCCCGGAAGATCATTGATTGAGTCATAGAGAGTGCATCTGCGGCATTTTTTTTCCCCTCGTGGCTTCCAGCGCTTCCTTGCGGCGTGGCGGATGCTTTACCATATTTAACTCTTGCTGATATTGTTAAACGGATGTCCCATGTTGAAGCGTCGTGTTCTGGCTTTACTCCCCCTGTGTGTCCTGCTCGCTGCTTGTAGCAGCAAACCTAAAACGGCTGAAACCCCGGCAACCACCTCCGGCGGTTTTCTCCTTGAACCTCAGCACAATGCGCTGATCCCGACCGGTGATTTTGCCAATAACCCGGCGGCGGAGCAGTTCATCGATAAGATGGTGAGTAAGCACGGCTTTGACCGACAGCAGCTGCATGAAATTCTCTCCCAGGCCAAGCGCCTGGATTACGTGCTGCGCCTGATGGACAGGCAGGCGCCGACCGGACAGCCGCCAGTCGGCCCGAACGGGGCGTGGCTGCGCTATCGTAAGCAGTTTATTACTCCGGATAACGTGCAAAACGGCGTGGTGTTCTGGAACCAACACCAGGACGCACTGCAGCGCGCGTCACAGGTCTACGGCGTACCGCCGGAAATTATCGTCGGGATTATTGGCGTTGAGACCCGTTGGGGTCGTGTGATGGGTAAAACGCGTATCCTCGATGCGCTGGCGACCCTCTCGTTTAACTATCCACGCCGCGCTGAATACTTCTCTGGCGAGCTGGAAACCTTCCTGCTGATGGCGCGTGATGAACAGGACGATCCGTTGGATCTGAAAGGTTCGTTTGCTGGCGCGATGGGCTACGGCCAGTTTATGCCGTCCTCCTACAAGCAGTATGCGGTTGATTTTAACGGTGATGGTCACATCAACCTGTGGGATCCGGAAGACGCTATCGGCAGCGTAGCGAACTACTTCAAACAGCACGGCTGGGTGAGCGGCGACGCGGTGGCGGTTCAGGCAATGGGGCAGGCTCCGGGGCTGGATAATGGGTTCAAAACCAAATACAGCGTTTCGCAGCTGGCGGCGGCAGGCTTAACGCCGATGCAGCCTCTGGGCAACCATCAGCAGGCAAGTCTCCTGCGACTGGATATCGGTACGGGCTACCAGTACTGGTACGGGCTGCCGAACTTCTACACCATCACCCGCTATAACCACAGCACCCACTATGCGATGGCGGTCTGGCAACTGGGCCTGGCGGTCGCTCAGGCGCGCGGTCAGTAATCCTTCCTTCTGGCTCCCCTCGGCTCTGAGGGGGGCTTGTTACATTTAGCATCATTTCCTGCCGTTTACATCTTAGCGCCAATCCAATATTGTTACGTTATAACATTAAATGGTGAGGCAAAGATGTTCACTCCTGTTTTTATGGCCAGCAGCATGACGCGGGTTTTGCTGGCCTGCGCGCTGTTGGCCGCGCTGTGGTTGATGGTCTGGTGGGCGGTGTCGCTGCCATGATTGAACTGGATAATCTGGTGGCTGGCTATGAAGGCGCAGCCATTACGCCATCGCTGAGCGGCGTGATTCAAAAAGGCAGCATGACGGCGATTGTCGGCCTGAACGGCTGCGGCAAATCGACTTTACTGAAAACGCTGGCGGGGTTTATTCCGCCGGTGAGCGGCGTGATTCACTGGACGCCTTCGCGCCCGGTTATTGGCTGGCTGGCCCAGCGTCATGCGCTGGAGTCGCAGTTTCCGCTGACCGTGCTGGATGTTGTCAGTCAGGGCGCATGGCCACGCGTCTCGCTTCTGCGCGGCCTGCGTAGCGATACGCTCCAGCGCATTCAGGCGTCGCTGGCACGAGTCGGGCTGGCGAGCATGGCGAAAACCCCGATTGATGCGCTGTCCGGCGGTCAATTTCAGCGGATGCTCTTTGCCCGCGTGCTGGTGCAGCGGGCACCGTTGGTGATGCTCGATGAGCCCTTCACCGGCATTGATGAAGCGACCAGCCATGACCTGATGGGCGTGATTCAGGAGATGCATCAGCAGGGGCAGACCGTGCTGGCGGTACTGCACGATAACCAGCGCGTGGCGGAGTATTTCCCGGAAACGCTGCTGTTGGCCCCACAAAATGCCTGCTGGGGACATACCCGCGACGTGCTTCCGGCGTTTAGCTCCGCGAGGCTCGCATGATCTGGCACACCTTTTTCCAACCCTTTATTGAATTTGGCTTTATGCGCCGGGCGCTGGTGGTCTGCCTTGCCCTGTCGCTCAGCACTACGATCCTCGGCGTCTTTTTACTGCTACGGCGAATGAGCCTGATGGGCGACGCGCTGTCGCACGCCATTCTTCCCGGCGTGGCGGTGGGCTATCTGGTGAACGGCATGTCGCTGCTGGCGATGACCGTCGGCGGTTTTATTGCCGGTATTACGGTGGCGCTGGTGGCCGGCTGGGTCAGCCGTCGCACGCCGCTGAAAGAGGACGCCAGCTTTGCCGGATTCTACTTAGGGTCGCTGGCGCTGGGGGTCACGCTGGTCTCGCTACGCGGCTCCAACGTTGACCTGCTGCACCTGTTGTTCGGTTCGATTCTGGCGGTGGATAACGATGCCGCGCTGTTTGTGGCGGGCGTCGCCAGCCTGACGCTGCTCTGCATTGCTCTCTTCTACCGGGGGCTGGTGAGTGAAGCGTTTGACAGCAGCTGGCTGCAGGTGAATGCGCGCTGGCTGCCCGTGTTGCTGCACGGGCTATTTCTGGCGTTGCTGGTGCTCAACCTGGTGGCTGGCTTTCAGGTGCTGGGCACGCTGATGGCGGTAGGCGTCATGATGCTGCCCGCCGTCGCGGCGCGCTGCTGGGCGAAAACCTTACCGTCAATTCTGCTGCTGGCGGCGCTGATAGGCGGAATATGCGCCTGGATGGGGCTCAGCCTGTCGTGGGCGGCGAATCTTCCCGCAGGGCCATCGATTGTGCTCACCGCCAGCGGCGTATTTTTGATTTCTGTGTTTTTTGGCAAGCGAAGCCGGCTGACCGTTAGCTGGCAAAAACGAAGAGGATAGGGGACATAATGAAACGTATTGGGGTGATTCTGGCGTTGGCGTTAGGGCTGACGGCGCAAGGTGCGATGGCAAAAACGCTGAACGTGGTCAGCAGTTTCTCGGTGCTGGGCGATATGGTGAAACAGGTCGGCGGTGAACATGTCCACGTCGACACGCTGGTTGGCCCGGACGGCGACCCGCACACCTTCGAGCCGTCGCCGCAGGATAGCGCGCTGCTCAGTAAAGCGGATGTGGTGGTGGTTAACGGGCTGGGGCTGGAGGGCTGGATGGACCGCCTCATTAAGGCCTCCGGTTTTAAAGGTGAGCTGATAGTCGCCTCGACGGGAGTGAAAACGCATACGCTGGATGAAGACGGCAAAACGGTCACCGACCCGCACGCCTGGAACAGCGCAGCGAATGGCGCACTGTATGCGCAGAATATTTTGACCGGACTGGTCAAAGCCGACCCAGAAGACAGCGCGGCGCTGAACGCCTCCGGCAAGCGCTATATTGGTGAGCTTAACGACATTCACACCTGGACTAAACAGCAGTTCAGCGCCATTCCACAGGCGAAGCGTAAAGTGTTGACCAGCCACGATGCCTTCGGCTATTTCTCGCGGGCTTATGGCGTCACCTTCCTGGCTCCGCAGGGGCTCTCTTCCGAGAGCGAAGCCAGCGCGGCTCAGGTAGCGGCGTTGATTACGCAAATTAAGGCTGACGGCGTGCATACCTGGTTTATGGAAAACCAGCTTGACCCACGTCTGGTGAAGCAGATTGCAGCGGCGACCGGCTCACAGCCGGGCGGTGAGCTGTATCCGGAAGCGCTGTCAAAACCGGGTGGCGTGGCGGACAGCTATGTCAAAATGCTGCGTCATAACGTCGAGCTTATCGCTGCCAGCATGCGCTAAATCTGGCCTTTCTTCGCCCCGGTTCTTCCGGGGCGTTCAATTTCGGAATCCCCCTCGTAAAATCACTATCCCGTCCCCACATCTGTTCTGAAAGTGCTATCTTTGATGGCCTCTTTATCGAGCTTAAGCGGAGCGATGATGACAGATTCAGAATTAATGCAGCTTAGCGAACAGGTCGGCTTGGCGCTGAAGGCTCGCGGGGCGACACTCACCACCGCAGAGTCCTGTACCGGTGGCTGGATAGCGAAAGCCATTACCGATATTGCCGGTAGTTCGGCCTGGTTTGAACGCAGTTTCGTGACCTACAGCAACGAGGCGAAATCGCAGATGATCGGCGTGCGTGAAGTGACGCTCGAACAGTATGGCGCGGTCAGCGAGCAGGTGGTTATAGAGATGGCAATTGGCGCACTGCGCGCGGCGCGTGCCGATTTTGCCATCTCGGTCAGCGGCATTGCCGGGCCAGACGGCGGCAGCGCTGAAAAGCCGGTGGGCACAGTCTGGTTTGGTATTGCCACCGCCGCTGGGCAGGGCATTACACAGCGTGAATGCTTCGAGGGGGACCGCGAATCAGTACGTCGTCAGGCGACGGCCTACGCGCTTAATCTCCTCTGGCAACAATTTCTACAAAACACTTGATACTGTATGACCATACAGTATAATTGCCTCAACAGAACAGAATTCACTATCCGGTAACACCCGGTATGACAGGAGTAATAATGGCTATCGACGAAAACAAACAGAAAGCGTTGGCTGCAGCGCTGGGCCAGATCGAAAAGCAATTCGGTAAAGGCTCCATCATGCGTCTGGGTGAAGACCGTTCCATGGACGTGGAAACTATCTCTACCGGTTCGCTTTCGCTGGATATCGCGCTGGGCGCTGGCGGCCTGCCAATGGGCCGTATCGTCGAAATCTACGGGCCAGAATCCTCCGGTAAAACAACGCTGACGCTGCAGGTTATCGCTGCCGCGCAGCGTGAAGGCAAAACCTGTGCGTTTATCGACGCTGAACACGCGCTGGACCCAGTCTATGCTCGCAAGCTGGGCGTTGATATCGACAACCTGCTGTGTTCTCAGCCGGACACCGGTGAACAGGCGCTGGAAATTTGTGACGCGCTGGCGCGTTCTGGTGCGGTAGACGTTATCGTTGTCGACTCCGTTGCGGCACTGACGCCGAAAGCGGAAATCGAAGGCGAAATCGGCGACTCTCACATGGGCCTCGCGGCACGTATGATGAGCCAGGCGATGCGTAAGCTGGCGGGTAACCTGAAGCAGTCCAACACGCTGCTTATCTTCATCAACCAGATCCGTATGAAAATTGGCGTGATGTTCGGTAACCCAGAAACCACCACCGGTGGTAACGCGCTGAAGTTCTACGCTTCCGTACGTCTTGATATCCGTCGTATCGGCGCTGTGAAAGAGGGCGACAACGTTGTCGGCAGCGAAACCCGCGTGAAGGTTGTGAAGAACAAAATTGCAGCTCCGTTCAAACAGGCTGAATTCCAGATCCTCTACGGCGAAGGCATCAACTTCTTCGGTGAGCTGGTCGACCTTGGCGTGAAAGAGAAGCTGATTGAGAAAGCGGGCGCCTGGTACAGCTACAACGGTGACAAAATTGGTCAGGGTAAAGCGAACGCTATCTCCTGGCTGAAAGAGAACCCGGCTGCGGCGAAAGAAATTGAGAAGAAGGTGCGTGAGCTGCTGCTCAACAACCAGGACTCTACGCCGGACTTCGCCGTTGATAACAACAGCGTTGAAGAAACCAACGAAGACTTCTGATAATCTCTGAACTGAGACGAAGGGCTGCTTATGCAGCCCTTTTTGCATTTATCACGACGGTAAAACATCATGACCGAAAACTCACCGCGTCGTTCCGCCTATGCCCGCCTGCTGGATCGCGCCATTCGCATTCTGGCGATGCGCGACCACAGCGAACAGGAGCTGCGGCGCAAACTTACCGCCCCGGTGATGGGGAAAAATGGTCCAGAGCCCATCGATGCACCGCCGGAAGATGTTGAAAAGGTGGTAGCCTGGTGTTTTGAAAACCGCTATCTCGACGATAGTCGCTTTGTGCAGCAATTTATGGCCGGACGTAGCCGCAAAGGGTACGGCCCGGCGCGGATTCGTCAGGAATTGGGGCAAAAGGGCATTGCGCGCGACGCCATCGAGCAAGCCATGCGTGAGTGCGACATTGACTGGGCGGCGCTGGCACGCGATCAGGCGGTGAGAAAATACGGTGAGCCGCTGCCAACTACCTTTGCTGAAAAGGTCAAAATCCAGCGATTTTTGCTCTACCGTGGCTACCTGATGGAAGATATCCAGGAAATATGGCGAAATTTTGCGGATTGACCGCACTGGGGATTTTACTTCCCTTTAAAGAAAACTTATCTTATTCCCACTTTTTCCGTCCGGAGGCGGGTTGTTTTTAAAGCAATCCGCGTCGGTGACGAATATTCCTTAATACACAAAATCATTCAAGCCGCATCCGAGCGGCGGGCGAGAGAAGCTTCAGACGGGTACTTCAGTATGTGTCTGAAGGTGAAAACAGCCGTTGCCTCGCGGTTTGGAGGATGAAGTGTAGCTTGATGTCAGGATAATTATGAGCAAGAGCACCGCTGAGATCCGTCAGGCGTTTCTCGACTTTTTCCATAGTAAAGGCCATCAGGTAGTTGCCAGCAGCTCCCTGGTGCCGAATAACGACCCTACGTTGCTGTTTACCAATGCCGGGATGAACCAGTTCAAAGATGTGTTCCTCGGTCTCGACAAGCGTAATTATTCTCGCGCGACCACCGCGCAGCGTTGCGTACGTGCGGGCGGTAAACACAATGACCTGGAAAACGTCGGTTACACCGCACGTCACCACACCTTCTTCGAAATGCTGGGTAACTTCAGCTTCGGCGACTATTTCAAGCACGACGCTATTCAATACGCGTGGGAACTGCTGACCGGGGAAAACTGGTTCGCCCTGCCGAAAGAGCGTCTGTGGGTCACCGTCTATGAGAGCGATGACGAAGCTTACGAAATCTGGGAAAAAGAAGTCGGTATCCCGCGTGAGCGCATCATCCGTATCGGCGACAACAAAGGTGCGCCGTACGCATCGGATAACTTCTGGCAGATGGGCGACACCGGTCCTTGCGGCCCGTGCACCGAGATCTTCTATGACCACGGCGACCACATCTGGGGCGGCCCTCCGGGTTCCGCTGAAGAAGACGGCGACCGTTACATTGAGATCTGGAACATCGTCTTCATGCAGTTCAACCGTCAGGCTGACGGCACCATGGAACCGCTGCCGAAGCCGTCTGTGGATACCGGTATGGGTCTGGAGCGTATCACCGCTGTCCTGCAGCACGTGAACTCCAACTATGACATCGACCTGTTCCGTAAGCTGATTGACGCGGTGGCAAAAGCGACCGGCGCAACCGACCTGAGCAACAAGTCCCTGCGCGTTATCGCGGACCACATTCGTTCCTGTGCGTTCCTGATTGCCGATGGCGTGATGCCGTCTAACGAAAGCCGCGGCTATGTGCTGCGTCGCATCATTCGTCGTGCGGTCCGTCATGGCAACATGCTGGGCGCGAAAGACACCTTCTTCTACAAGCTGGTTGGCCCGCTGGTAGACGTGATGGGTGCCGCAGGTGAAGAGCTGAAACGTCAGCAGGCGCAGGTTGAGCAGGTTCTGAAAACCGAAGAAGAACAGTTTGCTCGTACGCTGGAGCGTGGTCTGGCGCTGCTCGACGAAGAGCTGGCAAAACTGACCGGCGACACGCTGGACGGCGAAACCGCATTCCGTCTGTACGACACCTACGGCTTCCCGGTTGACCTGACGGCGGACGTTTGCCGTGAGCGCAATATCAAGGTTGATGAAGCTGGCTTTGAAGCCGCAATGGAAGAGCAGCGCCGTCGTGCGCGCGAGTCCAGCGGTTTTGGCGCCGACTACAACGCGATGATTCGCGTTGATGGTACTTCAGAATTTAAAGGCTATGACCATCTGGAACTGAACGGCAAAGTCACTGCGCTGTTCGTTGACGGCAAAGCGGTAGAGTCTATCGCTTCCGGTCAGGAAGCGGTTGTGGTGCTGGACCAGACGCCATTCTATGCCGAATCAGGCGGTCAGGTTGGCGATAAGGGCGAACTGAAAGGCGCGGGCTTTAGCTTTGCGGTCAGCGACACCCAGAAATACGGCCAGGCGATTGGTCACCTCGGCAAACTGGCGACCGGCGCGCTGAAAGTGGGTGACGGTGTGCAGGCTGACGTTGATGTAGCACGCCGTGCACGCATTCGTCTGAACCACTCTGCAACGCACCTGATGCACGCGGCGCTGCGCCAGATTCTGGGTACGCACGTTGCGCAGAAAGGCTCGTTGGTAAACGACAAGGTTCTGCGTTTCGACTTCTCTCATTTCGAAGCCATGAAGCCAGAAGAGATTCGCGCGGTTGAAGATCTGGTCAACGCTCAGATTCGTCGCAACCTGCCAATCGAAACCAACATCATGGATCTCGAAGCGGCGAAAGCGAAGGGCGCAATGGCGCTGTTCGGTGAGAAATATGACGACCACGTTCGCGTTCTGAGCATGGGCGACTTCTCTACTGAGCTGTGCGGTGGTACCCACGCTTCTCGTACCGGCGATATCGGTCTGTTCCGCATCGTGTCTGAGTCAGGCACTGCGGCAGGCGTTCGTCGTATCGAAGCCGTAACCGGCGAAGGCGCGATTGCCACGCTGCACGCTGAAAGCGATCGCCTGAGCGATATTGCGCAGCTGCTGAAAGGCGACAGCCATAACGTCACCGAAAAAGTGCGTACCGTTATTGAACGTACGCGTCAGCTGGAAAAAGAGCTGCAGCAGCTTAAAGAGCAGGCGGCAGCACAGGAAAGCGCGAACCTTTCCAGCAAAGCTGAGAATATTAACGGCGTTAACCTGCTGGTGAGCGAGCTTGCCGGCGTTGAGCCGAAGATGCTGCGTACTATGGTCGACGATCTGAAGAACCAACTGGGTTCTGCGGTTATCGTGCTGGCGACGGTTGCAGAAGGTAAGGTTTCTCTGATTGCAGGCGTGTCTAAGGATGTGACCGACCGTGTGAAAGCAGGGGAGCTGGTTGGCATGGTCGCTCAGCAGGTGGGCGGCAAAGGGGGCGGACGTCCGGATATGGCGCAAGCTGGCGGTACCGACGCGTCTGCGCTCCCTGCTGCACTGTCCAGTGTGAAAGGCTGGGTCAGCGCTAAACTGTAATAACAATAAACGCATGCGGGTGCCTTAACGTTAAACGTTAAGGCACCTTGCATATGCGGTACTGATAACGATAAAGTCAGGTTGAAGTCATGTAAATCGGCTAAACTTACATTTAACAGAGTGTGATGCTGTGACCGCTTACACGAAGGTGTTTGTCATTGCTGACCTTTTGGCGTTATATGATGGAGAATGCCGGGATACAGAGAGACCCGACTCTTTTAATCTTTCAAGGAGCAAAGAATGCTGATTCTGACTCGTCGAGTTGGTGAGACCCTCATGATTGGAGATGAGGTCACTGTGACAGTTTTAGGGGTGAAGGGTAACCAGGTGCGCATCGGCGTAAATGCCCCTAAAGAGGTCTCTGTTCACCGTGAAGAGATCTACCAGCGTATCCAGGCTGAAAAATCCCAGCAGTCCAGTTACTAAGTTCTCGCGTCTCACCCCGCGGGTGAGACGCACCTCTCGCAGTTTTCTTCGCTTTCCTCTCATTTTTTTCCTTTTTTCTTCGCTCCAGCGCTTTTACGCCCATTTTCTTTTTTGCTGCTATACCGGCAAAAACGCAATTTATCTGTTGATAAAACGTGCATTCTGTCTTTTTTAACAGCTTATTGCGTGTGAAATGTGCAAACGAAAAAAATCTACGGAAAATTGTTTGACTTATAAGTCCCAGAAAGTAATATGTGCGCCACACAGCGACGATGAGCAGAAACAAGTTCTTCGAAGCACTCGCAAGAGGTGTTGTTGGTGAGGTGGCCGAGAGGCTGAAGGCGCTCCCCTGCTAAGGGAGTATGCGGTCAAAAGCTGCATCCGGGGTTCGAATCCCCGCCTCACCGCCATTT